>JAEXRM010000133.1 GCA_023440865.1 Bacillota bacterium
CTCGGCCCGGCCGCCCCGGTGGCCGTTCCACAACCGGGGCACCCCGCCGGCCCGATCAGCCGACGGTGCATGTTTGCATGAAGCCTCTCCGGGAAGAAGCCGCGGTCTCCCGCTTGCGTCACGCCCCCTGAACGGGTGACTGGAACTCCGTGGCGACTACGCTCCCGGGTCCCTTGCGCGCCGCTTCGTAAACGGCGTCATAGGAAGCGTCGAGCAGCTGGCGGATGATGGGCAGGGGCGCCACCGTGCCGCCTGTGATGCCGATCTTGGCGTTCATGGCAAACGGGCAGCCCAGCAAGGACCAGTCGAACTCGGCCATCCGTGCCAGAACGTCCGTCGCCGCCTGGCGCGCCGCATCGGAAGAGGCGTGCAGGAAGACGATGAACTCGTCGCCGCCGGCCCGTCCGATGGTCGCATCGGCACCGAAACGCCCCATCGTTTCAACCAGCAGATCGTGACAGGCCACGATCACGCGGTCGCCCACCTCGAAGCCCAGCTCGTCGTTGACCCGCTTGAAATGGGAAATGTCGTAGCGCAGCGCACAAACCGCGTCACCGGGCGCGCACACGGCGAGCATGTCCTGCACCGCGTCAAGAAAGCGCTCCATGTTGGGCATGTTCTTCTTGATGTCGTGCACGCTCTTTTGTTCGAACCGCATCAGGTCGATGTGCTTGTTCATGTTGAAGCCTTCCTTCTCCAGCAGGAGAATGAGCCGGTCGATCTGCATCTTCTTCCCGATCTGCTCGTCCAGTGTCATGCCGATTTCGCGGCGTTTCTTGGCCAGTTCGGCGATGAGCGGCCGGCTGTCCGCCGGTCCGTCGAGCAGGTGCCGGATCTCCACCAACGGGAAATCGAGGTTCTTGAGGATGAGGATCCAGTCGAGCCGGTGGGACTGCGCCGCATCATACGAGCGGTAGCCGTTTTCCGCGTCGATCTGCGCGGGCTTGAGCAGGCCGATCTCATCATAGTGGCGCAGCAATTTCGGGGTGACATGGTTCAGGGCAGCGAATTCGCCGATTTTCATGGTCTCCTCCGGAGTGGGGGCTGCGGCGGCGTACGTGCCGCCGCTCCGTCGCGCTGCAGCGCGATTTGCCTGGCAGACTCAGCATAAACCTTCCCGCGAGGGGAAGGTCAAGCATCTTTTTTCACATGAACAGGGAGGCAACGCGGCATGCGTGCCTCCCTGCGGAAGAGAGCTGATGTTCGTGCTCCGGTAGCCCTGTCACGGCGCCTTACATGCCGGAGTCGTCCGCGGCGTCGAGCCAGGCTGATACCGGCTCCATGATCGCGGCGATGGAGCCTTCGGTGAAAGGATTGCGCAGGCGCGCGACGGGCAGGAGGTCCAGATAGGAGCGGCTGCCGCCGGCCTTGCACAGCGCCAGGTAGTCCGCCCAGGCCGTGGTGCGGTCCTGCCGCGACTTCGCCCAGAATTCGAAGGCGGACACCTGTGCCAGCGTGTAGTCGATGTAATAGAAGGGTGAACCGAAGATGTGGCCCTGGCGGAACCAGAAGCCGCCCCGCTCGAGAAAGTCGTTTCCCTCGTAGTCCCGATGCGGCAGGTACTTCCGCTCGATCGCGCGCCACTGCGCCTTGCGTTCGGCGGGTGTCGCCTGGGGATTGGCATATACCCAGTGCTGGAATTCATCGACCGTGACACCGTACGGAATGAACAGCAGGGCGCCGGACAGGTGCGCGAACCGGTACTTGGCGGTCTCTCCCTCGAAAAAGCGTTCCATCCAGGGCCAGGCAAGGAACTCCATGCTCATGGAATGGATCTCGCAGGCTTCGAGCGTCGGCCAGGTGTACTCCGGAATCTCGTGTTCCCGGCTCTGGTAGACCTGGAAGGCGTGTCCGGCTTCGTGGGTCAGCACATCGACATCGTCCGCGGTGCCGTTGAAGTTTGAAAAGATGAATGGCGCGCGCGCATCCGGAATGTACGTGCAGTAGCCGCCGGGCGCCTTGCCGGGTTTCGTCACCAGATCCATCAGCCCGCCGTCGAGCATGAAGTCGAAGAATTCTCCGGTTTCCGGAGACATCTCGGCATACATCGCCCTGGCATGTGCGATCATCCATTCGGGCGATCCCTGCGGCTTTGCGTTTCCGGACGGGAACTCGAGCGGTTCGTCGTAGTACTTCAATGCCGGCAGCCCCAGACGTTTTGCCTGACGTTCGCGCAACTTCTGCGTCACCGGCACGACGCTGCGGAACACCTGGTCGCGGTAAGCGGCGACCATGGTTTCATCATAGTCGGTGCGGTTGAACCGGGCATACGCCAGCGGTGTGAAGGAGGCGAATCCCAGCTTGGCGGCGATGACCGTGCGGATCTTCACCAGCTCGTCGTAGATGCGGTCAAACTCCGCCTCGTTCTCCACGAAGAAGGCGGTGACCGCCTTTTGCGCGCGTTGCCGCATGACGCGGTCCTTCGACTGGGTGAAGGGGCCCATCTGCGACAGGTTGCGCTCCTCGCCCTCGAACGGGATGCGCGCGCCGGAAAGCAGCTTGGTGTATTCGCTCCCCAGCCTGTTTTCGGTCTGCAGGTCCTCCACGATTTCCGGGCGGAAGGTCTTGAGCTTGACGGCGACAAGCTCGAACAGATGATTGCCGTACACCCCCGAGATCTCGTTCCTGAACCGGGTTTCATGCAACGCACGGAAGAAGTCGTTGAGATAGCCCTCGATGTGCGGGGTGGCTTCGTCCATGAAGTCGTTCTCCCCGTCATAGAAGGTGTCGCGCGTGTCGAGACTGTGGCGTATGGAGACGAGCGTGGCCATGGTGTCGACGCGGTTTCGCAGGGTTGTGACCGCGCGCATGGCGTCAAGGGCCGCTTCGGCGGTCTCTGCCTGACGGAACGCGTCGGTGAGGGTGCGGAATGAAACCTCGAGTTCGGCAAGGTCGGGGCGTTGGTATGCGAGCTGTGAAAAATGCATGGCTGGCATGGGTGATCCTCCTGTTTCTGACGCTGTTCCGATTGTACCACAACGTGGCGGGAATGGTCTGCCATGTCAGTAGGCCATCGTCACCCGGATGTCCTGGCGATAGTTCCCGAAGCCCTTTCCGAACAGGTTCAGTCCGCCCATGTGGCGTGCGTTCGCGTCCACACCCAGCCGGAAGGTGATTTCACTGCCGTAACGGATATTCAGGTCGGCGATGGTGGTGGCGGACATGCGTACGCCATCGATGTGGCTGCCGGTATCGTCCACCCGGATGGTCTTGAGCAGCCCGTATTGCGTGCCGCCATGCCACCAGTCCGGCGTGTAGGCTCCCTTGCGGGCGCCGAAATCACCGGGGCTGGTCCATAGCCCGATGGGCAGCCCGTTGAGCGTGAAGTCGATGTCCGAGGGATGGTGCTCGTCGTAGCGAGGCGCTTCGGAGCAAAGTTCAAGCGATATTTCAAGACTTTTGGCGGTTTGGTTGCCCAACAGGTAGTTGGGCACGCGGTATTCGATCCAACCGCAGCCGAACCAGAGCAGCTCGGCCTGTATGTGGGCTGGATCGGCAAAGTACCTCGGATCGTCGCTCATGCCGATCAAACCCGTTGCGGACGCCAATCCGCAGGTAGGCTGCACGGAATAGGCGGTGTATTGCCCGACAGGGATCTCATGGACGTACACATCGGATGCGCGGGTCAACACACGCAGGCGGACTGTCAGCACATCCTCCGCCAGCGTGCAGATCTTCTGCATGCCGCGCCTGCCCGACTGCGTGCTGCAGCGGATCAGCCCCGCGGCTTCAAGCTTCTGCACATGGCGTGTGACGATGGCCGAGGAAATGGAGAGGGCGTCCGCCAGCTCGCTGATGTTGCAGGGGCGCTCGTTGAGCAATCCGATCATCGCGAGGCGGGTGTCCGAGGCGAGGGCTTCCAGGACGGGCAGATTGCCGGTGGTGGCGTCGATCTGCATGGTACCTCCGTGCCGGTGGCAATGTCCGGTCGCATGGTGCCATGCGGCCGGCTCGGGCACCATTGTATGACCATATGGTTAATTGGTCAACTTCTATTGACGAGTTCCGATCGATTTCTTATCATGGTGATTGAACACCTGATTTGGTTAAACAATAACTAAGAAGTTAATAAAACGGAGGGTCACCATGGATAACCGCATGCCGCGCCCCGAATACCCCCGTCCGCAGTTCGTGCGGACGAACTGGATGAATCTCAACGGCACCTGGCAATTCGAGATCGACCACGGCCGAAGCGGCCGGCCGCGTGGACTTGCCGGCGCCGATTCGCTTTCCGGCAGCATTCTGGTCCCGTTCTGCCCCGAAAGCGAGCTTTCAGGCGTCGGCCACAAGGATTTCATGGCGGCCGTCTGGTACCGCCGCACATTCAGCATGCCGGCGGACTGGCGGGGCGGCCGCGTGCTGTTGCATTTCGGTGCGGTCGATCATGATGCCGAGGTGTTTGTCAACGGCACCTCGGCGGGACGCCACCGCGGCGGGTATGTCTCGTTCTCGCTGGATATCACCGCGTTTTTGCGGGAAGGCGAGAACATCCTGGTCGTATGTGCTGAGGACGACAACCGCTCCGGCCTGCAACCATGCGGGAAGCAGTCGTCGCTGTATCATTCCCATGGGTGCGACTACACGCGCACCACCGGCATCTGGCAGACCGTCTGGCTTGAGCATGTGTCCTGCGTGCATGTAGCATCCACGAAGTATTTCCCCGATCCGGAAAACGGCGTGCTCCACGTGGAAGCCGCGTTCAACCGCCCGGCCACGGGGGCCTCCTTTTCACTGGAGGCCACGTATGAAGGGCGCACCGTCGGCACGGCAACCGTGAAGGTGGCCGGATCCCGCTGCCGGCTGTCGCTGCCGCTGGCGGAAAGCCATCTGTGGGCGCCGGGCGAACCGAATCTCTATGACCTCGCGCTCCGGCTCACGGGTGTCGACGACGACGGCGCCCCCTTCGAGGATCGGATCACATCCTATTTCGGGCTTCGGTCAGTCACCTGGGACGGCCACAGCATCCAGATCAACGGGAAACCCGTCTTTCAGCGCCTCATCCTCGACCAGGGCTTCTGGCCGGACGGCATCTACACCGCCCGCAGCGACGACGAGCTCCGTGCCGACATCGAACGCTCGATGGCCATGGGCTTCAACGGCGCCCGCATGCATGAGAAGGTCTTCGAGGCGCGTTTCATCCACTGGGCCGACCGCATGGGCTATCTTGTGTGGGGCGAAATGGCGAACTGGGGGCTCGACATCACGACCGCCACGGGCCTGGAGCGCTTCCTGCCCGAATGGATGGAAGCGGTGAAGCGCGATTTCAACAGTCCGGCGCTGGTCGGCTGGTGCCCCTTCAATGAAACCTGGGACAAGCCGAATGCAAACTTTGTGGGGCATACGGCGCAGGACGACGAGGTGCTCCGTCAGGTGTACCTCGTCACGAAGGCCATCGATCCGACCCGGCCGGTCATCGATACGAGCGGCAACTACCATGTGGTGACCGACATCTTCGATATCCACGACTACGAGCAGGATGTCGCGAAATTTGCCGCCAAGTTCGCCGACATGCGCACCGGCGGCCGCATGCGGGCCGACGGCACGATGGAACGCGGCGGCACCGTCTTCAACACCTACCCCGATCGGCAGCGCTATGAGGGGCAGCCCTATTTCGTCAGCGAGTACGGCGGCATCTGGTGGAACCCGGAGCATGCGGGCAGCGAATCGTGGGGGTATGGCGAACGGCCCCGCAGCGAGGCCGAGTTTCTCGAACGCTACCGCGGGCTGACCCTTGCCCTGTTGGAGAATCCGAACATCTGCGCCTTCTGCTATACGCAGCTGACGGATGTCGAGCAGGAGACGAACGGCCTGTACTCGTATGCGCGCCGGCCGAAGTTCGATCCGGCTGTCATCCGCGCCATCAACACGACCCGGGCCGCGATCGAGGTGTGACCTGGCGCTATCCGTCGATGCGCCGTTTCTTCCAGGCGAGATAGCCTCGATAGATGGTTCCGTTCTGCTTCACCCGGTCGGGGAAGCCTGCGTGAATCCGGTCAGCAACCGGTCTCCAGGCTTCATCGACCGGGTGTGTCTTTTCCCCGAGCTCGGCCGGCGTTTCCGGGCGGCCGTTGTGGGTGGAGCGGGCGCCGGTTTCCCGCACGATGCGATCGAGCGTGTCGGTGGCGCTTTGCAGGGGGCAGCAGCGCAGCGGATTGTCCGTAAAGGGCTGCGCTGCGCGGAACCTGCGGAAGAAGGGCGATTGCAGCGCCTCCTTCAGGGACGTGTCGTGCAGGTTCGAGTCCGAATAATGGCAGAAGGCGCAGGGCTCGACATCGCCGGCGGCGTTGATGTGCACGAAGCCGGTGCCGGCGCCGATGCAGCCGAAGATGAGATGTCCCAGGTTCCAGAAGTCGATCAGGGGCATGCCGTGCTTCCGGCTGTAGGCGGCAAACCGGTCCATGGCCATTGCACGCTTCTCCGGCGGGCAGACGAGCGAGGAGTCCGCGCCGGACCCGATGGGCAGGTACTGGAACAGCCACCCGAACCAGGCCCCCTTCTCCCGCAGGAAATCGAGGAAGGCATCGCCTGACACGATATCCGCGTTGGCGGCTGTATAACAGGCCGAGAAGCCGAACGCGATGCCACGGGCCCGCAGCAGGTCCATGGCGTGAACGACGCGGTCGAACACGCCGTCGCCGCGTCTTTCATCGGTCTGCTCGCGCCAGCCCTCGATGCTGAGGAACACGTTGATGTTCTCCAGTCGGACCATCTCGTCGGCAAAGGCCTCATCCACGAGCAGACCGTTTGTGAACAGCCCGAAGTGGGTGCGGCGGTGGTGCTGCGCAAGCCGGAGGATGTCCGCCTTGCGCAGCAGCGGCTCGCCGCCGGTCATCAGGCACTCCTCGATGCCGAGCGCCTCGGCCTGCGTGAGGATGTCGTAGAGCTTCTCAAAGGAAAGCTCCGTTCCTGGTCGGTAATCCGCGGCCCAGCAGCCCTTGCACCGCAGGTTGCAGGCGGTGGTCGGGTCCAGCAGCAGGGCGCGGGGAATGAAGCAGCGGTTACTGAGGCTGCGCGCGGTTTCCCGGATGGTCGCGAAATCGCCCTGATACAGGTGCACGCCGGGGTGCGCGGCGAAGAAGTACTGCGCCGCCCGGTGGATGAAAGCCTTGTGGTGTGGAAAAGGCGGGATGTGTTCCCGCCTTCCGGACAAAAGCATGGTTGGCATCGGGTGTTCCTCCCCGTCCGAGGGCTTCTGCAGGCTGCGCGATCCGTACGGCGGCATCGCGCGGGGCGCGGCGGTCATTTCCCTGTCACCGTGACCTTCGTGGGAATATTGCCGGAAAAGTCCCAGTTGCCCGCCTCGTTGACCTCGAGCTTGTGGATCACAAGGCCGGGAATGATCTTGTAGATGCGTTCCGCATAGTCAAACACCGTGGCGCGCGCGGCGTCGTCTAGGTTATCCATCATCGGGGTGAGGGAGAC
>JAEXRM010000136.1 GCA_023440865.1 Bacillota bacterium
GGTACGCCCTACCGTGGCGGGAGCCGGCAACCGGCTCCCGCAGACACGCGTCAACCAGGGGAAACCGGCAACCGGTCCCCGTCACATATGAAGGAGGTAACCATGTCCATGTTCTGTTTCCAGTGTGAGCAAACCGCAGGCGGCAAAGCCTGCACCAAGGTCGGCGTCTGCGGCAAGCAGCCGGAGACCTCCGCGGCCCAGGACACCCTGACCGGCGCGTTGGTCGGCCTGGCCCGCGCCACCGACGGCAAGAAGCGTTCCGCCCACACAGACCGGCTGATGCTGGAAGGCCTCTTCACGACCATCACGAATGTGAGCTTCGACGATGCCGCGATCGACGCGCTGACCGGAACGGTCCGCGCCGACAAGGCAAACTACGCCTCCGGTTGCGGCGGCTGCTGCGGCTGCGCATCCGGCTCCGACACGGCGGACATGGAGGGTGATGCGATCTTCGCCGGCGATCCCGATGTCGTGTCCCTGCGCTCGCTGCTGCTGCTGGGCCTGCGCGGCATGGCCGCCTACGCCTACCACGCCCTTGTGCTTGGCAAGGAGGATCCGGAAGTGACCGACTGGTTCTTCAAGGGCATGAAGGCGGTCGGCGACGATCACACGGTTCCCGAATGGCTCGACCTGCTGATGGAGTTCGGCAACATCAACCTCAAGTGCATGGCATTGCTTGACGGCGCCAACACGTCCGCCTATGGCACACCGACACCTGTGACCGTGCCGCTGCTGGTGGAGAAGGGCCCCTTCATCGTCATCTCCGGCCATGATCTGCTCGACCTGAAGATGCTGCTCGACCAGACAACCGGCAAGGGCGTCAACGTGTACACGCACGGCGAAATGCTGCCTGCGCACGGATATCCGGAGCTCAAGAAGTATCCCCAGCTCAAGGGCAACTTCGGCACGGCCTGGCAGAACCAGCAAAAGGAATTCGACAACGTGCCCGCCGCCTTCCTGTTCACCACCAACTGCCTCATGCCCCCCAAGGCCTCCTATTCCGATCGTGTCTACACGACAGCGGTCGTCGGCTTCCCGGGCCTGGTGCACATTCCTGAGAAGGAAGACGGAACGAAGGACTTTTCCGAGGTCATCGACAAGGCACTCGCACTCGGCGGCTTCCCCGAGGACCGGCAGTTCGAGGGCATCAACGGAGGCAAGACCGTGATGACCGGCTTCGGACACGGCACGGTGCTGGGCGTGGCCGACAAGGTGATCGACGCGGTCAAGACAGGCGCCATCCGCCACTTCTTCCTCGTCGGCGGCTGCGACGGCGCGAAGCCCGGCCGCAACTACTACACCGACTTTGTCGCAAAGAGCCCGGCCGACACCATGATCCTGACCCTCGCCTGCGGCAAGTTTCGTTTCAACGACCTTGACATCGGCACCATCGGCGGCCTGCCCCGCATCCTCGACATGGGGCAGTGCAACGACGCCTACGGCGCCATCCGGGTCGCGCTCGCGCTGGCCGAGGCGTTCAACTGCGGCGTCAACGAGCTGCCGCTGACGCTGGTGCTGTCCTGGTACGAGCAGAAGGCTGTCTGCATCCTGCTGACGCTGCTGGCCCTGGGCATCCGCAACATCCACATCGGACCCACGCTGCCGGCGTTCGTCTCCCCGAACGTGCTCAACGTGCTGGTGGAAAAGTGGAACGTGACCCCGATCTCCACCGCCGAGGCGGATCTGGCGAGGATCCTGGGGTGATCCGGAGGCCGCCGGAACCCATGAAAAGCCCGTGAAGGGCCGTCCGCACCCATGCCATGGGCGCGGACGGCCCTGCTTTTGCTTGCGGCATCCTGCGGCTGCGGCGCCTTGCGAGATGCGGCGCGTCATCGGGCAAGCGTTCCCTCAGGCCTGCATGGCAGGCGTGTGCGGCTCCTTCATGCGGAACTGCAGGATGAGCGCAGCCAGCAGCGACATGCCGGCACCGAAGCAGAAGGGCGCCGATGCGCCAAATCCGTTCCACAGCAGGCCTGCGATGACGCTTGCCGGCAGCAGGGCGATACCCGCCAGCGTGGCATGCAGCCCCAGCATGGTGCCCTTGAGCGCCGGCGGCGCGATCTGCGCGATGTAGGCGCGCTCCACGCCCGCGACCATGGCCGTGTGGATGCCGTAGAGCGCGAAACATAACAGGATGGTCCATCGGCTCGTCGCAACCGCGAATCCGAAGTAAACAAGCGAAAAGGCGAGATAGCCCGCGACCAGCAGCCGCTTGCGCCCGATGCGGTCGGAACGGTGTCCCATCGGGATGGCCAGCAGCGACGCCACCACGTTGTAGACCAGATAGACGAGGATGACCTCGGATCCGCCATATCCGACGTTCCTCGCCCGCAGCAGCAGAAAGGCGTTCGACGAGTTGCCGAGGGTGAACAGGAAGACAACCGCCAGATACAGCCTGAGCTGTCCGTCCAGCTTCCCCATGTTCCGCCAGAAGGGTTCCCGCGTCGCGACCGGCATGTGCACCTTTTTCTCACGGACGAAGGCGAACAGCGCCAAACCGAGAACCGCCGGAATCACAGCCAGCAGGAACAGCCGCTTGTAGTCGAAGTCGCCGTCCGCGCCTGCATTCGCCGTCACCAGCAGCCATGCCAGCAGGATGCCGAGGGATGAGCCTGCCATGTCCAGGCTCTTGTGGATGCCGAAGGCCCTGCCCATGCGGTCCCTGTCGGCGCTCTCGCTGACAAGCACGTCGCGCGGCGCGGTGCGGATGCCCTTGCCGAGGCGGTCGACCACCCGGGCGGCCAGTACGCCGCCCCATGAGCCGGCCACCAGCAGCGCCAGCTTGTATGCAAGACCAAGGGCGTACCCGGTGAACGCCAGCCGCCGCTTGTGCTGGAACCGGTCCGAGACATACCCGCTGAAGACCTTCAGCAAGCTTGCCAGGCTCTCGGCGACGCCCTCGATCAGGCCGATGAGCGCGGGCGTCGCACCGAAGGTCGCCGTCAGGTACAGCGGAATCAGCGGATAGACCATCTCCGTGCTGACGTCGGTGAAAAAACTGATCAGGCCGAGTAGCATGATGTTGCGCATGCAGCGTGATTCCTTTCCGATGAGGAGTCGTTCCTGTAACGGCATACCACATGTGCGCGGCAAAAGCCAGCACGATGTCTTCCGCTCACGTCTCCCCGATACGATTTTTGCTGCGGTTGTCGGATTTTTACGACTTCGTGCCGCCATACGGCATCCGGTTGCGGGAGCCGGACGATTGGCCTACACTGGTAGGGAACGCCGGCCGCCGCATCATGCCCGGCGAACGGACCATCCGAATCCGGAATATGGCCGGATCCGACCAACGGGAGGCAGACATGACACTCAGCGAGACCCTTGCCGCCATCCGCCCGCTCGACCCCGAAGCCGCACAGGCGGCGCTTGCCCGGCAGGACAGCCTCATCAAGCCGCTTGGCAGTCTCGGGAAGCTCGAGGACATCGCCGTGCGGATCGCTGGCATCACAGGCGTGGTGCGGCCACGGCTTGCGAAGAAATGCATCGTGGTGATGTGCGCGGACAATGGCGTCTGCGAGGAAGGCGTCAGCGCCTGTCCGATCTCCGTCACACGCTCCCAGACGATCAACTTCACGCGCGGGAAGTCCGGCATCAACGTCCTGTCACGCGAGGCCGGCGCGGACCTGCGCATCGTCGACATCGGCATCGCCGATGACATCCGCACGCCCGGTGTCATCGACAGCAAGATCGCACGTGGCACGAGGAACATGGCCAAGGAGCCCGCGATGGCCCGCAGCGAGGCCGTCGCCGCACTCGAGGCCGGCATCCGCATTGCGGAAGGACTGGCCGCGGAAGGCTATCACCTGCTCGGCACGGGTGAAATGGGCATCGGCAATACCAGTACCGCCAGCGCCATGCTCATGGCCTTCACGGGCATTGCGGCGGAACTGGTCGTCGGCAAGGGGGCGGGCCTCACGGAGGACGGGCACCGCAACAAGATCCGCGTCATCAAGCAGGCGCTGGCCGTCAACCGGCCGGATCCCGCGGATCCCGTCGACGTGCTCGCGAAGGTGGGCGGCTTCGACATCGCCGGCATGGCGGGTGTCTTCCTCGCAGGCGCGGCCCTGCGCCTGCCCGTCGTCGTGGACGGATTCATCTCCGCCGTCGCGGCACTGCTGGCATGCCGCCTGCATCCGGGCGTACGGGACTTCCTCATCCCCTCGCACGCGTCGGCCGAACCCGGTTACCGGCATGCCATGGATGCGATGGGCCTGTCTCCCGCGCTGCTGCTGAACATGCGGCTCGGCGAGGGAACCGGCGCCGCCCTGATGTTCCGGATCATCGACGCCGCGCTGGCGATCGCCGACGAGATGGCCACCTTCGACGAAGGGGGCATCGTCAACGATTTCATGGTGGACATCCGCTCCGAAGGAGATGCGGACACCGCCCAGGCAACGATGTATGCCTCCGGGACGAAGGGGGGCTGAAGCATGGGGCACATCATTCTCGTGACAGGCGGCGCACGTTCCGGCAAAAGCACCCTGGCGGAGCGGATCGCCGGTGCGTACGGGCAGGCTGCGCGATCGGCGTCGGACGGATCCGGCATCCTGTATGTCGCCACCTGCGAGGTACAGGACGATGAAATGGCCGACCGGGTCCGGCGGCACCGCATGCGCCGTCCCGCGGCATGGCGGACGCTGGAGGCCTCGTCGGATGTCGGGGCGCGCATCCTGTCCGCAGCCGGATCCATGCCGCCGGCCGGCGTGCTGCTCGACTGTGTCACGCTGCTCGTGTCCGCCTGCATGGCCCGCACCCTCTCCGATTGGGAAACCATACCGCCCCGGGTGGCGGACACCGTCGAAGCGGAAGTCCGCCGCGAAATCGATGGACTCCTCGCGGCGGCAAGCGCCTTGTCCTGTCCGGTCATTCTGGTGACCAACGAGCTGGGCATGGGACTCGTGCCGGAACATGCCTCCGGACGCCTGTTCCGAGATGTGGCCGGCCGCGTGAACCAGCAGCTGGCCGAGGCCGCGAACGAGGTATATCTCTGTGTCAGCGGCATACCGGTGCGCATCAAGCCCTTCCCGGATTCAACCGGCGCCCTGCTTCCGGCGACATGCGGCAATCCGTTTCCGGAAGCCATGCCGCCGCCATCCCTTGAGGAGACCGGGGTACAGGGTGACGCCAGGGAAGGCGAAGGGGCGCGCGCATGAACACATTCACCCGCCATGTGAGGCGCCTCGGCGCCGCCATCCGCTTCTTCACCCGCATCCCGCTGCCAGGGGCCGGGGTCGTGCTGTCCGACGAGGAGTTTGGAAAATCCCTCGCATGGGCACCGATGACGGGCCTGTTCGTCGGCCTGTGGACCGCCGGGTTCGATTTCTGCTTCCGCTTCGCGCTGCCACCGGCGCCCGCCGCCGTCCTGACGATGCTGGCCTATGCCGCGATCACGGGCGGCCTGCACCTCGACGGCTTGGGGGACACCTTTGACGGGCTGTTGTCCGGCCGCTCGCGCGAGAAGATGCTCGCCATCATGAAGGACAGCCGTGTGGGTTCCTTCGGCCTGCTGGCGGTGGTGTTCCTGCTGCTGCTGGATGTGGCCTGCCTGTCGGCCTTTCCTCCCGACCGGCGTTTTGCGGCCCTGTGCCTGTGGCCGGTGCTGGGCCGGACCGCATCGGTCGCCGGTGCGGCCTTCCATCCCTATGCGCGGCCGGAAGGGGGCATGGGCAAGTCGTTCGTCGACCACTGCGGTCCCCGCGAGCTCCTCGCCGGCTTGGTTCCGGCCCTCCTCTTGGCCTGGCTCCTGCTCGGCACGACCGGCCTGGCATGGACCGGCAGCACCGTCCTGCTTGCGCTCCTGGTTTGCTGGAGGCTGGCACGGCCACTCGGCGGGGTGACGGGGGACACGCTCGGCGCCGCCTGCGAGCTGACGCAGGCGATGGCGCTGGTCGTCTGGATTCTACTGAACAACTGGCTGTGACGGCATCGGCGGCAAGCCCCGCATCCGCACGTCCATCCGCGCCAAACGCAGGCACAGTGCCGCACAGGCACCCGATCGGAGGCGTCCCATGCGAGAGATCTGGATCATCCGCCACGGTCAGACCGACATGAACCGCAAGGGCGCATACTTTGGCTCACTCGACGTGCCGCTCAACGAAGCGGGCCGGCAGCAGGCGCATGCCCTCCGGGCGCGCATCGCATGGCCCGTGTTCGACCTTCGGCTTTCCAGCCCCTTGCAGCGCGCCATGGAAACCGCAGCCATCGTGCAGCCCGAGATCCGGTTCATCGAAGAGCCCGCGCTGGCCGAGCGCGCATTCGGCCTGTGGGAAGGCATGACGGCCGATGAAATCCGAAACGCGGATCCGTCCGGCTGGGCGGTATGGACCGCGGATTGGGAGAACGCCCGTCCCGAGGGTGGCGAATCGCTGCTGGAGATGTGGGCCCGCATATCGGCATTCTTCGGGAGCCTGCTGGAACGTTCCGACTGGCAACGCGCACTGCTGGTCTCCCACGCGGGGCCCATCCGCTGCCTCATCGCCGCCGCCCTGCAGCAGCCGCCGGACGGCCTGTGGCGCTTCGCACCGGAGAACGCGGCCCTCTCGACCCTTTGCGTCAACGAGGAGGGGTATGCCTGGCTGTCCGCCCTGAACCGGTGAGGAGATGGCGCGGCGCACGTTTGCGCCGGAGCAATTGCATCTGCGCACCGCTCTTGTCATCTGGCATGCCGGGTTTGGCATCACGCCCGTGGCTGCAGCAGGAAACGGACGAACGCATCCGCCGCATGCGACAGCGGCAGTTCCCCGTGCGTGAGGATGCCCACCGTGCGTTTGCCGGGCGCAGGCTCCACCGGGATCTCGAACAGCTCGCCGGCAGCCAGCTCCACCCCGACAAAGCTGCGCACCACCGCGGCCACGCCCAGACCGATCTTGGCGTATTCGATCAGCAGATCCATCGAACTGACCTCGATTTCCGCCTTCAGTGGAATCCCCTGCTGCTCGAAATGCCGTTCGATTCCCTGCCGCGAGGTGTTGCCGCCCTCGAGCAGCATCAGCGGAAACCGCGTGATCTCCCCCAGCGGAATGGGTGCCGCGGGCACCTGTCCGCGTCTTGACGTGACGAAGATGTCCTCGAGCTCGAGCAATGGCGCGAAATGAAAGGACGCGGCGTCCTCCGGCCGGCTCACCACGCCGAAGTCGAGATCGCCCGCATACAGCATGCGCAGCGTTTCCGGGCCTGTCCGGCTGTAGACCTGCAAACGCAGATGCGGATGCAGGTCGTGGAAGGCGCGCAGGTGCGGCAGGAACCAGTGCCGGCACAGGGTATGGCTCATCCCCACACGCACGGCGCCGGCCTCGAGCCGCTGCATGCGGTCCGCCATCCGTTCTCCGGCCGTGATCTGCGCCATCGCCTGGTCGATGTATCGGAAGAACACATGCCCCTCCGCCGTCAGCTCCACGCCCTTGGGCAGTCGCACAAACAGCGGAATGCCGAGCCGCTCCTCCAGCTGCCGGATGGACTTGCTCACGGCCGGCTGGCTCAGGAAAAGGTTTCCGGCAGCCCGTGTGATGCTGCCTGTGCGCGCGGCTTCATGAAAAATGCGGTAGGCATCCAGCGACATGGCTTCCTCCCCATAACCAGAAGTTATGGATTCGTCAAAACAACGCATTTTCTTTCATTTCTCATTCATTGTATACTGGATATATTGATTGCGGCAAGCAACATGCCCCGTCCATCGCCCTGCAGCCGGCCGCACGCCGGCAGGAAGGACTGCATCATGGCAGGCACCACCCTGTACGAGAAGATCCGCAAGGCACATGAGGTTCCCGTGGCGCCCGGAGAAACCG
This sequence comes from Bacillota bacterium, assembly GCA_023440865.1. GTDB lineage: Bacteria > Bacillota > Clostridia > DSM-8532 > DSM-8532 > JAEWSN01. The sequence continues at coordinate 7,788 of JAEXRM010000136.1, forward strand.
GACTGCTGTACATCGACCTGCAGCTCATCCACGAGGTCACGTCCCCCCAGGCCTTCGAGGGGCTCCGCCTCGCCGGCCGCGCGGTGCGCCGGCCCGAACGGCAGGTCGCGACGATGGACCACAACATCCCCACAAAAAATCGTTTCCAGATCGAGGACCCCATCTCGAAACAGCAGATGGAAACCCTCGAGGCGAACTGCCGGGAGACCGGCATCACCCTCTACGGCATGCATGACATCCGCCAGGGCGTCGTGCATGTGATGGGGCCGGAGCTCGGCTACACCCAGCCCGGCATGACCATCGTCTGCGGCGACAGCCATACCGCCACGCACGGCGCGTTCGGCGCGCTCGCGTTCGGCATCGGCACCTCCGAGGTCGAGCATGTCCTCGCCACGCAGACCTTGCGGCAGGCGACCTCCCCCACGATGGAGCTGCGCGTCACCGGCATGCCCGCTCCCGGCGTGACCGCCAAGGACATCATCCTGGGCATCATCGCCCAATACGGCACCGACTTCGGCACCGGCTACGTCATCGAGTACACCGGTGAGGCCATCCGCGCCATGAGCATGGAAGAACGCATGACGGTCTGCAACATGACCATCGAAGCCGGGGCACGCGCCGGCCTCATCGCGCCGGACGAGACCACCTTCGCCTATCTGCGGGGTAGACAGCAGCTGCCTGCCGGCGATGCATACGACACGCTCGTTGAAGGATGGAAAACCCTGCAGACCGATGCGGACGCCGCCTTCGACACCGTGCTGACCTTCGATGCCGCTTCCCTGGCCCCGCAGGTCACATGGGGCACGAGCCCCGGCATGGGTGGCCCGGTGGACGGTTTCGTGCCGGATCCGGCCTCGTTCGACACCCCGGCCCGCCAGGAGGCGGTACGCGCGGCCCTTGCCTACATGGGCCTGACGCCCGGCACACGGATGACCGACATCACCATCGACTACTGTTTCATCGGCTCCTGCACGAACGGCCGCATCGAGGACCTCCGCGCGGCTGCCGCCGTCGCGAAGGGGCGACGGGTCCATCCGAACGTCACGGCCATCGTCGTACCGGGATCCGGTCTGGTCAAGCGCCAGGCGGAAACCGAGGGACTCGACCGCATCTTCACCGACGCGGGGTTCGAGTGGCGCGATGCGGGGTGCAGCATGTGCCTCGCAATGAACCCCGACGTCCTGCAGCCCGGACAACGCTGCGCCTCCACCTCCAACCGCAATTTCGAGGGCCGGCAGGGTCGCGGCGGCCGCACACACCTCGTCTCGCCCGCCATGGCCGCCGCCGCCGCGATTGAAGGGCATTTCGCCGACATCCGCACATTCGGCAGCTGACCAGCGCAATGATGCCGGCCGCACGGGGCCGGCCCCCCAGGCAGCGCCGCATGCACCGGCGGCCTCACGAAAGGAGCTCCCATGGAGGCATTCACCGTCCATACCGGCATCGTGGCCCCTCTGGCCCGCATGAACGTCGACACGGACGCCATCATCCCCAAGCAGTTCCTCAAGCGCATCGAGCGCTCCGGATTCGGTCAGTACCTCTTCTTTGAATGGCGTTTTGCGGAGGACGGAACCGAGAACCCCGATTTCGTTCTCAACCGCGAACCATACCGACAGGCCACGGTCCTGCTGGCACAGGCCAACTTCGGCTGCGGATCCTCCCGCGAGCACGCGCCCTGGGCCCTGAACGACTTCGGCTTCCGTGCGATCCTTGCTCCGAGCTTTGCCGACATCTTCTACAACAACTGCTTCAAGAACGGCATGCTGCCCATCCGTCTTCCGGATGAGACGATCGACGACCTGTTCGCGCGTACCGGCACGCAACCAGGGTATGCGCTCACCATCGATCTTGCCGCGAAGACCATCACGGGACCCGACGGCTTCTCCGCCACATTCGAGCTCGACGAGGCGCGACGCCAGTTCTTGCTGCAGGGGCTTGACGAGATCGGACTGACCCTGCGCCATGAAGCCGCCATCGCGTCTTATGAGGCGGAACACGGAATCGGCGTCTGATCCTGTCCCGGGAGCGTGAAGCGTCCGGAGCGTTCCGTGACCCGGAAGATTGCCGATCGTGGTGCAGGAGGTTGCCGATATGGAACCGATCCAGTCCGTCTCCTCGCTCATACAGACCGGCGGCCTTCTGGCTGCCGGTCTTGTATTGCTTTGGGTGCTCATCGGTTTTCGCGCGATGGACCGCAGCACGTCGCTCCACCGGAGGATCCGCCTCATCGGGGGATTGCTTGCCGGCTGGCTCCTGTTGCAGGGCATGGTGGTGGCGGCGCCCGACGACAGGCTGTTCTGGATGCTGCTGGGTGCCGCCACATCGCTGTACTTCCTGGCAACGCATCTGTGGCAACTCACCGCCTTCACGATCAGCCTCAAGCGTGACGCCCCTCAATCGATGCGTCTGCTGTCGCTGCTGGTCAGCGCGATTCTCATCCTGCTGCTCGCCACCAACCCGTTTCACGGTCTTCTGTTCCCGCTGGTCTCGCGCAGTGAGCTCGAGCCGGGTCCCCTCTATTACCTGATCTTTCCCGGCATCCACATCGCGTTCACGGTCGGCTGCGGCTTCATCGCCTGGCGGCTGGCGCAGAGCGCCCAGAACAGGAGACGGTTCCAGTCGTTCCTGCTGGCACTCGTCCTCGAGAACCTCCTCTTTCTCCTGGTGCTGGCACTGGACCTGACGCATCGATCCACCGTGATGCTGTTCGCGCTGCCGACGCTTCACACCGCCTCGGTCATCCTGCTGATGCAGTTCATGCAGCGTCCGGCGGGCGGCCACTTCCTGCGCTTCCGCCTGGCAGCATGGGATCCCGCCACGCTCGCCATGTCGGGATCGGCCGTCCTCATCTTCAACCGGCAGGAACGGCTTGTCTCGGTGCATGGAAACCTCCCCGGCGTGCCGGAGGCGCCCGGTTCGTTCCGAGATCTGCTGGATGTGCTCAAACAACAGGGCATGTCCGGCAAGGATCTGGCGGAACTGGAACGCCGATGGCTGGAGGGAGGAAAAACGGCGACGGGACGCGTTGCATCGGATGCAACGGACATCCACCACGACTGGACCCTTCACACCTTCACCCGTCTCCGCAGTCTCAACCGGAGACGGGCACCGCTGGTCATCACGCGTGTCCTCGTGTTTTCGGATGCGACGGAACGGGTCCGGACAGAGAGGGAAAGCACGCAGATGGCATGGCAGCTCTCGCAACTGCGGCATGCCATCGAAAGTCACGGGCATGTGGACCGGGATTGGGCGGCGGCCCGGGAAACGAATCTGACACTCCGCATGCTGCAGGGCACGACAAAGGACAGCTTCCGCGACCTGAAGCACCGCATGGGTGCCTTGACGGAGATGGAGACCGATCCCACAATCCGTTCCTGGCAGCTGCACGACGCGGAGTTGCTCACACGCAAGATGCTGCTGCAAATCCGGAAGGGATTGTCCGACCTGCTGCTTGCGGATCCACGGCACTGAGCGGCTTCCGTTTCACCCGTCAGAGATTCCGCTCCACCGTGGAAAGCCGTTCGCGGCCATCGGCCAAATGCTGCGGCCACAAGGCATATGGCGTGGCGATGGTGACCTCCCGGTCCAGCCAGTCCGAAAGCACGGACAATCCCTGTTCGATCGCCTTGAGGCGATCGGTCTCCTCCCGATTTCTTCCGGTGAGCTGACCGGTTTCCTCATGTCGCTGCCTGAGCACATCCAACCGGCGCTCCATGGCGGAAATCTCCGCCTGGAGCGCGAGATGGCGCGCCTTGACATCCAGTTCGGGCTGAATCGGTTCAAGCACGGCCAGACAGGACACGATACCGTTTCGATCGGCATGGGCGATCGTGTGGCGCATCCGGAAAGGCTTTCCCGCAAGATTGACGATATCCTCGTGCCAGATGGCCGCCTCCGCCTCCGGCCCGGCCGGCGCCGTGCGGCCTGTCAGGTCGCGCAGCCGCTCCAGTACGGGCTGGAGCGATGTCTCGTACGGCTGCAGCGTTTCCAGCACCGGATATATCTCCCGGGCAAGCAACGAGCCCGTCACGGGATCGCGGTTGAGGTCGAGCAGGCGGCCTCCCGCATCCGCCACGACGATGGTTTGTGGCAGACGGCCAAGCACCTCGTCGAGGGGAACCTTCCCGTAATCGAGCAGGGACCACTGGAAGATCGCATGGGCGAAGAAGGCCAGGGAAATGAATGTCAGCAGGGGCGTGTAGTCGAAAAGCGGTTTCACACCGAAGATGACGGCATACAGACCGGTCACGTAGATGATGTTGAAGGCCATGGGAATGAGAATGGCCAGCGAGAAGAGCACGGAAACCCAGCGGATGCGGGCGCGCGCATAGCGGAACCATGCGGCGGTCCACATTGCGATGCCAAGCCCCAGAAAGCCCCACGTGAGAAACGAGTGCCAATGGAACACGGGCCCGAACCGGCTCGCGGTCAGGGTGAATTCGGCATAGACGAGGTGGTGCATCGGATTGGTGAGCACCATGCCGTAAAAGAGCAGAAACGGTGTCCAGATGGGGATGGCCAGGGATTTCGGCAGTGGGCGCTCATGCAGGCAGACCCAGCCGAAATGGAACTGCATGATGCCCACAAACGAGGAACCGGCATACTGCAGGGCCACGAACGCCCAGCGCAGCTCCACCGTGGGGGAAAGCGCCTTCCCGATCTTCGCGGCCATCCATACCAGCAGCATGCCCTGCAGGATCAGATACAGCGTCAGCTGGGGCGTACGCCGCGAACGGATCCAGATGTGCCGGTTGATGGCAACCGACAGCAGGATGCACGTCATGTGGGACGCCACCAGGATGAAGATGCTCCAGGGTTCCATCGTCTTCCTCCCTCCGGGCCGCCCCGGTGATCAGGGCTTGGAGGAGAACAGCCCGCTTGCTGCATTCCCGATCACAAGAGCCACACCTGCCGTTGCGATCGGAGCCGCGCGGGCAATACGCCTCCGGCGCCTCAGAACAGGCCGATCTGCCGGTCTTCCTTGTCCTCATCCTTCAGGTAGCAGCCGATGGCCGGAATCGAGGCGCGGTAGTAGTCGGGCGTGGCAAGGCCCGCTTCCTCGAGGGTGCGCAGCGACACCATGGTGCTGCCCTTCTTCGACTTGAGGACCTGCACCCCCTGCGCGTCGCGCGTGGTCTTGACGTTGATCTCCGCGGTGTTGAACACCAGCAGCTTGTCGATGCTCGACAGCGCGGCGAAATCGCGATCCTGCACAAGGAAGCACATGCGCACCAGCGGGGACTCGCCGTTGTAGGCGTTGGCCAGCTTCTTGCGGTTCGTCTTGGTCGCGTAGGCGGAAAGTGCCACCCGGGCCGCCTTGCCGTTCTCGAAGGCGAACAGCATGCTGCCGGCGTAGTCGTCGGTCGCCACCATGTGGATGACCTTCTCGTCGGGCTCCATCGACAGGAGATTCTGCAGGAACTCGCCCAGGCTCGAGGCCTTCGCGTCCGGGATCTCATGGATGCGGACCTTGTAGACCACCTGGCGGTCGGTGAACAACAGCAGGTCGGCCTTGTTGTGCGATTCGACCTCCTGGACGATGGCGTCCTCCTCCTTGAGCTTGTGGTCGTTCGCCGAGCGCAGGCTCGTCAGGGCCACCTTCTTGAGGTACCCGTGCTGGGTGAGGAAGAGCCTGAGGTTGTAATCCTCGATGAGGTGGTCGTCGGTGATCTCCTCCACATGCGCCTCGTGCAGCAACTCGGACCGTCGCGGCGTGCCGTATGCCTTCCGGATTTCCGCGAGCTGGTCGCAGATGATGGCGAGGACGCGGGATTCGTGCGCCAGGATGTCCGCAAGGTCTGCGATCTCCTTCTCCAGGGTCGCGATGTCGGCCGTCTGGCGCAGGATGTATTCGCGGTTGAGGTTGCGCAGCCGGATGTCGGCCACATATTCGGCCTGCACCTTGTCGATGCCGAAGGCGTTCATGAGGTTGGGCAGCACCTGGGAATCCGTCTCGGTCTCCCGGATGATGCGGATCGCCTTGTCGATGTCGAGCAGGATCTTCGCCAGACCCGTCAGCAGGTGCAGGCGGTCGCTTTTCTTCGCGATGTCGTACCGGCATTGGCGGTGGATGCAATCCATGCGGAACTTGATCCAGTTGTCGACGATGCCCCCGATGCCGAGCACCATGGGACGCCCCTCGATCAAAACATTGAAGTTGCAGGCGAAGCTGCTCTGCAGCGAGGTCATGTGGAACAGCTTCTGCATGAGCGCGTCCGGATCGGCCGAGCGCCGGTAATCGATGGTGAGCTTGAGGCCCGAAAGATCGGTTTCATCCCGCACATCGTTGATGTCGCGGATCTTCCCGTCCTTGACGATTTTCGTGATCTCCTCGATGATCCCCTCGGTCGTGGTGGTGTAGGGAATCTCGAATACCTCGATGCAGTTGTTCTTCCTGTCCACCCGGTACTTCGAGCGCACCTTGAACGAGCCGCGGCCCGAGCTGTAGATGCGGCGCAGCTCATGATCGCTGACGATGATCTGCCCGCCGGTCGAAAAATCGGGCGCGGGCAGATACTTCAGCCAGTCGACCTCATCCTCGCGGATGTAGGCGGTGATGGCGTCGCACACTTCGGCGAGGTTGAAGGAACAGATGTTCGAAGCCATGCCGACCGCGATGCCCTGGTTGGGGTTGACCAGGATGTTCGGGAACGCGGAAGGCAGCAGCACGGGCTCCTGTGTGGTGCTGTCGAAGTTGTCGGCGAAATCGACGGCGTCCTTGTCGATATCCTTGAACAGCAACTCGCAGATGGGTTCGAGCTTGACCTCGGTATAGCGGGCCGCCGCGTATTTCATGTCGCGGGAGTAGACGCGGCCGAAATTGCCCTTCGAATCGACCAGCGGGTGCAAAAGCGACTGGTTGCCCGTGGTGAGGCGCACCATGGTTTCGTAGATGGTCTGGTCGCCGTGCGGGTTCAGGCGCATGGTCTGGCCGACGACGTTCGACGATTTCGTGCGCGCGCCCTTCAACAGCCCCATCTTGTACATGGTGTACAGCAATTTGCGATGGGAGGGCTTCAGGCCATCAATTTCCGGAATGGCGCGGGATACGATGACGCTCATCGCGTATGGCATGAAGTTGGTCTTGAGGGTGTCGACGATGGGCTGGTCGGTATGCAGCGGTCCGAGCGCCGCCACGGTGTCGTCGCCGGACACCGGTGAACGCCTGGTTCCCTTGGTTTCCTTCATGCAGGCATGCCTCTTTCTGTTTCATCTTGTCCCGCGATCACGCGGGCGGTTCTGCCGGCCAAATCATCCCTTTGGGAGAACATGCCGCCGGTTCAGCTGACGTCCAGCATTTCCATGTACTCATGGCCATGGTCGGCGATGAATTCCTTCCGTCCCTGCAGGTTGTCGCCCAGCAGCAGGTCGAAGAAGGTCTGGGTCTGCTCTGCGTCATCGGGCATGACGCGGATGAGCCGTCGCGAAGTCGGACACATCGTGGTGGTCCACATCATCTCCGGCTCGTTTTCGCCCAATCCCTTCGAGCGTTGGAGCGTGACCTTCTTGCCCTCGAAGGCGGCGAGGATCTCGGCCTTCTCCTTCTCGTTGTAGGCGAAACGCACTTCCTTGCCGCATGTGATCTCGAACAGCGGCGATTCGGCGATGTAGACCTTGCCCTGCTCGATGAGCGTGGGCACGAGCCGGTACAGCATCGCGAGGATTTCCGTGCGGATGTGGAAGCCGTCCACGTCCGCGTCGGTGCAGATGATGATCTTGTCCCAGCGCAGGTTGCCCAGGTCGAAGGCCGACAGGTCCTTGTTGTGGCGGGTGCGGATCTCCACGCCGCACCCCAGCACCTTGAGCAGGTCGACGATGATCTCGCTCTTGAAGATCTGGTCGTATTCCGCCTTCAGGAAGTTCAGGATCTTGCCGCGCACGGGCTTGATGGCCTGGAACTCGCTGTCCCGTCCCATCTTGCAGGATCCGAGGGCCGAGTCGCCCTCCACGATGTACAGCTCGCGGCGGGCGACATCCTTGGTGCGGCAGTCGACGAACTTCTTGACGCGCGTCGCCAGATCGAGCCCGCCGCCGAGCTTCTTCTTCACGTCGATGCGCGCGCGTTCGGCCGACTCGCGGCTGCGCTTGTTGACCAGCACCTGGGCGGCGATGCGCTCGGCATCCTCGCGGTTCTCGATGAGGTAGACCTCGAGCTGCTGCTTGAGGAAATCGGTCATGCATTCCTGGATGAACCGGTTGTTGATGGCCTTCTTGGTCTGGTTCTCGTAGCTGGTCATCGTGGAGTGCGAATTGGAGATGAGGATGAGGCTGTCCCCGATGTCGCCGAACGTGATCTTGGCCTCGCTCTTGTTGTACTTGCCGGCGTTCTTGAGGTACTTGTCGATCTCATAGACGAAGGCGTTCCTGACCGCCTTGTCGGGCGCGCCGCCATACTCGAGCCAGCTGGAGTTGTGGTAGTACTCCAGGAACTCGGCCTCGTTGTTGAAACAGAACGCGAACTGCATGCGCACGCGGTACTCGGGCTTGTCCTCGCGGTCGCGGCCCTTGGCCGTGCCCTCGAAGTACTTTACCGGCGTGATGTTCTTCTCGCCGCCGAGCTCATTGACATAATCGAGGATGCCGTTTTCATAGCAGAAGGTCTCGACGGCGCCTGTCTCCTCGTCCGTCAGCTCGAACAGCAGCCCGGCGTTTGCGACAGCCTGCCGCTTGAGGACTTCCCGGTAGTGCGCCAGCGGGATGTCGATGTCGGTGAACACCTCACGGTCCGGCTTCCAGGTGATGCGGGTGCCCGTGTGGTCATAAGCGGTCTTTGTCTTCTTCAGGCCGCCGATGTTCACGCCCTTCTCAAAATGCAGCTCATACAGGAACCCGTCGCGGCGGACGGTCACATTCATCCATTCGGCACTGTACTGCGTGGCACAGGCGCCCAGACCATTGAGGCCCAGCGCATACTCATAGCTGCCGTCGGCCGCATTGTTCTGGTATTTTCCGCCGGCGTACAGCTCGCAGTAGACGAGCTCCCAGTTGAAACGCTCCTCCTTGGGATTCCAATCGACCGGCACGCCACGGGCCTCGTCCTCGACCGTGATGCTGCAGTCCTTGTGGCGGACGATGCGGATGATCTTTCCATACCCCTCGCGCGCCTCGTCGATGGCATTGGCCAATATCTCGAAGAACGAATGGGCGCATCCCTCAAGCCCGTCGGAACCGAAGATGACGCCCGGCCGCAGCCGGACCCGGTCCGCCCCCTTGAGCGAGGTGATGCTCTCGTTGCCATATTCCTGCCGTGGTTTCTCCGCCATGACGCCTCCGCCTTCGTACCTGATCGATCCTGCGAACGCATGAAGCGCCGCACAGGGCATCCTCCCGCATTCCGGTGAATGCATGTTCGATCATCCTGCTGCGGGCAACGCACAAAACGGACGATACCGCCCCTGCCGGGGCAAGCACGCCCCGCAGCGCATGCCGCGCCGGACGACGCCTGCAGCAGGTGTCAAACACCTGTTCATTATACCATAGTTCATGTGCGCAGCAAATGAACGGAACCCGCACCGGACACATGTCCATCCTATCCGACAGGCGCGCCATCATCCCGCAGGCCTTCGAGCCGTTGCCCCTGACGGCGGTCAAGGAACGCGTGCGGGCCTGCGCATCAGCCATCCTCGCCATCGCGAGGGAGGAGGCGGCATCCGCCGATACGGCCCAAGCCCATCCCGCCGCAGCAGGCAAGGCACCCCGACACCGCCAGTCTGTCAAACCGTCCCTGCAAGCCACGCCCGGATGATCCGACCGGCAATCGTATGCGGACCCGGAATGACCGGCATGTCCTCCCGACGAAACCATCCGGCCTCACCGATCTCCACGCCATCGGCAAGCACCTCTCCGTCCGCCCATTCGGC
>JAEXRM010000152.1 GCA_023440865.1 Bacillota bacterium
ACGATCGGTTGGTCAATGCCAGCCGAAGCAATGACAACGACGTGTCCATGCAGCTGGTTCTGGGAGACGCGAAGATCCTCTATGAAAAGCTGCTCGCCGCCTGCACCTCCCTGGCCTCCTACAACACGGGCAGCGCCAACGCGGCCCGGAAGGCTTCCGAAGACCGGTATGGCGCAACGCGGCGCCTGATGATGGGCATCAGCGCCGGCGCCTTCGTGTTTGTGCTGCTGATGGCCACCCTTCTCCAGATTTCCATCCTGCGTCCCATCGGTCGTCTGCGGCACCGGCTGGCCGAGTTGGCAAGCAAGGGGGGTGATCTGACGCAGCGCATCGAGATCCGCTCCCGCGACGAAATGGGTGCGCTCGCGCGCAGCGTCAATGACTTCATCGCACAGATCCGTGCCATCCTGCTGGATGTGCAGGACGCCGCCGGCGTCACGCAGTCCGCCGGCGCCTCCGTCGAGGCCGACCTGCACCTGCTGACCGGTTTTATCGAGGACACATCGGCCGTGGTGGAGGAGCTTTCGGCCAGCACGCAGGAGACGGCAGCTTCCGCTGAGGTGGTGGACAGCTCCGCCCTTGAGATCCGTCGCGCCACGCAGGACATGGCGCAGAAGGCGCAGGAGGGCGCCCGCTCCGCCACGGAAATCCATCAGCGCGCCACGGAGCTCAAGGAGAATGCCGTCGCGTCCGAACAACGTGCCAACGAACTGTATGCCGCCTCCAAAACCCGACTGGAACACGCACTGGCCGAGTCCGATTCCGTCCGTCAGATCACCGTGCTGTCGGATTCGATTTTGCAAATCGCATCCCAAACGAACCTGCTGGCCCTCAATGCGGCCATTGAAGCCGCGCGGGCCGGCGAGGCCGGGCAAGGGTTCTCCGTTGTCGCGGATGAAATCCGAAAACTCGCGGATGCATCCAAGGATGCGGTCACGAAAATTCAGCGCGTCGCATCCACGGTGACGCACGCGGTGCGGGCGCTGTCCGACAGCGCGGGCGAGCTGATGGCATTCATCGATGCGACGGTCCGAAACGATTATGCCGTGCTGCTCCGCACGGGAGAGCAATACAGTCTCGACGCCGTTCTCGTGCAGGATCTGACATCGGACTTCAGTGCCTCGGCACAGCAATTGTCGGCATCCGTGGACGAAATCCAGCGCACGATCGGGGAAATCACCCGCGCCGCCGCGGAGCAGGCGCAAGGAAACAGTACGGTCGCAAGCAAGGCATCCGATATCGTTGACAAGGTGGGTGGCGTCCGGATGCAAATGGAGCGGAGCGCGGAGGCAACCGGCAACCTGCTGGCCGCGCTCGATCGCTTCAGGATCTGAGGGGCAAGGGAGCCGGTGTGTTCCAGGCTTTCAGGATGCAGGGCGCGCCCGCCGCTGCCGGACAAGATGCGGGCGCATCACGGTGACCTCCCGTCATGACCTGTCAGCGGCGCCCCCTGCAGGATCCGCCTGGAGAAAAGCGCTCGATCCGCGAGCGGACATCCGCGCGGACCCGTTCGACGATCTGCTCGGCGAAATCGCAGACCGATGCCCCCGGATCCTCCACCAAAGGCAGCAGGTCAAGGGCGAATGTCACCTCCGCCCCGCCGTCACCGGCGCCGGGGGCATCCTGAAACGTGGCGTTGGCGATGCGGCGTCCCCGCACGGCCTTCACATAGTGCCGGTTTGTGGCGACCTGCGATGAAAACGCCTCCAGCAGCCGGTCTGTCAACGCCTCGGGATCCGAAACGGGCAGCGAGGCGCGATCACAATGGATCAGCCAGTCGAGTCCGCGCCGGTTCTCGCAGCCGTACACGGCTTCCGGATACCGGCCCGTATCGCGGGCAATCGTGCGCAGCGCGGCGATGGAACGCAGACAGACCGCCACGTGCGTGTCATGCCGGTCGAGCGGATTGTGAAGATACACCTCCCTGGGCTGAATCTGCAGGATGAGGGTCCGGAGGTCATCGTCGGGTTGCGTGAAACAGGCATCCTTGATCTCCTGGCTCTCCCAGTTGAGCAACGCCAGTCCCGAATAGCGGCCCAGATCCGCCGCCCGCTTCTGCTCGCGGATGCGACGGCCACAGGTTTCCCGATAGTCGGACGCGTCGCGGTCCTGGCAGCAGCGGGTGCCGCCGCCATTGGTGGCCACGATGCCGAAAAAACGCCGCCCCTCGCCGGCACCGGCCTTGAGGATGCCGGACGCGGCCATGATCTCCAGATCATCGGGGTGCGCGCCGATGGCCAGGATGTCGGCCCGCTCCATGGCGAGTTCCGGAGTCACCCCGTCGGGGACGTAGAGCTCCGCATCATGTCTTCCCAGCGTCATGACCTTCACCTCCACTTCTTCTGTACCCGCAATGCGCCGGCTTCACACCGGCGACCGCCTACCGCACGTTCGCCTCAAGGCCGCGCGTGCCGCGGGGCAGGCCGGCCGCCTGCAGGTGACCGGTATCACCCAGCGCGATGCAGCGAGGCACCGCCCAGTCCGCCGAGCGCTCCTCGAACAGGATCGTCGTGACGGAGCTTGGCGGAAGAAAAAAACCCGACCAGAAGAGGGGCGCGGGGATCTCCAGCAGGTGGGCGAGCCACGTCAGGCCCAGCCCCGCGTGACAGAATACGGCGACCCGTTCGGTGTTGGACCGCAGCAGCCGGTACCGGGTGCCCTCGCGCCCGTAGCCGAGGGAAGCGAGCAGCGCGTCTGACTCCGCCTCGATGCGCGTCGCCGCAGCATGCACGGCATCGCGCACCTCATCAAAGACCGGCATCTGAAGCCAGTTCTCACGGGTCGGCAGCGGAACGGCCCCGCGATACAACTCCCCAGGCAGCTGGAACAGGGGACGGCTGTACCGCTCCCCGTCTTGCAGAAACAGCTCGGGATACTGCTCCCGTGCCCATGGCAGCACGGTGTGGGCAAGTCCGAGCCGGTCCGCGGTGGCACGCATCGTCTCGAAGGCCCGTCCTTGCGGCGAGGTATAGATGCGGTCGAGTCCCTCGCGAGCAAACCGTTCGGCCAGCGCGGCGGCCTCGAGGCGACCCGCCGCCGTGAGCGAGTCAAGCTGGTAATCCGGATCTCCGTGGCGGATGATGTGCAGCAGCATGCAGTCCTCCTGTTGCCCGTCCTGTCCGTCCATTATCCCACAAACACGGTCAGCCTGCATGCGGGCGGACAATGGAAAAAAGGAAGGTGTGGGACACCTTCCCCCTTTCGTGCAGGACCAGGGCGAACCAGGGAGGCGCATCCTGCGTCCTGCCGGAGCGCCCGTGTGACATGCATGCGCACCACCGGACCCGCCGCAGCCTCAGTCCTGCCGGAGCGCCTTCATGACCGAAAGGCGCATCGCGCGCCGTGCCGGGAAAAACCCGGCAATCAGCGCGGCGACGATCGCGAAGCCGAACGCCGCCAGCATCAGCCACGGGGGAATGTAGGAGCTGGGGAGCTTCGTCTGCCCGTCCGGGCCCCACATCTGGTTCATGCCCATGATGTTGATGTTGAAGGTGTTCAGGGCGAACGAGGCGCCCAGGCTGAACAACACCCCGGTAAAGCCGCCGAATATGCCGATCCAGCCGGCCTCGAGCAGGAACTGGCGCCGGATGTCGCGCAGGCGGGCGCCGATGACCTTGATGATGCCGATCTCGCGCGTGCGTTCGTAGATGGACATGAACATCGTGTTCGCGATGCCGATCGCCGCGATCAGCAGCGCCATCGCGCCGATGCCGCCAAGGATCTGCCGCAGTCCCGCGGACTGCTTCTTCATTTCGTCGATCATCTGGATGGGACTGTACGCCTCGTACCCGATCGCCTTGATCTCCTCGAAGACGCGCGAGACCTGTTCCATCTTCGCGACCTTCACGATGACCTGATTGTAGCCGGTCTGCGTGCCGGATGCGCCGACAGCCATGCCGCCGTACTTGCCGTACATGCCGCCGCCGCCATTGTTGCCGTTGGCCTTGTTGAACTTCTCGAGATCTGCCTTGAGCTTCTTGACCGTCTCGAGCGGCATGTAGTTGTTCCAGTCATACTGGCCGCCCGTCATCTGCATGACGCCGGAGATGGTCAGCTTGAGCGGCTTGTACGGCACCTTCGCGGGTGCCTGGCCGCTCTGCAGCTTCTCGCCGTACATCGGATCGACGGACAGCGTCAGCTTCTGGGTCGTGGCGTCGAAGTCTTCGGGCGCCTGCTCCCACCGGCGGGGGTTGGGCTTGTAGAACTGACGCGAGAAGTCCTGGTTCACGACAACGGCATACGTGTCGGCCGTCGTGAAATAGTTCCCCTGTGACAGCTTGATGCCCAGAAACGGCAATGCCTCGGGCTTGATGCCCATGACATACAGGTTGGAGGTATACTTGCCGGCAACGACCTTCAGCGACAGGTCCATCAGCGGGGTCGCCATTTCCACCCCGTCGATCATCTCCAGCTGCTTGATCATCTTGTCGTCGAGGGTGGGAATCTTCTTGCCGTCGGCGTTCATGCCACCCTGGTTCCAGTTGTAGATCTGGATCATCGTCAGGCTGCCCATCTGGGCCGCCTGCGCCTCGAAATTGCGGTTCATGGCAAGGCCCAGCGAGATCATCACGATGATCGCGCCCACGCCGATCATGACGCCCATGACCGTCAGGAACGTCCGGACCTTGTGCCGCCACAGGTTCTTGATGCTCAATCCAAGCAAGTCGGTCAGTCTCATCGGCGTTGCGGTCCTTTCTGGGGTTCAGAACTCCATTTCCTTGTCTTTTCTTTTCTTGCGGCGCTTGCGGATCAGCAGGATGGTCACGATGATGACAGCCAGGGCCACGACGCCGATGCCGATCTTGCCCCAAAGGGAACCGATGATCTTGGCGATCAACCCCTTCTCCGCCTCCGGCGTGACGGGCATGCCGTCGGGCCCGATGACGATCGGTTTCCCGTCGGGGCCGATGACCTCGCCCTGCGGCTGCTCCATCGGCATCTCCATGACATTGATCGAGAATTCCTTGACGATCTCCTTGGTCTCCTGGGAGGCGGATTCATAGGTCACGATGATCCTGCCGCTGAGCGTGCCGGGCATCATGGGGGTGACGGAGATTTCGGCGTATTCGGTCTTGCCGGACTCGTAGTTGCCGAAATACTGGCTCTTGGGCTGAATCTGCGCCGCTTCGGCCGGCTCGGTCTCCACCTTCATCTTGACGTTGTAGAGCGTGTTCTTGCCCAGGTTGTACATCTCAAAGCTGACCGGAATGGCCATGCCGACCATGGTCTCGGTCTGGAAATTCGGCTCGGAGATCTCGAAGCGCGCCGGCTGGTAGACCGGGATGCCGATGACCTCCTCCGACTTGAGGGGATTGCCGTCCTCGTCCTCGTACTCGAAGATGACATTGATGTTGTACGTCTTGGACTTCGCGTCGGGAATGGTGTAGAGCCTCACCTGCTTGTCCACGACGCCCTTGGGTGCGATCGAGTCGATATAGAAGGTGTTCGAGGAGCCGACCGGCGTGAAGACGCTGCCTGTCTCGTTCGAGCTTTCCGTGACGGTGAAGCTGGCCTTGATGTTGCGGATGGTCTTGGCCGCGTGCGTGTTCATGAACGACAGGCTCAGGTCAAACTCGCTGCCGGCCGTGACCAGCGTGGGGTCGGCGGCATAGCTGTAGACGATGATCTTGGGAATGTTCTTGCCGGTTTCCGTGCCGTTCGCGGAGCCGTTGACAAAGACGCCGACGGCCTGGCTGAGCGTCGTGCCGGCATCGGAACCGGAGCCGGGCACCTCGACCTTTACCGTGACCGGAGAGCTGCCGCGCTTGGCGGTCTCCTGCGCCTGGAAAGAGAAGGTGAGTTTCCTCTCCTCGCCGGCTTTCAGGCTCTTGAGGATGTAAAGGTTCTGGGAGGTGGGGAAGAACACGTCGGCGGCGACCTCGCCGCTGACCTTGACCTGCTTTGCCTCGGCGGTGCCCGTGTTCTTCACGACGACGGCGACGGATACGGAATCCCCTGGTTCCATCGTGGTCTTCGTGGGGGTGATGGACATGACCTCAACCGTGCTGTCGGTCGCGGCGGAACCGCCGACGGGCACCCACAGCTGCATCGCGTCGGAGGAGGCGACCTGGCGGGCGTCCTGATACTCGAACTTGAAGGTGATGGGATAGGAACCGTTCTTGAGGGCGGCGGCCGCCTTGAGCTGCAGGTTCACGGTCTTGGATCCGTTCGCGTCGATGCGTTCCCAGGAAAGGCGGCTGCTGCCCGATGCGAGCATGAGGCTGTCGGCGCCCAGCCCTTCGAGTGTGACCTTGACGTTTGTCGCCGGCAGGCTTCCCTGGTTGCGGATCGTGACGGGCAGGACGAAGGTGCCGCCGGCCGCGGCTGCGGGCGACGGCTGGCCCGCTTCGGCCACGAGGAGGGCGGGGGTGTTGGCGTTGCCGACGGAGAGGGGGACGGAGGCGGAAGCCGAGAACGGGTTGCTCCAGGCATTGCCGTAGGAAAGGCTCAGCGGCAGCTTGTAGGCGCCTGCCTTGGCATAGACGTCGGTCGTGACGGTCATGTCGACTGTGACCGTCTCTCCGGGCTTGATTTCAGGGATGGGGAGGGCGTTGCCGAACGTCGCCGCGGTGAAGGGGGTCGTGTTGTCCTCCGCGAGCGAGAGGTTGACGTTGCGCGCGGCGTAGGCCGTGTTCGTGTTCTTGACCAGCAGGCGGATCACGTTCTGGCGGCCGGCATCGGTCCAGTCTGCCCCGGAGACGGCGACGGAGAGGGTGGGCT
>JAEXRM010000003.1 GCA_023440865.1 Bacillota bacterium
ATTCCGAACACAGAAGTTAAGCTCTCCCGTGCTGACAATACTTGGCTGGAGACGGCCTGGGAAGATAAGTCGTTGCCGGAATTTATATCAGCCCCTTGCGCCCAAAGCGCGAGGGGCTGTTTGTCATTTCCGGCCGTGCAATGATCGCAGCGGCTCATCCCCATGCGATCGCAGCGCTTCCCGCACCAACGGCCACTTCATACATACACCTTCAACAACCCGTACAGTACGTATGCACTATTGCAAGGATGGCTGATCAACCATCAGGTTGCGCATGGATGGACATTCAACGGGCATTGGCATAAAATGCCTGTTGTGGAGGGATGCACGTGATGATGAAGCGGAAACCGTTGATACGAACCTCTGTTCTCCTGTTCTGTTTGATGAACCTTCTGCCTGCAATTCTATCGGGTTGCGGTGCTCGTGAGCAAGCCGCCGCAACCGGCACGTCAGCCTCTACGGAAGCAACCGTGCTGCCTGAGCTGCCGTTATTCTCCGAAGCGCAAAAAGCCCGCTCTGTCGGCACGTTGACGATGATTGGCCGTGCCAGCGTCAAGATCGCCCTGAACGACGGGCGAATCCTCTATATTGATCCCTATGCGGGAACGCAGGCAGATTATGCGGATCCCGCGGATCTTGTTCTCGTGACGCACCAGGACTACGACCACAACAAGGTCAGTCTGGTCACCATGCGTGATGGCGGGGAAACCATCCAGTGTCCGAAGGAGATTCAGCCAGGCGTGGTGACAGAGTCCCATGGCATATCCATACAGGCGGTGGAAGCCTACAATAAAAACCACAAGCAGGGAAACGGTTGTGGATATATCCTCGATCTTGACGGTTTCATCCTGTACCATTCCGGGGACACATCGCTTATCGATGATATGGCGGATATGAAATCCGCTGCGATCGACTACGCCCTGCTGTGCTCCGATGGCTATTACAACATGGGGCCGGATGAAGCAATGAAGGTCGCCGAGGTCATCGGCCCACGGTATGTGCTCCCGATGCACACCCACAAAAGCAAGGACTTCGATGCGGCGAAGGTGCTGGCGTTCACCTTGGACAACCTGATGGCGCTCAAGCCTGGAGACCAGGTCCCGCTGGTTCCCGCAGAGAATTGAACCTGTCGACCGGCATTGGACACCAGCGGACTCGCGGGAGGACAAGGGCATGCTGACGCAGGACGATATCATCTATTTCATTCTCATCGACAGATTTTGTGATGGAACCGATACCAACAATCGGGATGTGGACAAGGTGAACCCGAAGGCGTTCCATGGTGGCGATTTTGAAGGCATCCGGCAACGGATCCCCTACCTGAGGGAGCTTGGGATCACCGCTTTATGGATGACGCCGGTGTTTCACAATACGCACAACCCGCAGAAGGACATGTGGGGGTACCATGGGTACTGGCCGCTCGATTTCGAGACAATTGATCCGCATTTCTACACGCCGACAGCGGAGCTTCCCGACGGATCCCGGCTCCATTTGAAGCGACTGGTTGACGAGCTGCATGCGAACGGCATCAAGGTCATCCTCGACATGGTGTCGAATCACGTCGGGTATGATCACCCGCTGTTTGCAGACGATTCCGGTTTTCCCATCAAAAAGGACTGGTTCAACACGGCGGATCAGACATCAATCCAAAAACAAAAACTGATGGGGCTTCCGGACCTCAATCAGGACAATGTGGAGGTAGGTGACTACTTCATCGGCGTCATTCTCGACTGGATTGCGCAGACCGGTATCGACTGCATCCGCTTCGATGCCGTCAAGAACGTGGAATCGATTTTCTGGCAGCGGGTCAAGACATACATCAAGGGCAAGTATCCGGATCACACGATCATCGGGGAGGTACTCGACTTCGACGCGCACAACACGTCGCAGTACCAGAACTTCTACGATTTCGACACGGTGTTCGACTTTCCCCTGCAGAAATCTCTGCTTGATGCCATCGTGTACGACTGCCCGCTCAGTGAGGTGCTGGCCCGGCCGGAAATCTCGTCCGGAGAACGATCCGGCGTTCTGAATGCGGACTTCCTGTATGCCAACCACAACCGGCTCATCACCCTGCTGGACAACCACGATACGGAAGCGCGGTTCATCACGCATCTCACTCGGCGGTACGGGGATGACCGCGACGCCATCCTGCGATGCTACAAGATGGCATTGACGATGCTCTTCTGCCTGCGTGGCATCCCGCAGCTCTACTACGGAGATGAGATCGGGCTCGAAGGGGGAAGTGATCCGGACAATCGACGAGACATGCCCTGGCATATCATGGAAGGCGCCGCGGGAACCGGGGGGCCTTCACAGGATCATCCCTTCGAACGGGCGGTGTTCCAGCATGTCAAGCGTCTGGTGCGGATGCAGAAGAACGATGACGCATTGCGTTTCGGTGCATCGATCACGCTGTACTCGGACCGGCACGTTTTCGTTTTCATCCGGGAATTCCGTGAAACGGCCGCCATCATCTGCATGAACAATGGATATGATGCCATGCCGATGCCCTTGGATGTGCAACTGGACATGAACCCGCACCTGTCGCGCCGGCTGAAGGCGCTGTTGGAGGGACGGCAGTTGGAGGATTCACTGGGGGAAGCGAAACCTGTTCACATCCAGGGAGGGCGGTTCCAGCTGCAACTGTCAGGCAAGCAATCGGCGGTATACCAAATGAAGGCATGACGCGGTGCGCGTGAATCCTCGCGGGCACCTGCAGCAAGGGCTGCCCAGCCGCAAGCGATACAGATGTCAAAGGAGGAGAAAATGGAATCACAGTATCGTATCCTGTTCATCGGCAACAGTCATACCTATTACAACGACCTGCCCCTCGTCACGTCACGCCTGTTTGAGGCATTGTGCCCGGGAACGCGGATGGTGCCTGTCATGATCGCGCATCCAGGGCGGATGCTGGAGGAACACCGTTGGGAACCGGAGGTGCGGTTCAACGTACTTCACGGTTCATATGACTGGGTGGTGCTGCAACAAGCGGCACATCCCTTCCCCGGACTGTCGACCCTGCTGGAGGATGGCGGGGCGATCGCGGAGCAGGCCCGCCAGGCAGGTGCAGAACCAATCGCGTTCATGACCTGGTCAGAAGCGCGTTTTCCTGAGAAGCAGGCGGACATGACCCATGCCTACCTCGAGTTCGGGAAAGCGCATCATCTGCGGGTTTGCCCGGTTGGTTCCGTGTGGAGTGCCATTCGACGCGATCATCCGGATTTATCCCTGTACGATGCGGATGGCGAACATGCATCTCCAACAGGCAGTTTTCTGGCAGCATGTACATTTGCGCTGATGATGGCTCACTCGGTACATGTGAAGGCCGCACAAGCACCGGATGTGGAGCAGATGAACGCCGCAATCGCACACACGGCAGCCGTATATGGCATTCCGCGGCATACGTCGGAGCTGATCGCGTCCCGTGCGATGGAGGCCCTGCGGGAAGCGGGTTATTTGTGACGCGGCCCATGTTTTTCTATGTGAGCACAATTCTCTGTGGACACCAGATCTATGATGAATCAAGAGGCAGGGAACCAGATGGAGTAGATTCATCCGGCCACCTGTCTCTTCGTGTCAGATATGGGTGACAAATGGCTGGGAAAAGGCGCTTGACCATGTCCCCGATGGCGTGCTATGATGGCAAAGCGCCTTCGGGAACGGCCCCAAAGCCGGTCACGAGTCGACGGAAACCGACGCTATGCCGTCGCGGGGTAGTCGAAAACGGATCGAAAACGGACCGCAAGCAGATCGAAAGAAGTGCTTGACACGAAGAAGCGAACCTGATAAACTAATCAGGCTGTCACCGGGAACGACACGCCAAACGCCGCAAGGCGAGCGGG
>JAEXRM010000019.1 GCA_023440865.1 Bacillota bacterium
GTGCTATACAACCTCACGCAGGAGCAGCTGTCAAAAACCCTGTTTCCACTCGGCGACATGGAAAAGCCGCAGGTGCGGGTGCTGGCGGCGGAGCTGGGGTTCGCCGTATCGCAGAAGCCGGACAGCCAGGACATCTGTTTCGTCGGGGATGGCCATTACGCCGACTTCATCGAGTCCTACGCACATGTGAGGCCTAAACCGGGTAACTTCATCGACAGCGAAGGCCGTGTGTTGGGAAGACACCGGGGGCTCATCCACTATACGATCGGCCAGCGCAAGCATCTGGGTGCATCCTTCGGGAAGCGCATGGTGGTACTGGCGAAATCGGCCCGCGACAACACCGTGACGGTTGGGGAGGAAGTGGAGGCCTACGTGACGACGGCCGTTGCGAAGCATCCCAACTGGATTCGGTGGGACACGCCGCCGGCAGCATTCCGTGCTGAGGTCCGCACACGGTATCATGGCGCCGAGGCGGGCGCGACGGTGGAACCGTTGGCAGACGGCACGGTCCTGATCCGGTTCGATGCGCCGCAACGCGCCATTACCCCAGGCCAGGCGGCTGTCTTCTATGCAAGGGAAGTCGTATTGGGTGGAGCGACATTGGTTTGACAAGGAAGGGAGAACATCATGGGCAAACATGAATCATCGGCCGTCGCCGCAGCACTGCCTAAACCGTATCAGGACCTTGCGGAACCGGCCGGTGTACGGGAACGGGAACTCCGTCTGCGCGAGATTCTACGGGAGTTAGGCAGTCTGGCGGTCGCTTTTTCCGGCGGCGTGGACTCCTCATATCTGCTCAAGACGGCGCAGGAGGAACTTGGGATCAACGTGCTCGGCGTCACGGCAAGGTCTGCGACCTATCCGGAACGGGAATTCCGTATGGCTCAGGCCTTTGCGGAACAATACGGCATCCGTCAGCGGGTGATTGTCTCCGAGGAACTCGAGGTCGAGGGTTTTGAGGACAATCCGAAGAACCGGTGCTACCTGTGCAAGAACGAGCTGTTCACCAAGATCCTTGCCGTTGCGCGGGAACAGGGTCTGGCCCATGTGGCGGAGGGCTCGAATGTCGATGATCTCGGCGATTATCGCCCGGGGCTTGTCGCCGTGAAGGAGCACGGTGTCCGCAGCCCCCTGCGCGAGGCGGGATTGACGAAAAACGACATCCGCTGGCTCTCCCGTGAGGCGGGACTGCCTACCTGGAACCGGCAGGCATTCGCATGCCTGTCGTCCCGTTTTCCGTATGGTGCGAAAATTACACGGGAGAGACTTTCGGCCGTTGATCATGCGGAACAGTTGCTGCTGGATCTGGGCTTCACGCAGGTACGAGTCCGCCATCACGGGGACGTGGCCCGTATCGAGCTTTCCGAGGCGGAGATGCCTCTGTTTCTGGAGTCCGATATCCGAAATCGTGTATATGACACCTTTACGAAACTGGGATTCGCTTTCACGGCGCTCGATGTGCGGGGATACCGTACAGGCAGCATGAACGTGGGGATCTGAAGCATACCCTATGTGGATCGACAATGGGGAGGACAGCCGGATGCGGGAGCGGGATGCGACATGTCGGGAAACGGTGGAACTACCGATCCAATCGTTGGTGGAGGCGAACCACTCGAACGATCCATCACAAGAAGCCGGCAAGGAATCGGATAGTTCAACCGCATGGTCGGTCGAAACCCGTTCGGTGCACGGGTTCAAGGGGTATGATCCCACAACGGGATCGGTCAGCTTTCCCATCTACCAGAGCGCCACATTCCGTCACCCGGGTCTGTACCAGACCACGGGATACGACTACTCGCGGCTGCAGAATCCCACGCGCGAAGAGGTGGAGAATACCGTGGCCTCCCTGGAGGGCGGACGTTTCGGGTTTGCCTACGCAAGCGGGCTTGCCGGCATTTCGAACCTCATGCGCCTGTTTTCGCCGGGCGACCACCTGATCGTCTCGCACGATCTGTATGGCGGCACCTACCGGCTGTTCGAGGAGATCTACGCCCGGTACGGGCTGACCTTCACGTTTGTCGACACAGCCGTGCCCGAAGCGGTGGAGGCGGCCCTTCGGCCGCGAACCGCAGCCATCTTCGTGGAAACGCCGTCCAATCCGATGATGTTCATCACCGACCTCCGCCGCATGGCTTCGCTCGCGAAGGCGCATCGTGCGCTCCTGATCGTCGACAACACCTTCCTGACGCCGATCTGCCTGCGGCCGCTCGAGCTCGGGGCGGATGTCGTGGTGCACAGCGGCACCAAGTACCTTGGCGGGCACAACGACACCCTTGCGGGATTTCTTGTGACGGATGACGAGACGCTGGCGGAACGGTTCCGCCTGTTCCAGAAATCCGAGGGCGGCGTCCTCGCGCCGTTTGACAGCTGGCTGATCCTGCGGGGTATCAAGACCCTGGCGCTCCGGGTGCGCCGGCAGGAGGAGAATGCGCTAGTGCTGGCGCGGTGGCTCAAGGAACAGCCCGCGGTGGAACGGGTGTTCTATCCCGGTCTTCCGGAACACCCCGGGTACGGGGTGAATCGCAGTCAGGCATCCGGCGCCGGCGGCATGATCTCCTTTGCCGTGAAGGATCCCGCCTTGGTCGAACAGGTCTTGGGCCGGGTGAGGCTCATCCTGTTCGCGGAAAGCCTTGGCGGAGTGGAGACGCTCATCACGTATCCGATGGTCCAGACACATGCCGCGATCCCCGCCGAGCTGCGGGAACGCATCGGCGTCAACGACCGGTTGCTGCGGCTGTCCGTCGGCATCGAGGCGGTGGGGGATCTGGTGGCGGACCTCGAGCAGGCGCTTGCCTGAAGCCTTTTGTGGCGCTCCGTCTCCGTTCCACGGAATAGCGCCCTGTATCCGGCAGGGAACAAGCCGAACCGTTTCGTCGTCTGTTCAGTGAAAAGGAGTTCGGTCCATGCAGGGAACGAGCCGAAGCGTTTTGTCTCTTGCCCGATGGATAAGAGGGGCATATAATTGACGTATTCCTTCGGATGCCGCATCCAGTCGGCCGTATCGGCCGACGGGCGTGCGACGGCGGAGGGGATCATCTGTCTGCAGCCTGGGAACGGCACAAGCATCATGAGGATCCATCCTGAACCGTATGGGAAATGTGTGGGCGGTCTCCGGACATTCCGGACCTCGCGCACTTTCAAATCAAACCAGGAGGCGTTATCATGGGAGACAAGAGTCCGAAGAACACCCAGAAGCTCAAGAAGTCGGCCGACACGAAGAAGACATCTCATGCATCCGCACCGGCTGCCGCCCAGGCGACCGCCGCTCCGGCAAAGAAGGGCAAATGAACGGGCCCTGACTTCGGTCCCGAGAGAGAACGACGAAACAGACGAATGGACGTGCCTTCGGCACCCAGCCGGTCCGAACTTCGGATCGGCTTTTTGTCACCAGGGAGGAAACAGCCATGGCAAGAATTGCAGCGAACCTCACCGAGCTGATCGGGAACACGCCCCTGCTCGCCCTTGACCGTTTTGCGGCCGCACAGGGGGCGAAGGCGCGCATCGTGGGCAAGATCGAGTCGTTCAATCCTTCAGGCTCGGTCAAGTGCCGCATCGGCAACGCCATGATCGAGGATGCGGAGAAGTCGGGCATTTTGACAAAAGATTCGGTCATCATCGAGCCGACGAGCG
Organism: Bacillota bacterium; assembly: GCA_023440865.1. GTDB lineage: Bacteria > Bacillota > Clostridia > DSM-8532 > DSM-8532 > JAEWSN01. The sequence goes on from JAEXRM010000019.1 coordinate 3,631, forward strand.
GGAATACGGGTGTCGCACTGGCGTTTGCGGCGGCGGCGAAAGGTTATCGACTGATCCTCACGATGCCGGAAACCATGAGCATGGAGCGTCGGCTGCTGCTGAAGGCGTACGGGGCCGAGCTGGTGCTCACGCCGGGCGCGGAGGGCATGCGGGGCGCCATCCGCAGGGCGGAGGAGCTTGTGGCGGAAACGCCGGGAGCATTCATGCCGCAGCAGTTCAAGAATCCAGCCAATCCGGCCGTGCACCGCCGGACCACGGCACAGGAAATCCTGCGCGATACGGACGGCAAAATCGACATTTTCGTGGCGGGTGTCGGTACGGGCGGCACGATCACGGGAGTGGGCGAGGTGCTCAAACAGTGCATTCCCGGTGTCCGCATCGTTGCCGTCGAACCGGCGGAGTCGCAGGTGCTCGGCGGAGGAAACCCCGGACCGCACAGGATACAGGGCATCGGCGCCGGATTCGTGCCCGATGTGCTGAACCGCGCCGTGATTGACGAGATTCTGCCGATCGCCGGTGACGACGCCTTCGCCATGGCACGCAGCCTGGCGAGGACCGAAGGGCTGCTGGTGGGCATCTCCTCCGGCGCGGCCGCGAAGGCGGCGGTTCTGCTGTCACAGCGGCCGGAGCATGTGGGAAAGACCATCGTGGTGCTGTTGCCGGACACGGGTGAAAGGTATCTTTCCACTCCGTTGTTCCAGGAAGCGTGAGGCCGAAGCCCCTCTTTTGCAACCCGAGGCGCCGCCTTTCCGCTGGAGTCTTTGCAGCGCAAGGGCTTTGCGAAGATGCGGCGGAACCCCCAAAAACCGCTTGACATTCCCCTTCCGGGCCAGTAGAATATGTCTTGTCCTTGAAACGCCGCGCAAGCAGCGTGGACCATGGCCCCATGGTCAAGCGGTCAAGACTCCGCCCTCTCACGGCGGCTACGGGGGTTCGAATCCCCCTGGGGTCACCATTTCCCCCATGCCGGAGGCACCCGCCTCCGGCAATTTATACGGCCCGGTAGTTCAGTCGGTTAGAACGCTAGCCTGTCACGCTAGAGGTCGAGGGTTCGAGCCCCTTCCGGGTCGCCATCCACATGGCTGCGGCATCCTTTGGGATGCCGCAGCCACATTGGGCTGGTGTAGCTCAGCTGGTAGAGCAGCTGATTTGTAATCAGCAGGTCGGGGGTTCGAATCCGTCCACCAGCTCCACTGAGATAAGTCACGACATCAAGTCGTGGCTTTTTCTTTTGAAGCGGCCCGGGCGGGTGAACACGGACGGGGTTTCGCTGTTGTGGCCGAGGAGGTGCGAAAGCTGGCGGATGCATCTTCCCAATCGGTCGGGAAGATCAATCAGCTGGTGACCGAGGTGCAGGCTGCCTTCAACGACTTGTCCGGCAATTCCGAAGCGCTGCTGCAGTTTGTCGACGACAAGGTCATTGCCGATTACGACACGCTCGTGGAAACCGGACGGAAGTATCTGGCGGATGCCGAGTTTGTGAAGACGAAGATGCAGCGCTTCAAGGAAAAGTCGGCAACCATCAACGGTTCGATCAACCAGATCAACACCGCCATCGTGTCGGTATCGGCAGCTGTCGAACAGACGGCCGCCAGCAGTCAGGAGATTGCAGGCAACATTGCGGATGTTGGCGAGAAGATCAAGGGTGTGACACAGATCGTGGACAGCCAGTCGGCGCTTTCCACCCACTTGGTGGGGAACATCCGGAAATTCAAGCTGAAGTAAGGCATGAAAGGTACTCGATGTTCAAACCGGGGCGCAGGGCGGGTCGAGCACATTGGCTCTCCCTGCGCTTTTCCATGTGACGGCCATCGGCGGTCAAGCATCGGTTCCCGTGCGTCGCGCGGCCATCAATGCGCCTGATGAGCGGTTGATGCAATGCGGGTTGAAAATAACGTGAATGATGGATTGACGCCCAAATAGTTGCATGATACAATCAAAACGAAACTTGTATCATGCAACTAAAAAGGAGTATCGGTATGAACATAGAACCCGCTGAGGTGAAAGCAGCCATGCAACCGGATCTTGCGGATCCGCAGGTCGTGGAGGGAATGGGGGACATGGTCACACGGCTCGTGCGTGTATGCCAGTTGTTCGAGCGCGATCAGATCACCGTCCATGGCGTGACGACTTCCCAATGCCACTGCCTGCTGGAACTGGAGAAGCAGGATGGCCAGTCGATGCAGGAGATCAGCCAGCGGCTCAACCTCAGGACAAGCACGGTCACACGGATCGCCGGACTGCTTGTTCGCGATGGGTATCTGGTACGCGCGCTCGACGTGCAGGACCGGCGGTGCGTGTGCCTGCACCTGACCGACAAGGGTCGGGAGAAGGCGCTGCTGCTCAAGGAAAGCATCCGCGCCTACTATGCCAAGATGGTCCGCCACATTCCCGACGGCCGCATGGCTTCTATCCGGCAGGCCGTTCTGGAACTGCAGGCGGCCTTCGAGGCAGCCAACCCGAACTGTTGCTGAACGAACATGGCCGCCAGGGCCCGGTTCTGGCATCGGGCCTTCATTCTTGTGTTTTCATGCTAAAAACTTGCATGATACAAATAAAAACAGGAGGTATCCCATGATTGACTACATCACGCAGTTGTTGGTTGACACGTTCCGGTATGTCGTCACTTCCATCTCGCACAATGCGCTGGTGCTGCTGCTCGGCATCGCCGTGGCCGCGGCGGTGCGCGTGTACGCCGGCCCGGAGCGCATGCGCGCGGCGTTCGCCGGAAAGGCGGCGGCCTCCATCCCGGCAAGCGTCCTGTTCGGCACCTTCACACCATTCTGCGCCTGCGGCACGATGGCGGTCGTGCTGTCGATGTGTGCGTCCTTGCTGCCCTGGGGGCCTGTCATGGCGTTTCTGGTCTCGTCGCCGCTGATGAGTCCCGATGGTTTCGTTCTCATGGGGGGGATTCTCGGCTTCCGTTTCGCCATGGCCCTGGTGGTCGCGTCGGTTGTCATGGGACTGGTGTCCGGCTTCATCGCAGATCGCATTGCCAGGCGAACGAGCTGGCTGGACGGACAGTTGCGCGGTGGAAAGGAAGAGACCGACTCCGGGAGCATTGCCGAACAGAAACCTGCGTGCGGGTGCGGGGAAGCCGTGGCACGCACAGCGGCACAACCAGCGTGCGGGTGCGGGGAGCTTGCATGCGCAGCCGTTTCGGTCGCTGGATGCGGGTGTGGACAGGAAGAGGCCATGAATGCGATCCCTTCCTGCCAAAGCGCCGATCGCGCGATGCCGGACCTTGCCATGCCTGCGGTTTCCATTCGGCGCACGGTGCGCCGCCTCCGGCTGGATGAACTGCTGCGGGTGACCGTCGATCTTGGTCTGAAGCAGATCCTGCCCATGTTCATGCTGTTTGCGGGCATTGGATATCTTGTCAACCGATTGGTTCCGGCTGAGTGGATCCAGGTGCTGTTCGGGGCGGACCGCTGGTACTCGATTCCTCTGGCGGCGCTCATCGGACTGCCGATGTACGTCTCCGGTGACGGCAGCATCCCGCTCATCCGATCGCTGATGGACAGTGGTGCCGGTCCGGGCGCGCTCATGGCCTTCCTGATCACTGGTCCGGGAACCAGCGCAGGTGTCATCGCGGGCCTTGCCACGATCCTCAGGCGCCGAGCCGTCATCCTGTATGTCGGATTGGTTCTGGCCGGCGGCATGGTTTCCGGTTTCCTGTACTCGCTGTTGTGAGGACCGATGCCTTCAGGGATTCCTCTCATCAAGAAGCGGTCGCATGATGATTGCAAAACGAAATTGTTGCAAATAGCAAGTAAATGCTGTATGATGATCCTGGCAAGACCGGAACGCTCCGGCAGATGTCTGAAGCCGTGATATCTGCGGTGCGCCGACTTCAACGGGAGGTTCGTATGGCGGAACAGATGGAAGCTCTGGATGCGATGATGCGGACGAATGCGGCAGCGGAAGCATCCGAAGCGGATGATGCCGGTTGTGCGCTCCGTCGGACATCGACTGCATTCCGGTTGCGGAGAACTGGCGGCACGACGTGCTCCGGTTCCGGAACCGCATATCCGGAGCCTTTCCAAACATCATCAGCATATACGATGGCGGATCGCATCGGCAACTGGAAGGCACGCTGGGACATCAACCGGATGAACCATACGGTTCATCCGGGGTTGTACCGGCTGGGAAACCCGGATGCCGATGCGCCGGTCCTGGTCACGGCCAACTACCGGATGAGCTTCGACATGCTCAGACGCGAACTGGGCGGACGCGATCTCTGGATCCTCGTACTGGACACGAAGGGCATCAATGTGTGGTGTGCCGCCGGAAAAGGCACATTCGGAACGCATGAGCTCGTACGCCGCATCAAGGTGACGGGCCTTGCCTCCTTTGTGCGCCACCGGCGGCTCATTCTGCCGCAATTGGGCGCTTCCGGCATATCGGCGCACGAGGTGCGCAGACAATCCGGTTTCTCCGTCGCGTACGGTCCGGTGCGTGCCGGGGATGTGCCGGCATATCTGGATCAAGGTGGCAAGGCAACCGCGGCAATGCGGCGGGTCCGCTTCACGACGTATGACCGGCTCGTGCTGACGCCGGTGGAGCTCGTGCATGCGGTCAAACCCCTGCTGCTGGCATG
>JAEXRM010000054.1 GCA_023440865.1 Bacillota bacterium
CTCCTGCGTGAGGTTGTATAGCACATAGCTCTGGTCCTTCTTCGGATCGGTCGCCTTCAGGAGCAGATGGCGACCGGTTTCGGGATCCAAGGCGATCCGGGCGTAATGACCGGTTGCTATGAAGTCCATGCCGATGGCACGGGCCTTGTCGAGCATACCGCTGAACTTGATTTCATCATTGCAGGCCAGGCAGGGATTCGGTGTTTCGCCTTCCAGGTAGGCTTGCACGAACGCGTCGACGACCCGTTCCCGGAACATGTCCTTGAAGTTGAGCACATAGAAGGGAATGTCGAGCCGCTGCGCGACGTGCCGCGCGTCTTCCGTGTCCGCGAGAGAACAGCAGCCGCTCTCCGCTTGCCCGTCCCACAACTTGAGCGTGACCCCTGTCACTTCATATCCGCGTACCTTCAAAAGCGCTGCGGCAACAGCGCTGTCCACCCCGCCGCTCATGCCCACCAGGACCTTGCTGCCCATTCCTATTCCTTCCATTCGCTCATGCGTGATTTGTCTTTCTGAATCAAATGAAGAACATCAGGGCGTTTTCGCCCGAGCGCAGGCGGTAGTCCTCCACGAGATCAGCCAGCGTCAGCTGGTCCACAACATGCAGGATCGCTTCATTGACCTTGTCCCAGACAACGGCCTGCAAGGTTGCCTGAATGCCAGCAGGATCAGGCTCACCCTGCGTACCGTCGCGATCCGTAACCAGCAGGTCACCTTCGAGCACGCGCAAAACTGTACCGACCACAATCTTCTCCGGCTTCATCGCTAGCACATATCCGCCCTGCGCCCCCTTGACGCTTTTCACGATGCCGGCCTTGCGCAGTGTGGAAAACACCTGCTCGAGATAATTCTCCGATATGCCCTGTCGTTCCGCGACCTGACAAAGCGCCAGATGGTCGCCTTTGCCATGGTGGGCCAGATCAACCAGCGCACGCAGCCCGTATCGGCCCTTGGTGGAAAGCTTCATGGAGCTCCTTCTGTCGTCAGACTGCCGGTTTCTGCCAACCAGTACGGCTGGAACCAAACATGCCATGATCACCGGTCCATTAATGATTACTATTTCGATATGATTTCGTATTTATCATACGAAACAGGAACAACCATGTCAAGTTGCTTCCGTTCCCACAATACAATCGCCCGTTCCCTCACGTTTTGCGGATAAAGGCGCCCTGACGATGCCACATGCACCCACGGATCATCTTTCCCTGTCAGTTGAACTGGCGGAACACCCAGGCATAGATGTCCTCGATCATGCGCAAGCCGCCCGCATACCCAAGATAGGTTCCATTGAGGATGAGCCGTTCCTTGACCGGGGTGGAGATGGCAAGGAAGTTGCCCGAAAGTTCCTCCGCCAGCTTCTTTTCATAGATGCTCCCCAGGATCAGCGGCGGATCGAACCACTCCGTGCCCCGGATGGCCTCGTGGACAAGGTATCCGTCGGTGGAAAAGACCACCTCGGCCCCGATCCCGGGTCGCAGATCGGCGAACAGCTCCCGGACGCGCGGTTGGTGCGCCGCCGGCGTGGCATCCGTGATGAACTGCTTCTCCGGCATCAAACCGAGGTCGTTGACCAGGAACCGTGAGACGGCAAGCGCATCGGCGGCGTTCGTCACGGCGGAGAAGCGGCGAGACATCGTCCGGTTTTCCAGCATGACATCGGATGCGCGTTCCAGATGCCAGTAGTATTCCCGTTCATGCCGTTCGATCACTGATTCCACCCGCTCGGCCGACAGGCCGGCATACGCGCCGACCTCCCGCAGAAAGCGGCTTGTCTCCGTCGCGCCGATCGGTAGGACGGGCATGTGAAGGCAGGGCGTTCCGAAAGCCTCCTCCAGTTCGCGCATGTTGGACAGGCCCAGCCAGGGTGATACAAGCAGGTTGAATTCCGCCTGGGGAACCCGGTCGAGGTTCCCGATCCCCCGCTGCTCCCCGAACACGGCATTGGGCGTCAGCCCGAGCTCGGCCACCAGCGACTCCAGCACGCGCAGATTGCCAACCCAGAAGGCATCCTGTGAGGGAACAGGGCCCCAGATGTTCACCAGACCCTTGACTTTTTCCCCAACCGGCCGTTCGGCCAGATATTGCGAGATGATCGCGGAGACCACCCATTCATGACCAAGCCGGCTGCTTCCCTTGAATCCCGCGGTCTCCACATGGATGATCGGATGGCCCTGCGCCTGGAACTCGGATGCCACCTTGCCGATGTCGTCGCCGACGATCTCCGCCGTGCATCCGGAAAGAACGACATACAGGTCGCCATCCACCACACGCAGGGCGTTCGCAATGGTTTCCCGCAAACGCGACTCACCGCCGAACACGGTCTCCTTTTCCCCGAGATTCGAGCTCGGATAGATCTGTGGTGATATGTAGCCGGAATCACCGCTGCTGCCCGCAAGACCGGCAGCCAGCTTGGTGGCGCAACCGGGTCCGGCATGCACGATCGGCACGCCCCGATGGATGCCCTGCACGGTCTGCATGGCGCCCAGCGCGCAGACATGACGCGGCATGTCCAGGATCTTCGGGCCTTCCGCCCGTCCGGTGTCAGGCCGATTGTCCATCAGTTGCTTCATGTCAGCGTTCCTCCCCGCCCATCAGGCTGTCATGTTCCTGTGCGAGCCACCAGGATGTATAGGGGATCTTCACCCGCTTCGACAGGTTCTCCGTGTAGCTTCTGTTCGTCACGGTGTCGATGATCGACCAGGCAAACCGTTTCAGCCCGGCATACCCGAACATGTCGTACTCATCGTAGACGCACAGGGCTGGTATGCCCAGCTTCATGGCCCAGACGGTCGATCCGGTGTGGCGGGAGAAGAAGATGTCCGGCTTCGTCGCATGCAGGATGTTGAGGATCTCATGGTTCTGCAGGTCATTCACGGAAAGCGGATAGTCGTACGGGGAATGCCGCACGAGCCAGTCGAACGCATCCGGAGACCGGTTGTCGTCATACTGCCGGTCGAAATGCCAGGCGGCGGAATGGACGATCTCGATGCCAAGCTCCTGGAGCACGCGCGATGTGTTCCAGTTGAACCCGGGCCCCATGCCCACCACGGCGCGAAGCCCCACCAGCTTCGCCTTGGCCGCCTCGATTCCGGGCAGGTGCCTGCCACGTTCCCGCGCCAGAATCCGTTCCACCTCCACCTGTTTGCCGAGTACCTCCCCCAGTCCGCGCAACCAGCTTTCAAAGCCCGCGATGCCATGCGGCTGCAGGCTCTTGACATATGGCACGCCGTACAGGGTCTGCAACCCGTTGCCAAGGTATGAACCCAGGGTTCCGCAGGTGGACACCGTCGCAACCGATTCGGACAGACGAGACAGTTCTTCCACATTGGCATTGGCCAGCAGAAAGAGCGGTTCCACACCCAGTTCGGCGAACAGGCTGGTGATTTCCTTCCGCGCGCTGCCGAAGAAGTTGATCACATTCACGACATGCGTCTTCTTCCGCGGCGGCTTCACGACATGGTTGAGGATGGCGTGGAATGCCGCATCGAAGCCGGACGCCCAGATCTGGGTCCTGAAGCCCTCGCAGTGGACCGGCGCCACGGGAATGCCGAGTTCCTCGTGCAGCGCGGCCGCCGTGCTCTCCAGATCCTCGCCGATGACGCCGCTGACGCAGGACGCGCCGATAAAAACCGCCTTGGGCCGGTACCGGCTCACGGTTTCCCGCACCACCGCCTCCAGGTTGTCCACGGCGCCAAACACCGTGTCCGATTCGTCCATGTCCGTGCAGACATAGGCGGAATTCCGGATGTCCCGCTTGATTCTAGCCGCCAACTGGCTTTTTTCATTGTGGATGGCCATGGAGGTCACCGCGCAGCCTGAGGGCGCATGGTGCACAACGGCGGCATCCGTGATGAAGCCCAGCTGGCTCAGCGCGCAGGCCGCATTGCACAGGCTCGCCTGGCGGAAGCAGCGTTTTCCTTCGGCCGGTCCTCCGCAGGCAGCCTGTCCGCCCAGATCCTGAAGGGTTCCCGTGTATCCTGTAATTGAGCCGAGCCGGTTTTCCCGCGTCTCGCTCTCCGTGCCGATGAATTGTGTCGCCATGCAGCGTGCCCTCTCTTCCGTGCATCATCCGTGGGAAAACGTGTCCAGGCGCCTGTCATACAGCTCCGAGGCAAAGTCCCTGCCGCCGGGAATGCCACAGGCATCGGCACGGCAATGCTTGCAGTGCCGGAAAACCGGCAGGTGTCTCTCCGCCGCTTCGCGTGCCTCGTTGAGACGGAGGCAGTCCGGTGCCTCGACATGGGCGAACTCGTGCTGTGGAATCAGGGGAATGATGTTCATCAGGGAGGCGCCCACGCTTTTCGTCACGCGGGCGATCTCCCCGATGTGCGTGTCGTTTACGCCGGGGACCAGCACGCTGTTGATCTTGACTGTCACACCCAGTTCGGTCACCTTGCGGATGCCCGCCATCTGGGCGAACAGGAGTCGCAGGGCACCTTCCTTGCCATCAAGGAATCCGTCGTCGGTATCGATGCCGCCGTTGATCTTCTCCAGAATGTCCGCCTGTACGGCATTCACCGTCACGGTCAGCGTTTTCACACCGACATCGGCGATCGCCTGCGCATGCCGGAACAATGCCAATCCGTTCGTCGACATGCACTTCACCAGCCGGGGATATGCGGCATCCACCAGTCGGAATGTTTCGAGCGCATGCGGACTGGCAAGCGGATCGCCCGGACCGGCGACACCGACGACGGTGATCTCCGGGCACAGTTCCAAGGCACGAGCCAGTACACCGACCGCCTGTTCCGGCAACAGGATCCCCCGCGCCACACCGGGCCGATCCTCATGCATGTTCCGGCTGCGCTTGCAGAACCGGCACCGGATATTGCAGTACGGACTGACCGGCAGGTGGATTCTGCCGTAGCGGCCGTGCGCCTCCCCGTTGTAGCAGGGATGCTGCGCCAGAGTCGGATTGATGTAGGTACCGGTCTTGATGCCCGTCATGTTGTCCTCCTGCCCCATACCGCACAGCAGTATCTTCTGTCGTCCATTGCCCGATCCGCGGCGGAACTCCGACAAGGCATGCAGCCCCTGTCATATTCCCTGGGCGACGCTCTTGACTTCACCGGTCTCGATCGCGAGCAGCTGATCGGCCCATTTGGCCGCCCATTCCCGCAGCGCGGAGATCTCCAGCGGTGAAGGCACCTTCGACTCCGTATGGCCGGCCACCTTGGCAGCAAGCCGGCGATACACATTGGCTTGCTCTGAATCCGGAAACGCCTCGATGGTGGTCTTTCCCTGCAATTCCGACTGCGTGACGGTGACCGAGCGCGGCACGTATTCGACAACCTGTGTGTCCGTCTGCTTGACAAAGTCGTCGATGATGTCCTTCGAATACGGCTGGTTGATGGAATTGGCGATGACGCCGCCGAGCAGGGCGCCGCCGGAATTCGAATACTTGTGGATGCCCTTGAAGAGGTTGTTGGCCGCATACACTGCCATGAAATCTGCGGATGATACCGTAAAGACATGCTCCGCAATGCCCTCGCGGACAGGGACGGCGAACCCGCCGCAGACGACGTCGCCCAGCACGTCATATATGACATAGTCCAGATCCAGCTCTTCAAAGGCACGTTGCTGCTTGAACAGCTGCACTGCCGTGATGATGCCGCGTCCCGCGCACCCGACACCGGGAGCCGGACCGCCGGCCTCGACACAATAGACACCGCCGAAACCTTCGAAAATCACCTCGGACGCCTTGACCGAGTTTTTCTCGCGCAACGTGTCCAACACGGTCGGAATGTACTTGCCTTGCCGCAGGGTGTTCGTCGAGTCGCTCTTCGGATCGCACCCGAACTGCATGACCTTGTAGCCGGCCGTCGCAAGTGCCGCGCTAAGATTGGACGTTGTCGTCGACTTGCCGATTCCGCCCTTGCCATAGATGGCGATCTGCGTGATTTTCTTTGCTGCCATGATGTGATTCCGCCTTTCTGTCCGATCCATTGTGCCGTGATGCCTGCTGTACTGGAGCCATCCTTCCGCCTGACCGGAATCAGACTTCTGATCTGTTCCTGAATCGCCCCATGCCTTTTCTTCTGGACTCCACCAGCTTCCCCAATGCCGTAGGAATGTAGTCTGTCACCTCCAGCGTCCGGATTCCCATCGATGCCAGGAGGCGCACGGCAACCGGCCCCGCCCTGGAAACGAGAACGAGTTCGCAATCCTTGATCCGATCCGCCGACGCCGCCAAACCGCGGTCGTCGTGTTCGCCTGTATGGCATGCCGGTTCGTTCGCGCGAGTCTCCTTCCACTGGAAGCCCGCGTCATCCAAATCGAACACGAGAAACTGCCCGGCATGCCCGAAATGGCTGTTGATGACCTTTCCGTCACTGCTCGCAACGGCGATCCGCGTCGACATGCGCCACCCCTCTCAGAAGAATCGTCGCTTATATATACTTCTCCTATTTGTTTAGTATGTATATAGACAAAGAAAGCGGCATCACCATGCCGGATGATGCCGTGTCAGTATGTATAGGTATCATTCCTCCTGAAACAGCGTCGTGGAAAGATAGCGCTCCCCTGTATCCGGCAGCAGGACCACGATACGCTTCCCCTTGTTTTCCGGCCGCTTCGCGATCTGTGTTGCTGCAAAGGCGGCAGCTCCAGAGGATATGCCGACCAGAAGGCCTTCCGTCTTCGCAAGCTTGCGGGAGGTCTCAAAGGCCTCTTCGTTCCGAACCTTGTAGATTTCATCCACGACACTGGCGTTGAAATTGGCGGGCACGAAGCCGGGGCCGATGCCCTGAATCTTGTGCGGACCCTTCACGCCACCCGACAGGACCGGAGAATCGAACGGTTCAACGGCGACGATTTTCACCTGCGGATTCCGCTGCTTGAGCACCTCACCCACACCGGAAACCGTTCCGCCCGTACCAACGCCGGCGACAAAGACATCCACCTGTCCATCGGTGTCGCGCCAGATTTCCTCGGCTGTCGTCCTTCTATGGATATCGGGATTGGCCGGATTCTGGAACTGTTGCGGGATAAATGAGTTCGGTGTCTGCGCGGCGAGTTCCTCCGCCCTGCGTATGGCCCCGCCCATGCCTTCGGAACCCGGTGTCAGCACCAGCTCCGCACCCAGTGCCTTAAGCAGGTTGCGCCGCTCAACCGAAAATGTTTCCGGCATGGTCAGGATGAGCCGATATCCCTTCGCGGCGGATACGAAGGCCAGCGCGATGCCCGTGTTTCCGCTCGTGGGCTCGATGATGACCGAGTCCTTGTTGATCAGCCCCTTCTCCTCCGCACTGCGGATCATGGCGTAACCAATGCGGTCCTTGACGCTGGAGGCCGGATTGAATGCCTCGATTTTCGCAACGAGGGAAGCCTCCACGCCGCTTGCCGTTCCATAATTACCCAACTCGAGCAGTGGTGTGTTTCCAATGAGGGCCGTCAGGTTCTTTGCGATCTTCGCCATATTCTCGCCCTCCAATTATTAGTTTTCCGGTTGGTTTTATTGTTTTTGATTGTACATCCTTTCCATCGATGCGGTCAAGCATAATTCATATTATTTCCTATCTTTTTAATATTATTAATATCCCTCGTCGGATCGCGAAACATGAAAGGACAGGATGCATACGACATACTACATGAAACCTCCATATTTACAGGGTAATATCATAGAAGATGCGATACGCCGGAATGCATTCGCATCCCGTCCGCCATCAGCGCAGGGAGGTGCATCTTGTCGGTAGGTTCTTCCCGGATCCTCATCATCGACGACGAACCGAAATTGTCAGAAGTCGTGAAAGCCTACCTCGAACATGACGGGCATACGGTCGCCCAGGCTCATGACTGCCACCAAGCGGAACTGTATCTGCAGGAACGCCCCTGCGACCTGTTGATTCTTGATCTGATGCTGCCTGACATGTCCGGCGAGGATTTCTGCAGGAAGGTGCGCGCCGTTTCGGACCTGCCGATCCTCATGCTGACGGCGAAAGCCGAAGAGGCCAATCTGCTCGAGGGGCTGCGCATCGGTGCGGATGACTACATGTCAAAACCGTTCAGCCCGCGGGAACTGGCCGCACGGGTTGCGGCACTGCTGCGCCGCTCGGTCCGCGATGACCGCCCCCCCCTCTCGACGCCCCGGCAAGAACCAGAAGGCCTCGCCATAGACCGAGTCCGTCACGAAGTGACACGCGACGGCATGCCGATCAGCCTCACCCCCATCGAGTACAAGCTGTTCGACACACTCTTTTCTCATCCGGGTCGGGCCTTCACACGGGAAGCGCTCATTACCGCCGCCATGGGACAGGAATATGACGGTTACGACCGCACCATCGATTCTCACATCAAGAACCTCCGGCAGAAAATCGAGGAGGATGCACGCAATCCGGTCCACATCCGCACGCTGCACGGCATCGGCTACCGGTTCGACTTCGCGCCGAAACAGACTGGAAGAAGGTCGGAAGCTCCAAAGGCAAGGGAGACAAGATGAGACACCGGATATCAGGCCTTCGCACCATCCTGACCCTCTGTTTCGCGCTGACGGCCCTGTTGTGCGCGGCGACCGTCGGCATCCTCTCGAACTTGCAGCTGACGAGGCAGTTCCGTGACTATGTGGAGGAGGAACGCGAATCGCGCATGCGGGAAATCGCCGCCATGACGGCCACCCGCCTTGCTGCATCAACAGAGCCGGATCTGACGGCGCTCGAGCAGATCGGCGTTCAGGCAATGGAGCGCGGGTTCATCCTCAAGATACTGGATACCTCCGGGCATGTCCTGTGGAACGCATACACCTACAACGAAGGCTTATGCCACCAGATGCTCACCGACATGTCGCGTGACATGAGGGTCAGCGACCCTGCATGGGATGGCACGTTTCCCGGTAGAACGATCCCGCTGGCGAATCGGGGAGAAGCCGTCGGCAGCATCGAAATCGAACAGTACGCTCCCTACTATTTCAGCGAGGCGGACCATCATTTCCTGCGCACGCTCAACACCATCCTCTCGCTGGCCGCTTCCTTTTCCCTGCTTGCATCGCTGGGGTTGGGCATACTGCTGTCCAGGGCGATCAGTCGTCCGCTATCCCTTGTCGCAGCCACCGCCCGCACGCTCGATGGGAGAGCCAGGCGCTCACGCGCGGGTGCAAGCAGCGGCATCCGGGAAATAGACCAGCTCGTTATGACACTCAATCAGGCAGCAGACGCCCTTGATGCGCAGGATGCCCTGCGCGCACGGCTCACGGGCGATGTGGCGCATGAACTCAGAACACCGCTTGCCACATTGCAAACCCATCTCGAGGCGATGATCGATAAAATTTGGGAGCCCACGACGGAACGGCTGGAAAGCTGCCATGAGGAAATCCTTCGGCTCTCCCGACTGGTTGGGGATCTGGAGAAGCTGGCACGGTATGACGCCGATGCCCTTCCTCTTGACAAGACCATCCTGCCCGCTGAGGATTTCTTGCGTCGGCTATTGGTGCATCACGAACCGGAGTATGCACGCAAGCGCATCAAGGTCGAGCTGTCCTGTCAGGCCTTGCATTTCCATGCGGATCGCGACAAATGGAGTCAGGTGATCGTGAACCTGCTTTCGAACGCCATCAAATACACACCGGAAGGTGGCGCGATCACCATCCGAACCTGGGAACGGGACGGATTGACCCATCTGTCCGTCACCGATACGGGCATTGGCATTCCCGCGAAGGATCTGCCCCACATCTTCGAGCGTCTATATCGCGCAGATCCTTCACGGAGCCGGCTCACCGGCGGATCCGGCATCGGTCTCGCGCTGGTGCGCACGATCGTGGCCGCCCATGGCGGCCGGGTGACAGTGGACAGCGTTCCTGGGGCAGGCAGCACGTTCACCGTGTCCATCCCCCAGGCACCATCCGATTCCTGACAGCCTCCGATCCCATCTGCCATCCGGGTGGATCTCCATCATATCTCCATTTTCAGGTGTCATACTGATACCCAGATACCCCTCCGGGGTATAATAACTGCATATGCAAAGGAGGCAACCCTAGATGAAACAACGAAATCGAGAGGTGTCCACTAGATACTTCAGCGCCGGGCACAGCCAAGACACGGACTCGATCCAGACAGCAAACCGGCACGTGGTGCACACATCCGGGCCGGCCCTACGTGCCATGGCGATCCCAGCCCTCCTGTTGTCCGCGGTGCTAGCAATCACCGCATGCACCTCGGATGTCGTAGCGACTTGGGCCGTCTCGTCGTTCGACGCACTGCTCTCTGCAACAGGTACCACTCCCGACACTAACACCGGCTCCAATACGGCCTGGGAGTTGTCATCTCCGGACGGCGACCGTTTCACCTGGAGTCGCGACTTCAGCCTGGACAAGCAACCGGATGCCGTCCTGTCATTCGATGGCGTTCCTTTCTTGAATGCGGGTCTCGATCCGAAAAAGCTTCCCAAGGAAACCTACTCGTTCGATACCGCCTCGGGACGCCTGTCCGTCATGGCTGAAATCGGAAGCCAATCCTTTGACGCCGATGCCGCCTCAACCCCGCTCGGTGCTTTCAAGGAGATCATCCGGACGAATAGAGGTAGCATCGGCTACCACGAGGAGCTGGACCATTACGGCATCGATCTTGGCGGAGGCAACATGCTCGAGTGGGCGAAGGATGGCGCGAAGAACGACAAGGACCTCGTGTTTGTGCTCGACCCCGAACCGCTGCTGGATGCCGGCTTGAATGCGGAATCCCTCGCCGGGTGGAAGCTTGCCGCAATCAAGAAAAAGGACGGGCAAGGGCGCTCAATCGAAGTCGACAAGCTGCTCAAGCCGTTCGATCTCATCAAGTGAACACGATACCGACAGATATGACAAGGAGGTCCCATGCCGTTGCACATCCGCTAGACCATCCATATCACAGGCATGACCTGTCCGCAATGCGAGGCGGCCATCCGAAGGGCGCTGCTGTCACTCAACGGTCTGACGGAAGCGGATGTCCGGCTGCGTTCCGGAACGGCCGAGATCCTGTTCGATTCGATGCAACTGGACGAGGAAACAATCCGGAAGGCTGTCGAAGCGGCGGGTTATGGCGTCGCTTCGACAGCAGCAAGTCGGAGCTGGCCGGAGAAGGCTTTTTCCGATAATCAACAGTCAGGTGACGGAGTGCGGTCCGGCGTCGGCCCGCTGCCGGCCGGCTTGTCCGGCGTCGCCCGCACCCTGCTGCCTTTCGGGCTGCTGCTGGTCGGGCTGCTGCTTGCCAGCCGCTTCTCGTTCTTCAGCTTCCTGCCGGAGATCACGGCCTCCATGGGCTATGGCATGCTGTTCGTCACCGGTCTGCTGACCTCCTTGCACTGCATCGGCATGTGCGGGGGCATCAACCTGTCCCAGTGCCTGACGCGCCCGTCGGACACGGCAGGCGCATCCGGTGCGGCCTGGAAACCCAGCCTCGCCTACAACCTGGGGCGTGTCGTTTCCTACACGGCCATCGGCGGCATCGTCGGCGCCATTGGATCGGTGTTCTCGCTTCCAGGGGCGGCCCGTGGCCTGTTTGCGATCATCGCGGGCCTCTTCACCATCGTGATGGGGCTTTCGCTGCTGGGCACCTTCCCCGCGCTCCATCGCATCATCCCACGACTCCCCGCCTCCCTGCGGGCACGCCTGCTCGGTGTGGATGGACGTCGCGGCCCCTTCCTCGTGGGTCTATTGAACGGACTGATGCCGTGCGGTCCGCTGCAGGCCATGCAGCTGTACGCGCTCGGAACGGGCAGCGCGTTGGCCGGAGCCCTGTCGATGCTGTTCTTCAGCCTCGGCACCCTGCCAGCGATGTTCGCCCTCGGTGCCGTCGGCTCGCTGCTGGGGCACCGGTTCCGGCAGGGGATGATGCGGGCGGGCGCCCTCATCGTGATCGTGCTCGGTTTGGTGCTGATCCAGCGCGGGTTGAGCCTGGGAGGACTCGCGCCCGATCTGGCATGGACGGCCGCACAGCCTGCCTCCGCCACCACGGCAGGCGCGAACACGGGCGCTCCCGCCGGAGCACCCGCAACGGACCCGGACGGCTTCCAGCTCGTTGCCGGTGAGGTCTCCCGCGGCGCCTATCCGGACGTCACCGTCAAAAAGGGGATCCCGGTCCGATTGAACCTGCACGCGGACGCCGGCACGATCACCGGCTGCAACCGCACGGTGGTATTCCCCGAGTACGGTATCGAGCTGGATCTCCGCGAGGGGGACAACATCGTGGAGTTCACACCGGACAGGCCTGGCGCCGTCGGCTACACCTGCTGGATGGGCATGGTTTCCGGTACCATCACGGTCAAGGAATGAGGCGCGTGGGGTTTGCGCTATACCCCCCAGGGGTATATAATGGGAGCAGGAGGGGAATCAGCCCATGAGAACAGATACCTTTGTCATCACCGGCATGACCTGCGCCGCGTGCTCGCGGGCCGTGGAACGCGCCGTGGGAAAACAGCCGGGCATGCACGAGGCGACGGTCAACCTCGCAACGGAACGCCTGTCCGTCCGCTATGACGACACCGCGCTGGATACCGGCGCCATCATCACGGCGGTGGAAAAGGCGGGATATGGGGCCAGACGGCTGTCGGAGCCCAAATCGGCAGTCATCCCCATCGAGGGCATGACCTGCTCCGCCTGTTCGCGCGCCATCGAACGGGGCGTGGGAAAAATGGGCGGCGTGCTCGATGCAAGTGTCAACCTCGCGGCCGAAAAGGCGCAAATCCGCTACGACCCGGAACAGGTGCGCCTTTCCCAGATCAAGCAGAAGATCCGCGAGCTGGGCTATGTGCCCCGGGAAATCGAATCCGGTGAAGTGCCGGACGAGGCGGCCGATCGGAAGGAGGCCGAAATCAAGGGCATGTGGCGTCACTTCCTGACTTCCGCCCTCTTTGCGTTGCCGCTGCTGTACATCGCGATGGGGCCGATGATTCCCTTTCTGGCCTGGCCGGTGCCGGGCTGGATGAAACCCATGCAGTACCCGCTGGTCTACACGCTGGTGTGCCTGATTCTCGTGCTGCCCATTCTCTGGAGCGGCCGGCAGTTCTACCGTGTCGGCTTCCGCACCCTCTTCCGCGGATCACCCAACATGGATTCCCTCATCGCGACCGGAACGGGTGCCGCCATGCTCTACAGCCTGTATTCCCTCTGGCGGATCACCCAGGGAGATTTCGGGGCCGTGAATCATCTGTATTTCGAGACGGCCGGCGTCATCATCACGCTGATCCAGCTCGGGAAAACGCTGGAGGCCAACTCGAAGCGCCGCGCCTCCGAAGCGGCGAAGAAGCTCATGGGGCTGGCTCCGAAAACCGCCATCGTGCTGCATGACGGCGGCCAGCAGGAGATCCCGGTCGAGGAGATTGAACCCGGCGACCTGCTGCTGGTCCGACCCGGTGAGAAAATCGCCGTCGACGGGCAGGTGGTCTCCGGTGATTCGAGCGTCGACGAATCGATGCTCACCGGCGAAAGCATGCCCATCGAGAAGAAACCGGGCGATCCGGTGACCGGCGCGAGCCTCAACCGCACCGGCACCATGACCGTCCGCGCGACCCGGGTTGGTGCGGATACGACGCTCGCACAGATCATCCGGCTTGTGGAGCAGGCCCAGGGCAGCAAGGCCCCCATCGCCCGGCTGGCGGACATCATTTCGGGCTGGTTCGTTCCCATCGTCATCGGCCTCGCTTTGGTTTCCGGGCTTGCCTGGCTCCTGGCCGGCCAGTCCATCCCCTTCTCCCTGTCCATCTTCATCGCGGTACTCGTCATCGCCTGTCCGTGCGCGCTCGGTCTCGCCACCCCCACCGCCGTCATGGTGGGCTCCGGACGCGGCGCGGAGCTCGGCATCCTCGTCAAGGGCGGCGAGGCGCTGGAAATGGCCCACCGCATCGACACGGTCGTGTTCGACAAGACCGGCACCCTCACCCATGGCGTGCCCGAAGTGACCGATGTGGTCGCCCTGTCCGGCTTCTCCGCGGATCAGGTGCTGCGGCATGCGGCCTCCGCCGAGTACGGCAGCGAGCATCCCCTGGCGGGCGCCATCCTCAAGAAGGCATCCGACGAGGGCATCGAGCGACAACCGGTCTCCGGCTTCGAGGCGCTGCCCGGATACGGCATCCGCGCGGACGTTCCGGAAGGCCGTCTGCTGCTGGGCAACGAAAAGCTGATGCGGGAGAACGGCATCGATCCGGCACCGTTCCGAGCGGAATCCGAACTGATTGCGGGCCTCGGCCGCACCCCCATGCTGCTGGCGGTGGACGGAAGAGCCGCGGGCATCATCGCCGCCGCGGACACGCTCAAACCGTCCAGCCGGTCCGCCGTGGAACGGTTGCGCGCCATGGGCATCCGGGTCGCGATGATCACCGGGGACCATCGGCTCACGGCGGAAGCCGTCGCCCGCCAGGCGGGCATCGACACCGTCCTGGCGGAAGTCCTGCCGGGCGGCAAGGCGGACGCCGTCAAGCAGCTGCAGGCGGAAGGCCGGATCGTGGCCATGGTCGGCGACGGCATCAACGACGCCCCCGCCCTTGTGCAGGCCGACATCGGCATCGCGGTCGGATCCGGCACGGATGTCGCGGTGGAATCCGCCGACATCGTCCTGATCCGCAACGACATCGCCGACGTGGCCGCCGCGCTCCGCCTGGGGCGCGCCACCATCCGCAACATCAAGCAGAACCTGTTCTGGGCGTTCTTCTACAACCTGGTCGGCATTCCGATCGCGGCCGGGCTGCTCCATGCGTTCGGCGGGCCGCTGCTCAACCCCGTGTTCGCCGCCGCCGCCATGAGCCTGAGCTCGGTCTCGGTCGTGGGCAACGCCCTTCGCCTGAAGGCATTCAAGGCGTGATCCCTGAAAAGGCATAAACGCGCATGGAGCATGATGCGGCCGCATCGTCCGGCACAAACTTGTCGAAGCGCACATAGTGGATGGACGGAATGGACCAAACAGGCCAGAAGAATCAAACAAGGTCGAACGGGTCGGAGGAAAGCAGAGGGCCAAGCAGACCAGAAGGATCAAGCAAGGCCGAACGGGTCGGAAGAAAGCAGAAGACCAGGCAGACCAGAAGGATCAAACAAGGCCGAACGGATCAAAGCGAACGCACAAGGAGGCTGTCCCATGAAACGCATCATCACCATTGAAGGCATGTCCTGCAATCACTGCACCGGTCGTGTGAAGAAAGCACTCTCCGCCCTTGCGGGCGTCACCGCCGTCGAGGTGGAGCTTGCCAGTGGCAAGGCAACCGTGGAATCCGAGGACATCGTCACGGACGCCCTGCTGCGGGAAACCGTCGAGGACAGCGGTTATGACGTTCGGGGCATCACGCCGGACTGATACCGGGTCATGTACCAGTCCCCCGGATGCGCCATCACGACGGGGCTTCCCGTCCATGCAACCTCTCACTAGAGTAGGCGGGTGGCGCCGCCGGTTCATCCAGCGGGCCACCAACCCCTCATCAAACCGTGCGTGCGGTTTTCCCGCACACGGCTTTCCGACATT
>JAEXRM010000122.1 GCA_023440865.1 Bacillota bacterium
GATGAGGCGCTTGTGGGTGCGCATCTCGAACTGCTCGCGGGAATCCTTGTACTTGTGGGGCGCGCGCAGGATCGTCATGACTTCCTTGCGGGTGGGCAGAGGCACGGGACCGGACACCTTGGCACCGGTGCGCTTCGCGGTTTCGACGATGCGCTCGGCCGATGCGTCAAGCACCTGGTGGTCGAATGCCTTCAAGCGGATTCTGATTTTCTGTTTGTTCGCCATACTGAGGCCTCCTTGAATGAATGATTGCGCTGGCGCAACAAGCATCTCGTATCCACACGGCCGGGTGTGTCGCGTTACTTCAGAGAAAAAGCCCGAGGTCATCCCTGGGCTGCAACGCAAGAACACACATACGCTCGGAGAGCGCACGATTTCGTCCATGTAGAGCGACAAGTCGCCTGACTTCCCAGAGTCAGACAATCTCCGCCGCAGTTCCCAGGCTGAGCCTGCCATCTGCGGTTTCATCGTATGCCATGTCACAGCAAGAGCTATTATATCAGCGCATCGCCACCTTGGCAAGGCTTTTTTCTTAGGGAAATCGGGCTTTCGGCGGCACACCGCCGTTATCCCCGAGCGGCCGGGCGACGATGCATGCGAAACGGATGCAAACGCGCCTTGCAGGCCCTGTTCCATGGGGCAGCGCAGCCCTCGGGGCGCGTCCGGAGGAATCGCGCCGCACCATGCGGATCCTGTTTCCAGAACGCGCGCAGCTGTGCAAACCCTTTGAGGCCTGCCGCAACGCGTCCCGCGCCCATGCCCGGAATCAGGCTCCCGCGCCGTCACCCTGCGGCACCTTCCGGTCCGCCTCACGGTCATAGCGCCGGTTGCGGAACCAGATACCGATGTCGGCGGACACCATCAGGGAATTGACGAGATACAGCGCCAGCACGATGTCGCGGCTGTTCAACAGCTTGTGGACGATGCCGCATGCATAGCCGACGAGCAGGATGACCAGGAACGGCAGGCTCTTCCCCCTCGTGGTGCGACTCTTCAGCGACTTGTGGATGTTGACGGGCCATGCCGCTCCAAAGCACAGCAGCATGCCCGCCTCAAACATGCTCATGATGTCCCCCTCCGATGTCTTCCCGCACCCCTGTGGCAGCACGGCTCGTGTTCGTCTCAGGCTGCTCGCGTACCGCGTTCGCGGTCGTCCCAGGCGGCCAACCGGATCAGGTCCCCGGCCTGTACCGCGCCACAATCTCCGCATACTTCTGCAGCTTGGCGTTGACCCGGCCGTTGACGCTGTCCGCGGGCCATTTGCCGCCGGCATCCTTCACGCCGGCCGGCACGCCCGTCAGGATGGAGATGCCCTCGTCGACCGTGCGGATGGGCCAGATGTGGAACAGGCCGTTGCGGACCGCCTCCACGACCTCGTCGCTCAAGACGAGATTCCGTACGTTCTGGTGCGGGAGGATGACCCCCTGCCTGCCATTGAGCCCCCTGTGCCGGCACAGCTCGAAGAACCCCTCGACCTTGAAGGTCGCGCCGCCGATGGGTTGGATCATGCCGTGCTGGTTGACCGACCCGGTCACGGCGTAACCCTGGTAGACGGGCAGATCCGCAAGGCTCGAGAGGATGGCGTACAGCTCGGCGGTCGAGGCGCTGTCGCCCTCCACGCCGCTGTACAGCTGCTCGAAACAGATCGAGGCGGTGAGTGACAGCGGAATGTCCTGTGCGAAGCGGTTGCCGATGAAGCCGCTGAGGATGAGGACCCCCTTGGCGTGCGTCTCCCCGCCCGTCTCCACCTCGCGCTCGATGTCGACGATGCCGCTCTTGCCCATGTAGGTGGCGGCCGTGATGCGCGAGGGCTTGCCGAAGGAGATGTCACCCATGTCAAGTACGGCGAGGCCGTTCACCTGACCGATCATCCAGCCGTCCGTGTCCACCATCAGGGTGCCGTCGGCATACATCTCGAACAGTGCCTCGTCCGCCTTGGCCGAGCGGCGCCGCTGTTCGGCGACCGCCTTCTTGACATGGGCCGCGCCGACGAGCGCCGCGCCTTCGACCTCGGCCCAGGTGGCTGCCTCGGCCAGAATGCCGGCGATGTCGTTGAAATGGGTTGTCAGCTTGTTCTGGTCCTGCACGAGCCAGGAGCACTGGTTGACGACGGCGGCGACCCCATGCCGGTCGAAGTGCCTGGTTCCCTCCTTCTCGCACCATGCCGCGACGAACTGGGCCAGCCGGAATGCATTGTCGTCGTTCCAGGGCATCTCGTCGTCAAAATCCGCCTTGATCTTGAAATACTTGCGAAAATCGCGGTCCATGTTCCAGAGCAGGTTGTGGATTTCCGGGCTGCCGATGAGGATGACCTTGACGTTGACGGGTATGGGCTCGGGCTTGAGCGAGGCGAGGCCCATCACGTTCATCTGGTCCTTCATCGGCTCAATGGTGATCAGACGTGTCTTGAGCGTGCGCTTGACGGCCTCGAACGACTGCGGATTCGAGGCAAGATCCGTCATCTGCAGAATCAGGAAGCCTCCGTTCGCCTGATGGAACAGTCCGGGCTTGATACGCATGAAATCGGTGGTCATGGCGCCCATCTCGTTCTCGTAGTCACACCGGCCCATGAGGTTCTGGTAGGTGGGATTGTAATCGACGATGACGGGGGCGCCATGCAGCCGGCTGTTGTCCACCAGCAGGTTGATGCGGTACCGTTGCCGCGGATCGTCCTCCTGGCCACGCTTCATCATCATTTGCATGAGCGCGGCCTGCTGGTCCTCCCCATAATCCTCCGTGCGCAAGGCGTCCAGATTCGCGAGAATGTCGCTGCGCACCTGCTCGAGGTACGACAGGATGTTCACCCGGTCGGCGTACTTGTCGCGCAGGTCGTCCATGTGCATGCCGACGGCGTACAGGGCGATGCGCTCCTCCCATTCCCTGACCGCATCCTCGGCCTCGAGCTCCACCTCGCGGATCTTGCGCACGATGTCCGCGGATTCCTTCTGCAGCAGCTCGATATTGCGCGTCAGCCCGCTCTTGACCTCCTCGTCCAACTCCTTGAACTCATCCTCGTCGATGGGATTGCCGTCCACCACGGGCATGAACCAGATGCCGGAGCTGGTCATCTTCACGCGGAAGTCGCGCTCGGTGGCGCGGGTGTTGAGCTCCGCCACCAGCAGGTCCTTCTTGTCCTTGAACTGCCGGATGATGCGGGTGCGTTCGGTCTGGTAATCCTCCCCGTCGAAGGCCTTGACGATTTCCTGCTCGATGACGCGGATGAACTCCTCCATGTCCTTCTTGAACGCGCGCCCCATGCCGGCCGGCATGTTGAGCGCCTTGGGCTGGTCCGGATCTTCGAAGTTGTGGACATGGACCCAGTCCTCGGGAATGGGCATCTCGCGCGCCGCCTTCTGTACGCACTCGATGGCATAACGCGTCTTGCCTTCGCCCGAATCGCCGCTGATGTAGAGGTTGTAGCCATCCAGGCGGATGCGCAGGCCGAACGCGATCGCATCCGCGGCGCGACGCTGGCCGATGAGCTCGCGTGATGCATTGACCCGGGAGGTGTCGGGGAAATTGAACTCGTACGGATCCATTTCCCTGCGGAGCTTGTCGGCGGATAACGGTGTGGCGTCCATTCCGTACCTCCTTGCGGCACCGGCCCCCGGCCGGCTGGGTGATGGGCGTTCATTGTTCGGGATCAAGGCAGAACCGCCCCGGGCGGCTTCCGCCTGTTTCAGGCTTCGAGGCGGCTCCACATCACGAGGGCGTCCTCCCCGTTGTCGGTGTAATATCCGCGCCGGACACCTTCAACCGTGAAGCCGAACGCCTCGTACAGGGCGATGGCCGGCCGGTTGCCGCGGCGCACCTCGAGCGTTGACGCCGTGACGCCGGCGCCTGCAAGCCCCTCGAGCAGGGCGGCAAGCAGGGCCCGGCCGATGCCGGCCCGCCGGAAGTCGGGATCCACGGCCACATTGGTGATGTGGCCCTCATCCATGACAATCCATGCGCCCGCATATCCGGCGACGCGGCCTTCGCACAACGCCACCAGGTAGAGCGCCCGGTCGTTCGACAACTCGTCCGCGAGCATCGCGCGCGACCAGGGAATGGTGAAGCACCGCGTCTCGAGAACGGCAAGGCGGTCCAGATCGCTTTCCTCCATGCGTCGGATGACCATGTCCAGCCGGCGTCCGACGCCATTCTCTTCTCCGCGACCCCCATACTCATTCATCCTGCACCCTTCTCGACTTTCCATCGTGCGCCATCCATCCTCCCCGATGTCCGCAGTTTTTCTTCCAAACCGCGCACGCGCGCATGCCAAGCGATGCGTCCGTCCGATCAGCAAGCCGGTCAGCGTGACGCACCCCGATGGAACCGTTCCGCCTGCGAAGGCCGCATGTAGGAGGGCTCCAGGGCGAACGGATCACCCGGCGCACCGGATACGGCCATCCTCTCCGCCAGCAGCGCCGTGGCCGCTGCACGTGGGCCGAACATCGCCGGATCCGCCGCATGCACCGCCAGATCGGAGTGCGCGTCCGCCCAGCGTTCGCGGACAAGGGGTGCGAAGCGTGCGGCGCAGTCGCCGACGAGCAGCACCTCGCGACCGAATACGGCCAGTGTGTCGGCCAGCGTGTCCACATGCAGGACGTTGTCCTCCAGCATCCGCTCCGCCGCATGCTCCGTCCTCAGGTAGAAGCCACAGAAAGCCTGCTGGTTGCGCGCGTCGACCAGCGGACAGATGACGCCCTTCCAGAACGGCACGGTGAAGGCAAGCGCCTCGAGCGTCGGGACGCCGTAGACGGGCTTCCCCGCCGCGTAGGCAAGGCCCTTCGCCGTGACGACGCCGATGCGCAGTCCCGTGAACGAGCCGGGTCCAATCGACACGGCAAAGGCGTCCATCTCCCCTGGGGACAGCGAGAGCGAGCGAAGCAGCTCCCCGACCATCGGCAGGAGCTTCTGGGAATGCGTCTTCGCGCCATGCAGCGATGCCTCGCCCAGCAGGACGCCGTTTTCGGACACCGCGCATGTCGCGGTCATGGTCGCCGTATCCAGCGCAAGGATCTTCATGCCACCTCTCCTTCCCGCACGAGCCGGATGCTCCGTCCCGCCTCGTCGCGCTCCGTCCGCAGCACGGTGACACCATACCGCCCGACCGGGAGCCTGTCGCCCGCCCGGTCAGGCCACTCGACAAGGCAGACGGCCTGCCCGTCGAAATACTCCTCCCACCCGATGTCGTCGAGCTCCATCGGGTCCGCGATGCGATACAGGTCGAAATGGTGCAGCAGCCGGGACCCGCCGTCGGCTGCCCGTCCCTCGTAGCTGTTCACCAGCGTGAAGGTCGGACTGGTCACCGGCTCCGTGATCCCAAGGCCATGGGCAAAGCCGCGCGCAAACACCGTCTTTCCGGTACCGAGATCACCTGTCAGACAGACGGTGGCGCCCGCAGGCAGCAGCGCTGCGAGCGCCGCACCGAGCGCTTCGGTCTGCGATTCGCAGTCGCTGTGGCATTCCAGCATGCGCCAGCCACTCCCGAAGGATCCGCCGGCCGCCGCGAGCCACGGATTGGTTGTGCTCTCCTCCCGCATCATGTCCCCTGTTCCCGTCGATAGGCGATCCGGCCGCCGATCACAGTCAGGTCGACCTGCGTCGACAGGGAAAACGGCGCGCCGGACAACACGATGAAATCGGCATCCTTGCCTGGTGTCAGGCTGCCGACACGATCCTGGATGCGGCAGACCTCGGCGGCACGCAGCGTGACGGCGGCCAGCGCGTCCTCGGGCGGCATGCCCTCACGGACGGCGATGCCCGCACAGAGCAGCAGGTGCTGTACCGGCACCTCCGGATGGTCGGTCATGATCGCAGGCCGCACGCCGGCCGAGACCAGCATGCCCGCCGCGCCGATCTCCTGATGCCGCAGCTCGGGCTTGGAGCGGTTGGTCAGGAGCGGGCCGATGACGATGTCCACCCCGGACTCCCGCAGGACATCCGCCATCATCCATGCCTCGGTGGCGTGCTCGATCGTCAGGTCGAGATCAAACTCCTTGCGGATGCGCAATGCGGTCGCGATGTCATCGGCGCGGTGTGCGTGCGCCTTGACGACCAGCTCGCCGCGCAGCACGGGCAGGAGCGCTTCGAGCTTCATGTCGTACTCCGGCCTGTCATGCTCGTCCGGATCGGCTTCATGCTCCTCGAGAAGTGCCTGGTACTCGCGTGCCTTCATGAGCTGCTCGCGCAGCAATGCGGCAGTCGCCATGCGGGTTGTCGGCGTCTGGTGCTTCTCATGGTACACCGATTTCGGATTCTCGCCGAAGGCGATCTTCATGGCGCAGGGAACCCGGAAGGCCATTTCATCCACCGTGCGTCCCACCGTCTTGAGCGCGGCGAACTGGCCGCCGATGACGTTGGCGCTTCCCGGCCCCGTCACAACCGTCGTCACGCCGCCCGCCACCGCCTCGCGGAAGGCGCGGTCCGCATGGTGGACGCCGTCGAGGGCGCGCAGGTGCGGCGTGACCGGATCGGTCATCTCATTGCCGTCGTCTCCCTCGAATCCGAGGCCATCGCCGAAAATGCCCACATGGCAATGGGCGTCGACCAGCCCAGGCAGCACATGGCGGCCGGCCGCGTCGATCACCTCGTCCTCCGGCCCGGGGGCCGGACAGTCGGACATCGGTCCGACCGACATGATCCGGCCGTCCCGGACGGCAAGATATCCGGCTTCAACCGGCGGGCCGTCCATGGTATACAAATGCGCATTGCGCAGCATGAGCATGCGTGTCTCCTTTGCGCCGGGAATGGCGCGATCATTGATCAGTGCTCGATGCCGTTGCCGGTCAGCGTCTCAACACCGACGGCAAAGGGGGAGGCTTCCGGCTGCTTTGCCGGTTGTGCGCCATCGGCACCCTTGTCCTGCTTTTTTGCCGGAACCGGCATGCGCACCAGCGCATGCCGCAGCACCTGGTCGAAGCGCGACACGGGCAGGATGCGGAGCTTCTCGCGGATCTTTTGCGGAATCTCCTCGATGTCCTTTTTGTTTTCCATCGGAATGATGACGGTATCAATGCCGGCACGGTGGGCCGCGAGCGTCTTCTCCTTCAGGCCGCCGATGGCGAGCACCTTGCCCCGGAGCGTGATTTCACCGGTCATCGCCACGTTCTTGCGCACGGCGATGCCAGTGAGTGCCGACACCATTGCCGTCGCGAGCGTGATGCCGGCGGAAGGGCCGTCCTTGGGGATGGCTCCCTCGGGAACGTGCAGGTGCATGTCGGTTTTCTTGTGGAATGCCGGGTCGATGCCCAGCTCCGCCGCGCGGGAGCGGACCACGCTGCGCGCGATGCGAGCGGATTCCTTCATCACGTCGCCCAGCTGACCCGTCAGCTCGACGACGCCGTCGCCCGGCATGAGGTTGACCTCGATCGACAACGTGTCACCGCCGACCGGCGTCCAGGCAAGGCCGCGCGCAACGCCCACCTCATCGGCTTCGTTCGCCTTGTCCACCAGGAACTTGCGTGCGCCAAGCAGGGATCCGACCGTCTTTTGGTTGACGCGGACGACCAGCTTGTCGTCCGCCACGATGCCGCGTGCGCTTTTGCGCATGACGGATGCGATATTGCGCTCAAGGTTCCGTACGCCGGCCTCGCGCGTATAGTGGTGGATGATCTCGCGGATGCCAGCCGGATCGAACTTCAGCCGGCCCGCGGGAATGCCGTGCGCCTCCATCTGCTTGGGTACGAGGTGTCGGATGGCGATGTGCTCCTTTTCCTCGTCGGTGTAGCCGGAGATGTCGATGACCTCCATGCGGTCGAGCAGGGGGCGCGGGATGGCATCCTTGTAGTTGGCGGTCGTCACGAACAGCACATCCGACAGGTCGAACGGCAGCTCGAGGTAATGATCGCGGAAATCCTTGTTCTGCTCGGCATCGAGCACCTCGAGGAGGGCGGAGGCGGGATCGCCCCGAAAGTCGGAGCTCATCTTGTCAATCTCGTCGAGCAGGATCAACGGGTTGCGCGTGCCCGCCTGCTTGATCGCCGCGATGATGCGCCCCGGCATGGCGCCGACATAGGTGCGCCGGTGGCCGCGGATTTCGGCCTCGTCGCGCACGCCGCCCAGCGACATGCGCACATACTTGCGGTTGAGCGACTCGGCGATGGAGCGCGCAATCGACGTCTTGCCCACGCCGGGAGGGCCTGCGAGGCAGACGATGGGCCCGTGCATGCCGTGTCGGAGCTTTCGGACCGCAAGGTACTCCACCATGCGCTCCTTGACCTTCTCGAGTCCGTAATGGTCGCGATCCAGAATCTCGGCCGCCCGGGCGAGGTCGAGGTTCTCTTCGGTCGAAGCGTTCCACGGCATGTCGAGCAGCCAGTCGAGATAGGTGCGGATGACACCGCTCTCGGCGGATGAGGTGTGCATCTTCTGCAGGCGGTCAAGTTCCTTGAGCGCCTTCTTCTCCACCTCTTCCGGCAGCTTCGCCTCCAGGATGCGGGAGCGGTACTCGTCTCCCTCGTCCCCCGTGTCGTTGTCGCCGAGCTCCTTCTGGATGGCCTTCATCTGTTCGCGCAGGTAGTACTCGCGCTGGGACTTGTCGATCTGCTGGCGCACCTTGCTGTTGATATTGCGCTCGATCTCGAGGATCTCGATCTCCTTGACGAGCAGGTCGAGCAGCTTCTCGAGTCGCCGCTTGGGTGAGGGTTCGGCCAGGATGGTCTGTTTGACGTCGACGCTCGTGTTCATGTTCGAAGCCACCACGTCGGGCAGGCGGGAGAAGTCGTCGATGGCGCTCACGGAAAGCGTGGCGTCCGGCGAGATGCGGTTCGTGAGCTTGGCATAGCGTTCGAAGTGCTCCACCACCTGACGGGCGAGCGCCTCGAGCTCGGACTTGTTGCGTGTGGCACGCGGAATGCGCATCTCCTCGACCGCGACCGTGAAGTACGGGTCGTCATCGCGCCATTCGGTAATGCGGGCACGCTCGAGACCTTCTACAAGCACCCGGATGGTATCGCCCGGAAGCCGGAGCAGCTGCTTGATGCGGGCGATCGTGCCGATGGGATGGATGTCGTCTCGTTCCGGTTCTTCCTCCCCCGGATCCTTCTGCGCGGCAAGGAAGATCGTCTGCTCCTTGAGCATCGCGTCCTCGAGCGCCTTGACCGACTTGGCCCGTCCCACATCGAAGTGCAGGATCATGTATGGGAACACCACGATGCCGCGCAGTGGCAGCAGTGGCATGATTTTCACCTTTTTTGCATCGTTGGCAGGTTTCATGTCGCATCCTCTCGACCGGCCAGAAAACGGTTGCGTTCCGCGTGGCTTGTTGCCAGGGACTGTTCGTGCCTTCTGGAACGGGTTTCGGCCGGCTGTCCAAAGTCTATTTCATTATACGCATGGCTCCATGCATTTTCAATCAAGCCGGAACAGGGCCCTTGACGTCTTGATGATCGATTTTACCCTTCTTTGACGACATTCACGCCGGAAGGCGGATCCGATTCATCTGTTTTTGGGTCCGGAGAAGCGTGCACGCAGGAGCAAGCGAAAAAGGAATGCCCAAACTCGGCATTCCTTTTTGATAAAGGGCAGGTAATGTTTCAGACGACTATATGACCTATGGCATAACCTGCCCTATGCATATCAAAAAGGAATGCCCAAACTCGGCATTCCTTTTTGATAAAGGGCAGGTAATGCCCTAGGTCATTTTACTTGATGATGTCGGCGACAACGCCGGCGCCAACGGTACGGCCGCCTTCGCGGATAGCGAAGTTGAGGCCCTTTTCCATGGCGATGGGGGTGATCAGCTCGATGGTCATGGTGACGTGGTCGCCAGGCATGCACATCTCGACGCCCTCAGGCAGCTTGATGTTGCCGGTCACGGCGGTCGTGCGGAAGTAGAACTGGGGACGGTAGCCGGAGAAGAAGGGCTTGTGACGGCCGCCTTCTTCCTTCGTCAGAACCATGACCTGGGCGGTGAACACGGTGTGGGGGGTGATGGAACCGGGCTTGGCCAGAACCTGGCCACGCTCGATGTCCGCACGCTGCACGCCGCGGAGCAGGGCGCCGATGTTGTCGCCGGCCTGCGCCTGGTCGAGGAGCTTGCGGAACATTTCGACGCCGGTGACGGTCGTCTTCTTGGGGGCTTCCATCAGGCCGACGATTTCAACTTCTTCGCCAACCTTGATCGTGCCGCGCTCGACGCGACCCGTCGCGACAGTGCCGCGGCCGGTGATGGAGAAGACGTCCTCGACAGGCATCAGGAAGGGACGGGCGGTGGCGCGCTCGGGGGTGGGGATGTACTCGTCGACGGCCTTCATCAGGTCGAGAACGCACTTGTACTTCGGATCGCTCTGATCGGAAGAGGTGCACTCGAGCACGTCGAGAGCGGAACCACGGATGATCGGGATCTCGTCGCCCGGGAACTCGTAGGAGGAAAGCAGCTCGCGCAGTTCCATCTCGACGAGCTCGAGGAGCTCTTCGTCGTCGACCATGTCGCACTTGTTCAGGAACACGACGATCTTCGGCACGCCGACCTGACGGGAGAGCAGGATGTGCTCGCGCGTCTGGGGCATCGGGCCGTCGGCGGCGGAGACGACGAGGATGGCGCCGTCCATCTGGGCGGCACCGGTGATCATGTTCTTGACATAGTCGGCGTGGCCGGGGCAGTCAACGTGAGCATAGTGACGGTTGGCCGTCTCGTACTCGACGTGGGCGGTGTTGATCGTGATGCCGCGCTCGCGTTCCTCGGGAGCGGAGTCGATCTGGTCGTACGCCTTGACCTGGATGGTCTTGTCCGTCATGGCGAGCACCTTGGTGATGCCGGCGGTCAGGGACGTCTTGCCGTGGTCGACGTGACCGATGGTACCGATGTTGACGTGAGGCTTGTTGCGTTCAAATTTGGCCTTTCCCATGGAAATGAACCCTCCTTCATCGAATCACTGATGATTCACGATTATATGATATTTACATAGGCAGTTCAAGCGCTCCGCACCCCTGTCGGAAGCCTCTTGGGCCGTTCGGAGGGGGATTCGCGCATAAACCCGTGAGGCTGTCCCCCTCCGGCAGGCCGGACGCGGGGCGGAATGTCCGGAAACCCGGATCAATCCTTGGTCTTGCGGCCTTCGGCAACCTTCTCCTGCACGTTGCGCGGCACCTCGGCGTAGTGGTCGAACTCCATCGAGAAGACCGCGCGGCCCTGGGTGCGGGAACGGAGGTTGGTGGCATAACCGAACATTTCGGACAGAGGCACGTGCGCGGTGATGACCTGGCCGCCCGCCTGGGCTTCCATGCCGTGGATCTGGCCGCGACGCGAGTTCAGGTCGCCCATGACGTCGCCCATGTAGTCCTCGGGCGTGGTCACGACCACCTTCATGATGGGTTCGAGCAGGACCGGATCGGCCTTGCGCATGGCCTCCTTGAAAGCCATGGAGCCGGCGACCTTGAACGCCATTTCCGAGGAGTCGACTTCGTGGTAGGAGCCGTCGATGAGGCGAACCTTGAAGTCGAGCACTTCGTAACCGGCGATGATGCCGCTCTTGGAAGCTTCCTGGATGCCGGCGTCGATGGGTCCGACATATTCCTTCGGCACCGAACCGCCAACGATCTTGTTCTCGAACTCGTAACCCTTGCCGGGCTCGTTCGGCTCCATCTCGATGACGCAGTGGCCATACTGGCCGCGGCCGCCGGACTGGCGCACGAACTTGCCTTCGGCCTTGACGGCCTTGCGGATGGACTCGCGGTAGGAAACCTGGGGTGCGCCCACGTTCGCCTCCACCTTGAATTCACGCAGCATGCGGTCGACGATGATTTCGAGGTGCAGCTCGCCCATGCCGCGGATGATGGTCTGGCCGGTCTCCACATCGGTGTTGACACGGAACGTCGGATCCTCTTCCGCGAGCTTCTGGAGCGCGATGCCCATCTTTTCCTGGCCGGCCTTCGTCTTGGGTTCGATGGCGACGGAGATGACGGGTTCCGGGAACACCATGGACTCGAGGATGATGGGATGTGCCTCGTCGCACAGGGTGTCGCCGGTGGTGGTGTTCTTCAGGCCGACCGCGGCGGCGATGTCGCCGGAGTAGACCATCTCGATTTCCTGGCGGTTGTTGGCGTGCATCTGCAGGATGCGGCCGAGACGTTCGCGCTTGTCCTTCGTGGCGTTCTGCACGTAGGAGCCGGCGGTGACGGTGCCGGAATACACGCGGAAGAACGACAGACGGCCCACGAACGGGTCGGTCATGATCTTGAACGCCAGGGCGGAGAACGGTGCGCTGTCATCGGCGGGCCGCTCCTCTTCCGTTTCCGTGCCGGGCACCACGCCCTTGATGGCGGGGATGTCCAGCGGGGACGGCAGATAGGCGATGACGTTGTCGAGCAGCATCTGGACGCCCTTGTTCTTGTAGGAGGAACCGCAGGTGACGGGAATCATCTTGACGGCGATGGTCTGTTTGCGGATGGCCGCACGCAGTTCCGCCTCGGTGATCTCTCCACCCTCGAGGTACTTCTCCATGATCGCCTCGTCGGCATCGGCCGCCGCCTCGAGCAGGGGGCCGCGGTATTCCTCGGCCAGCTCCTTGAGGTCGTCGGGGATTTCGACTTCGTCGATCACCTTGCCCAGGTCGTCGCGGTAGATCTCGGCCTTCATGGTCACGAGGTCGACGATGCCCTTGAACGTGTCTTCCTTGCCGATGGGCAGCTGGATCGCCACGGCGTTGGCCAGCAGGCGGTCCTTCATCATCTGGATGCAGCGGAAGAAGTCGGCGCCCATGATGTCCATCTTGTTGACGTGGGCGATGCGCGGCACGCCGTAGCGGTCGGCCTGGCGCCACACGGTCTCGGACTGGGGCTCGACGCCGCCCTTCGCGCAGAAGAGCGTGACGGAACCGTCGAGCACGCGCAGCGAACGTTCGACTTCAACGGTGAAGTCAACGTGGCCCGGCGTGTCGATGATGTTGATGCGGTTTCCCTTCCACTGGGCCGTCGTGGCGGCGGAAGTGATGGTGATGCCTCGTTCCTGCTCCTGCTCCATCCAGTCCATGGTGGCGGCGCCTTCGTGGACTTCGCCGATCTTGTGCGTGCGTCCCGTGTAGAACAGGATGCGCTCGGTCGTCGTCGTCTTGCCGGCGTCGATATGCGCCATGATGCCGATGTTGCGCGTATTGGCGAGGCTGAATTCTCTGGGCATCGATACCCTCCTCTCGTTCCGTGGACCGGGCACGGGGCCCGAACCCGGGAATGGTTCCCGGGCCGCGCCCCCTGTCCTGCCCTTTGATGCGGTTCATGCTGCTGTGAGGCGAGGAGCGCTTGCACGTCCGTCCCCGATCCGCACCGGCGCGATGGGCGCCGGCTTGTCCGGAATCCGCACGGGAACGGGTGGTTCCCGATGCCTGCGGCCGCCGGGAAGGGCGGGCCGGGCATCCGCTGCTGTGCGGCGCGGCTCCGTGCGGTGCTGGGCAGACTTACCAGCGGTAGTGGGCGAATGCCTTGTTGGCTTCCGCCATCTTGTGGACGTCTTCCTTGCGCTTGAAGGCGCCGCCCATGTTGTTGGTGGCGTCCATCAGCTCGTTGGCGAGGCGTTCCTTCATGGTGCGCTCGCTGCGCTTGCGCGCGAAGCTGACGATCCAGCGCAGGCCCAGGGCCTGACGGCGCTCCGGACGGACCTCCATCGGTACCTGGTATGTGGCGCCGCCGACACGGCGGGCCTTGACCTCGAGAACCGGCATGACATTCGCCATGGCGGCCTGGAACACCTCGAGGGCGTTCTTTCCGGTCTTCGCCGCGATGATCTCGAACGCGTCGTAGCAGATCTGCTGCGCCACGCCGCGCTTGCCATCGAGCATGATGTTGTTGATGAGCTTGGTCACGACCTTGTCGTTGTAGATCGGATCAGCCAGTACGTCCCGTTTCGGGACATGTCCTCTTCTCGGCACTTTTCTTCCCTCCTTTGCGTGACCGCACGGCACCGCGGATGCGGCGGCGGCGTCACGGGTACTCGTTCCGCCTTTCGGCGGAATCGAACATGCCTTCGGTTTCCCCCGGGATGAACCCTGGACTGTCCGATCCGCTCCGATGGCCGTCAGGCCGTCTGTGCGGGCTCGAACCCGTCATATGGAAACGACGAAATTGCACGTCGATCGATTCGTTCGGAAATTACTTCTTCTTGGCGGGCGCTGCGGCAGCACCGGGCTTCGGGCGCTTCGCGCCGTACTTGGAGCGGCTCTGCATGCGCTTGGCCACGCCTGTGGTGTCAAGTGTTCCGCGAACGATGTGGTAACGGACACCCGGAAGATCCTTGACACGGCCGCCACGGATGAGGACCACGGAGTGCTCCTGCAGGTTGTGGCCGATGCCGGGGATGTAGGCCGTGACTTCGATCTGGTTCGTGAGGCGCACACGGGCGACCTTGCGCAGAGCGGAGTTCGGCTTCTTCGGGGTGACGGTCTTCACAACGGTGCAGACGCCACGCTTCTGGGGGCAGCTCAGGTCGATGGCTTCCTTCTTGTGGGAATTGTAGCCGGACTGGAGCGCCGGAGCGGTGGACTTGTACTTCACCTGGTCGCGACCCTTCTTGACCAATTGGTTGAATGTCGGCATTTCTGGTTTCACCTCCTTGTTGGTGGTTCTATCACAAGCGGTTATCCGCATGTGTACGGAATGGGCGGGCATGTCGCGCGGCGACGGTCATCCCTTGCGGATGGCGACCACCGCGGCGCCCACATCGATGCCGCAGGCCTTGCCCAGCGCCTTCATGCTCTCGGCCTCGAGGAGCTCCACCCCCCGCGCCGCGCACAGGGCACGCAGATGGCCCACCACGCGTTCGTCCGCATCGCGCGCGATGATGACGCTGGCGGCCTCGCCGGCCTCGACGAGACGGGCGGACTGCTTGATGCCGATGGTCTTGGTCTTGTGCCTGAGCTGTTCCAGCAAAACGACAGGTTCTCCTTCCGGTCTCGCACGTCTGCCGCAAGCCTCGTGTGAAAGGCACGCAGACAAAAACGGTGCGGACCCACGTTCGCACGCTTAGATATTTTACAACGGGCACCCAATCGTGTCAAGGATTCCGTTCCCCCGCCCATTGGCCAAAATAATCGGGATTCGCGCCAAGAAAAACCATCGGGCGCGACACCGCCGCGTGGTACCATACCTATCGAAGGACGCGGGCAGACCGGGCGAAGGCCGGCCGACGCGCAAGGAGGAACCGCCATGGACCGCACGCACATCGCCGCCCAGCTCTATACCCTGCGTGAATACCTGAAGACGCCCGATGAGATCCGCGAGACGCTCCGCCGCGTCCGGAGCATCGGCTACGAGGCCGTCCAGGTCTCCGGCATGGGGCCCATCGACCCCGCCGAACTGCGCGGCATCTGTGACAGTCTCGGGCTCACCATCTGCGCCACCCACATCAGCAACGACCTGCTGCACCACAACCTCGCGCAGGTCATCGCCAGCCACAGGATCATGGGATGCCGGTATGTGGGCATCGGCTCCATCTCGCCCGACTATCCCAAGACGATCGAGGGATACACCCAGTATGCGCGCGACATCTCGCAGATCGGCCGCGAACTGCGCCGCGAGGATCTCGTGCTGATCTACCACAACCACAACTTCGAGTTCGAGAGGTACGAGGGCCGCACGGCACTCGAGATCCTCCTTGCCGAGACCGATCCCGCCGCCGTCGATTTCGAGATCGACACCTACTGGGTCCAGTCCGGCGGGGCGAATCCCGTGCAGTGGATCAACAAGGTCGCGGGCCGCATGGATGTGGTGCATTTCAAGGACATGGCCATCTACGACCGCCAGCAGACCATCTGCGAGGTCGGCGCGGGCAACCTCGACTGGCCCTCGATCATCGAGGCCTGTCGCCGCAACGGCGTGAAGTGGTACTGTGTGGAGCAGGACACCTGTCGCGGCGGCGATCCGTTCGCCTCGCTGGCCGTCAGCTGGCAGTACCTGCAGCGGTATGTCTGACCGGCCGGTTCGCCCGCGAACGCGGCCGCTCGGGGATGATGTCCCAATCCGGAGCCGGACAGCCTGGTTCCTTGCTCATGATCAAGGAGCTGTTCCACCAACCACAAGCCGTGGCTGGCGGAACAGCTCCTTTCCGTTATGCCCCTGTGCAGCCCGGTTGCCCGTATGCCCGGGGAACACGCCCGGACGGCGTTTGCGGATCACACTGCGCGCCGCCAGCGGGAACCCGCCGGATGCGGGCAGCCGTCGGGCGCAAGGCGGGCACGGACCTGCATGAGGCAGCCGCAATGGCGGCAGGTTGTGCCGTACTCGAAGTCCGCGCAGGCAATGCACAGCGCCATGCGGCGCCCGTACTCCGCCTCGTCGGCGATGCGGTTCCTGGGCAGGTTCAGCCGGGTGAAGGCGGCTTCCGCTTCGGCGGGGGTGAGCCGCACCGTGGCAGAACAGCCCTTGCAGTCGGGTCTTTGCGTATCCATGCCTGTCTCCTTGCGTTCCCGGGGCCATGTCTTCCGGCGGGACGCGTGGCGCCCGACGGTTCCGACGATCCGGACGGTACCACAGGGCCTGCCGGTCACTTCGCTTCCGCGCGACCAGCTGCGGTTCAGCGGATGGCCAGCGTCACCACGGACATGGGCGGCAGCTTCGCGGTCAGGCGGCCGTTGGCGACCGTCGCGTCCGTGAAGGCTTTCGGCGCCACCGCGTCCGGGGTGTCGAAGGTGTTGTGCGCCTGCATCGAGTCCGCGGCCAGCACGGTTCCCGTGACGGACGCGGCGGTCAGGCCGCGCAGGTCGGCCGTGACATCGGCCTCGCCGGCGGGATCGAGGTTGCACAGCGACACGTGCACGACGCCTTCGGCATTGATGGATGCGGAGGCATGCACCTTCGGCAGGGTGATGGCACCATGCGTGCAGGTGCCCGCGTCGATCGAAAGCGGCAGGCTGGTCGCGTCCATGTGCACCTTGTACATGTCGAACACATGGTAGGTGGGCGTCTTGACCATCTTCGCGCCCTCGGTGAGAATGATGGCCTGCAGCACATTGATCACCTGCGCGATGTTGGTCATGCGCACGCGGTCGCTGTGGGCGTGGAAGATGTTGAAGTTGATGCCCGCCACGAGCGCGTCGCGCATCGTGTTCTGCTGGAACAGGAAGCCGGGGTTGGTGCCGGGTTCGACATCGTACCAGGTGCCCCATTCGTCGACGACGAGGTCGACGCGCTTGGCAGGATCATACCTGGTCATGATGTTGTCGTGCTTGGTGATGAGTTCTTCCATGTACAGGGTTTTCGAGAGGGTGGAGAACCACTGCGCCTCGTCGAACTCCGTCGCGGAGCCCTTGTGCTGCCAGTCGCCCGTGGGCAGGGTGTAGTAGTGCAGGCTCAGGCCGTCCATCTTGTGGGCCGCATCGCGCATGAGCACCTCGGTCCACTTGTAGTCGTCCGAGTTGGCGCCGCAGGCGATGCGGAACACCTTGTTCCCGCCGAAATTGCGCACATAGCAGTTGTAGCGCTTGTACTGGTCCGCGTAGAACTCGGGGCGCATGTCGCCGCCGCAGCCCCAGTTTTCGTTGCCGATGCCGAAATAGGTCAGCTTCCAGGGCTTCTCGCGGCCGTTGGCGCGGCGCAGGTTCGCCATGGGGGACTCGCCGTCGAAGGTCATGTACTCGACCCACTCCTGCATCTCCTGCACGGTGCCGCTGCCGAGGTTGCCGGTGATGTAGGGCTCGCAGCCGATGAGCTCGCACAGGCGCAGAAACTCGTGGGTGCCGAAGGAATTGTCCTCGACCACGCCGCCCCAGTGCGTGTTGATCATGCGCTTGCGGGTTTCCTGCGGGCCGATGCCGTCGCGCCAGTGGTATTCATCGGCGAAGCAGCCACCCGGCCAGCGCAGCACGGGAAGCTTCATGGCGCGCAGCGCGTCGAGCACATCGTTGCGCATGCCCTCGGTGTTCGGGATCGGCGAGTCCTTGCCGACCCAGATACCCTCGTAGATGCAGCGCCCCAGGTGCTCGGAGAAGTGGCCGTAGATGTTGCGGTTGATGACCGCGCCCTTGCGGTCGATGTCGAGGATGAGATGTGCCATGGTCGTCTTCCTCCTTCTGGTGGTCCGGTATGCCTTCCGGCGTGTGTCAGGTCATGCCTGTGAATGGGTTCCTCTCGGGGATTCCACCCGCCCTTCGCCTTTTTGCCCGCATGGGGCGCCCATGCTGGCGCGCGGGACGAAGGTGGCCGGCAACAGGACCCTGCGGCCTTGCGCACCGCCGTGTCCGAACACGCAGGCGGCGATCTCCGCCACCAGTCGTTCCATGTCGAACGCGAAGGAGGCCAGCGGCGGGGCGAACTCGGCCGACAGCGGCAGGTTGTCGCATCCGATGACAGCGATGTCGGCAGGCACGCGCACGCCCGCCTCGCGCATGCGCTGGATGAAGCCCAGCGCCATCCAGTCGTTGGCCGCGAAAACTGCCTGCGGCAGTTCCGCCGCGCCGCGGTCCGCAAGCATGCGCTCCGCTGCCCGGATGCCGCCGCCCCAGTTCATCTTCTCCTCCACGATCCGCACCGTGCAGGCCAGCCGACCGGCTTCCGCGAGGAACCCCTCGCGCCTTTCGCGCGCGGATTCATAGCGGACGGGTCCGGAAAGCAGTGCCAGACGCGTGTGGCCACATGCCGCAAGGCGCTGTGCCGCCTCGCATCCGATGTGCCGGTCGTCGAAGCGGACTTCGGTCACGCCGGCCGTGTTGTGGCCGCCGTGAACCGAAACGATGCGCCTGTAGCGGCCTGCCAGGGGGAGGCTCAATGCTTCTGGAACAGGCCCGAGCAGCACGAGCGGTTCTTCGCGGGTGCCTCCCTCTGCCTCCGCCCCGCATAACCGCTCACTGTCGAGCATCGTCAGGCGGATGCCGTTGAAGGCCGCATAGGTGGCGATGGCGGACAAAAGCTGCAGATAAAAGGGATCCTCCGGCTTGATGCCGGGGGATCTGAGCAGGTGCAGTTCCCGCACCGCCTGTCTGGGCAGCACGTAGGTGCCCATGCCCTGGCGCTGCGCCAGCAGCCCTTCCGCAACCAGCACGGCAAGCGCCTTGCGGATGCTGACCCGGCTGACCGCCATGCGTTCCGCCAGCGCGCGTTCCGAGGGAACCCGAACCGGCCGGTCGCCTTGCAGCATCCGGAACGTCTCGCGCAGGGCGGATTCGGTTTTCTCGCTGACCAGGGGGCTGTGCTGCATGGGACACGCTCCTTTGCAGGGGTATGTTATCACCAATCAAATACCATTTCAATACCACCATGCCTGCGCCACATCCATGGGAATCTTGTCATCTGCGAATCCCCTTTTCATCCAGGCCTTTTTCCTGTACGCTGATAGGTGATGAAAGCATGAAGGGACGGCAGCACGCGTCCCGCGGACGTCCGGCAGGCTGCCGGGGATGCGGGCAGGTTCACCGACAGGTTGCTGCCGCGAGAGGCGAACGTGAAATTCGAAGAACTGAACCTGCTCCCCCCCATTCTCCAGGCCCTGGAATCGGAAGGCTACGAGCAGCCCACCCCCATCCAGGAACAGGCCATCCCCCTGCTGCTCAAGGGGCGCGACCTGCTCGGCTGCGCCCAGACCGGCACAGGAAAAACCGCCGCCTTCGCCATTCCGATCCTGCAGCTGCTGCAGATCGAGAAGGACCAGCAGCGTCAGAAGGCCGCGCAGGCAGCCCTCCAGGCGCCAGCCGACACAGAGGGAATCCCCGCCGGCGCTTCAGCCGATGCAGCCGAAGCCGCATCCGACGAAGACCGGCCGCAACCCGCGGGCGCGGAGGGACATGACCGGAACCGCCGCCGGCGCCGCAGGAAGCCGGGCGCTCCCGCCCCCGTGGCCGGCGACGCACCCGTGGATCCCATCCGCGCGCTCATCCTCACGCCCACCCGCGAGCTGGCCCTGCAGATCGAGGAGAGCTTCCTCGCCTATGGCAGGAACCTGTCGCTGCGCATCGCCGTCATCTACGGCGGCGTTTCCCAGGCCAACCAGACCGCCGCCCTCAAAATGGGGGTCGATATCCTGGTCGCCACGCCGGGCCGCCTGCTCGACCTCGTCGGCCAGCGCTATGTCAACCTGCACCACATCCGCCTGTTCGTGCTCGATGAGGCCGACCGCATGCTCGACATGGGCTTCGCACCCGATGTCAAGCGCATCATCGGCATGCTGCCGAAGGTGCGGCAAACCATGCTCTTTTCGGCCACCATGCCCCAGGAGATCATGCACCTGGTCGACACGGTGCTCGACGATCCGGAGGAGGTGTCCGTCACCCCCGTTTCCTCGACCGTCGAAAGCATCGACCAGTACGTATACCATCTGTCGCGCATCAACAAGCGGCATCTGCTGGTCTGGCTGATGAAGAATCCCGAGCTCAAGTCCGTGCTCGTCTTCTGCCGAACCAAGCATGGCGCGGAACGCATCTACAAGGAACTCAAGAGCGAAAATGTCAGCGTCGAGGCCATCCACGGCGACAAGACGCAGACCGCCCGCCAGATCGCGCTGAACCTGTTCAAGACCCGCAAGGTGCGCGTGCTGGTGGCCACCGACATCGCGGCCCGCGGCATCGACGTCGACGACATCTCCCATGTCATCAACTACGACATGCCCGACCTGCCGGAGACCTACGTCCACCGCATCGGCCGCACGGGCCGCGCCGGTGCGACCGGCATCGCCTTCTCGTTCTGCGACGAGGAGGAGAAGCCGAACCTGCGCGCCATCCGCAAGCTCACCAAAAGCGATGTCAAGCCGGTGTACGACCACCCGTTCAACACCGAGAATCCTGATGCCAAGCCGGTTGCCGAGGTCAAGAAGATCCCGTTCGGCGGGGGCGGCGTCAAACGGCGCGGTTACGGCCGCGGCCGGTCGGTCGGCTGATTCATATGCAGAGGGGGCCCGGTTCCGGGGGGGATCGC
>JAEXRM010000188.1 GCA_023440865.1 Bacillota bacterium
GGATGCGCCCGTCCTTCACCTCCACGATGCGGTCGGTCTTTTCGGCGATGCGCTGGTCGTGCGTCACGATGATGAACGTGGTGCCGAACCGGGC
Organism: Bacillota bacterium; assembly: GCA_023440865.1. Classification (GTDB taxonomy): domain Bacteria; phylum Bacillota; class Clostridia; order DSM-8532; family DSM-8532; genus JAEWSN01. Next base: position 95 of record JAEXRM010000188.1, read on the forward strand.
GTTGATGTCGCGCAGCAGCTCGTAGATCGATTCGGTGCTGTCCGAGTCGAGATTGCCGGTCGGCTCGTCCGCCAGGATGATGCGCGGCCTGTTCACCAGGGCACGGGCAATGGCCGTGCGCTGCTGCTGGCCGCCGGACATGTTGGTGGCCCGGTTGTTCTTGACCTTGGTCAGGCCGACCAGGTCCAGCAGCTCCGAGGCCCATGCCCTTGTTTCCTGCGGCGGATTCACGTCATGGATGCGATAGGGCATCAGCACGTTTTCCATGGCGGTGAATTCCGGCAGCAGGTAGTGGAACTGGAAGATGAAGCCGATTGTGCGGTTGCGCAGGTCGGCGAGCGTGTTTTTGTCCATGTCGCGGGTATTGCGCCCGTTGATCACGACGTCGCCCGAGGTCGGCCGGTCGAGTGTTCCGATGATGTTCAGCAGCGTGCTCTTGCCGCTGCCGGAGGCACCGATGATCGAGTTGAAGGTACCTTCCCCGAAAGCGAGGTTGACGTCGTACAGCACCTGGGTCTTGACCTGCGTGCCGTAAATCTTGTTGATGTTCGAAAGGGAGATGACGTCGTTCATGCGTTTCTCCTATCAGTCCGTGAGTCGTCTCCGGCTGTCGTGATGCTTTTGCGGAGACCGTCAGCCGTTCTTGATGACCTCGATGGGATTCAGGCGCGAGGAAAGGCGGGCGGGAATGAGCGAGGCGATCATGGCGGAGACGAGGGCGAACAGCCCCGACAGCGCCAGGAAACCGGGGTTGATGAAGATGGGCACCACCGGGGAGCCGTCGGGCTTCACCGCGAAGGTGGTGAACATCGTCAGCAGGCCATACCCCAGCAGGATGCCGATCGCACCGCCCAGCAGGCCAAGCAGCATGCCCTGGAAGACGAAAATGAGACTCGCGTCGCGGTCGCGGATGCCCATGGCCTTGAGGATGCCCAGCTGCTTGGAACGCTGCACGACAGAGATCGCCAGCACGCTTGAGATGCCCAGGAGCACCGCCACCAGCACGAAGACCTGGATCATGAGGCTGGAGATGCTCTGGCCGTTCAGGCCCGAAAGCAGGCTCTGGTTGAGATCCTTCCAGTTGTCGACGACCAGGTCGGGCTCCGAAAGCAGGCTTTGAACCCGTTTCGCCAGCACGTCGGCGGAGAACTCCTCCCTGACCTGCATGTCGACGGAGGTGACGCGGTTGTCCAGGCCGAGCAGATCCTGGGCCGTTTCGAGGTTCGTGATGACCCAGGTGCGGTTGAGTGACTGGACATTGAGATCATACAGCCCCGAGACGGTCACCCGGACCACGCTGCCGGAAGGGAGCGTCAGCAGGATGCGGTTCCCGGTGGACACGCCGGCCTTCACGGCCAGATCGCGTCCGAGGATGACCTCGTCGCGGCGGTCCGGCAGGCGTCCCTCGTAGATGGCGGGACCGTACTTGTAGATGGGATTGGACTGCGCCAGATTGAACCCGCGCAGCACAACGGGCTCGGTTCCCGATTCTGTCTCGAGGAAGGCCGATCCGTTGATTGTCGGGGAGGCGTACAGGATGTCGACGCCGGCGAGGTTGGCTTCGTAGACGGCGCGCTGCCAGTCGGCGATCGTCCGCTCGTCGGATTCGGAGCGAATGGAGATCTGCGCGGTGTTGCCGATGGTCGTGTTCACCAGGCTGATCTGCAGCCCCTGGATGAGCGAGCCGATGAATACCTGGACGGCCACACCGACGGCGATGCCCAGCGCGATGAGCAGCGTCTGGCCGCGGCCGGAACGAAGGAAGCGGAGGGCGATGGAAAAGGCGAGTCTCATGGGGCGCTCCCTTCCACCGGTGCGCCAGGGGCTTGCGCCTGCGCACCGGCAGGATCCTCTGCATGTTTCGTGGCGGTGAGCCGCCGGATGTCATCGAAGGTGTGCAGCAGGCCGTCCGCGCCGATCGCGCGCCAGCCGTCCGGGTTGCCGGTGAAGGCGCCGCCGCCGGCGAGGATGCGCACCTGCGAAAGTCCCTTGTCCGCCAGCAGGCTTCGGATGCGTGTGATGGCCTTTTCCGCTTCGACCAGGTTGTAGAAGTCGCTGACAGAAACGGCCACGATGGCGGGCCGCTCGCGCACGATGGCGGCGCGGATCTGCTCGCGGGGCGTGTTGGCTCCGGCAAAGCCGGTCTTCCAGCCGCTGAGGGTGAAGAAGTCCGCGACCATGCGGGCGCCGAGCTCGTGGTACTCCTTTTCGGGGCAGAAGACCAGCACGGCGGCGTGTTTCGGCTCCACCCGCGCCGCTGCGCGGGATACCGCCGGCCAGCAGTTCTCGATGACGGTGCGGATGATGCCCGAACGCACATGTTCGTGCCAGATGCAGGCCATGTCGCCGATGTCGCAGACTTCCGATTCCGCAAGGCAGGGACCCAGGATGTCTTCGTACAGCTCGGGGATGGAAAACCGGGAATCGGACAGACCCTCGACGGCGAACCGAACGCAGGCGTCCCGATCCTCGGAAAGAAGCAGGGTGCGGAATTGTTCGCGTGCCGCGTTGAGATCGCGGGAGGCCGGTTGGTTCGTCATGGCGCCACAGCTCCCTTCACACGGCTGCCCTCGGCCAAAGCGGCATCAGGCGCCAGGATGACGGTTGCTCCGGTTTCAATCGCATCACCGATGGATACGCGGACACCATCGTCGAGCAGGGGGGATACGGGGACGATGCGGACCGTGCCGGAGAGGGAACCGTCCGCGGCGCCGGAACCCGCATCGGGTGTCACGGTCAGCACGACCGGATTGCCCTGTGCGTCACGCGTGATCGCCTCGCGCAGGACGCTGTTCTGGGCAGCCGCCTTTCCGGCCGTGATGGCGACGTCGGCGTCGTAGCCGGCCTTGAGGCCGGTTGCGTTTTCAAGGGCAAGCGTGACCTTGACCTTCGGTGTGCTGCTGCCGCTGCCGGGTTCGACCGCGGCTTCGCCGGCGAGTGCGGACACCTGTGCGGCAAACGTCTCGCGCAGCCCCTTGACCGAAACGGTTGCCTTCTGTCCGGTCTCGATCCGTGCCGCATCCTCCTGGGAGAGCCAGATGACCGCTTCGAGCCTTGAGGTGTCATGCAGGCGGATGACGGCTCCGGCGGGCGGGTACTGGCCGGCCTTGAGCGGCATGTCGAGCACCGTGCCGTCGATGCCGGCCGTCACGTGCGCCTGTTCGATCTGCCAGTCGACAAGTGCCAGGTCGGCCTTGTTCTGCTCGATCCGGCGCAGCAGGGCCTGGGCCTGCAGCGATTGGTTCGCGCCCAGGTCGGCGGACTCTGCGCGGGCGGAAGCCAACGCCTGGCGGTTCTGGTCGAGCGTGTTGACCAGCGTGTCCACGGCCGCCTGGCTGGCATCGAGTGTCTGGCGGGAGCCGACACCGTCGTTGTAGAGCTTGCGGTCCTTCTCGAGCTGCGCCCTGGCAATTTCGAGACGGCGCTCGGTGTCGGCGACCGTCAGCTCGAGCTGCGCGATGCGTGTCCGAACGCCCGTGCTGCCGCTCTTGAGGGTGGGCTGCTCGATCTCCTGCAGCTGCGCCGTGAGGTCCTCGGCTGCCAGCAGCAGCTTCTGTCGTTGCAGTGCGAGGTTCTCCACGTCGATTTCCGCCAGGATGTCCCCCTGCTTGACGACATCGCCCTCGGCAACCGGAACGGACTGGACGCGGGCGGTGGACGCTACGGGGATGGATTCGCTGGCGGCCGCCTGAAGCCGGCCGCTGGCCGTGACGGTCTGTTCGATGTCGACCGTTTCCACACGGCCAAGCGAAACCACAACGGCGTTGTCGCCCTGGAACAGGCCGAGTGCCGCGGCGGTTCCCGCTGCGGCGAGGAGAAGGACGACGATGAGAATGGGAACAAGACGCTTCATCTTTTTCATGCTGGATCCCCTGCCGGATCGTATTATCAGCCGTTGTCCCGTACCGCGGTAGCGGCGGAGCCCTCGGTTGACAGTGGGGATTTACCCTGAATTAATTGTGCACAATCAAAAAACAGATGTGAGGAAAAACTTTCTGCAACAAGAGAGGAACCATCCCTGATACGACAGGATGGTTCCTCTCCGGGTGTGCATGGCAACGGCATGTCGATTCGATGCCACGACGTCATGCCGTTGCGCTCCCTTGGCTGATCTCAGAGCGTCTCGACCACTTCCCGCCTGCCGGTGCCGGAAGAGCGGATGCAGGCTTCGATGACGGCGAGCGCCCCGTAACCGTCCTGCCCGGTGACGGGCGGTTCCTTTCCATCCGCGATCGATGAGATGAAGGCGTCGATGACCCCGGAAGCAAGCTGCCGCTCATTGGTGGAGCGATCATGAAAGTGATATTCCGCCGTCTCCCCCGTGGCGCCCTGCCACACGACGTCGGCCGCGCCTTGCTCATACAGGCGGAGCACGCCGTTCTCACAGAAGAAGATGGTTGCATTCTCTTCCGGGCCATAGTTGGTCCACCCCGCTTCCAGCGTGCCGGGGATCCCGCCCGCCGTGCGCAGCAGTGCGTGCAGGGTATCCTCCAGCGCGATGGGCCGCCCATCCGCGCCGGTCTTGTGGCGTGTCGCGGCCAGGGCGCCCACTTCGACAACGGGATCTCCCAGCAGCCATTGGACAAGGTCGGCCTTGTGGATGCCGAGATCGCCGCCACAGCCGAAGCAGGCGATGGCCGGGTCGAAGAACCACAGAGGACCCGTCCTGTCCTTGACCCACTGATCGGGCCCCGCGTGCGTGAACAGTGTCCGGAACGAGAGCACGCGGCCAAGCATCCCGCTGCGGAGCAGGTCATGCGCCTTGCGGTGGCCCTTGAGGAACCGCTGGTTGTGTCCGATCATCAGAATCCGGTCCGCCCGCCCGGCTGTCTCGATCATCTCGCGGGCATCACGGGTGCTGGTGGCCATCGGCTTCTCGCACAGCACATGCCGCCCCGCGCCGAGCGCCTGGATGCTCATGGCGGCGTGTGTGCCGTTCGCGGTGCAGATGCTGACCGCATCCACGCGGGGATCCGCCAGGAGTGCCTCCGCCGTGTCGAAGGCGGTGCAACCAAAGTCGCGAGCCAGGCTGTCGGCTCGCTCCCGGGAGACATCGTGGCAGCCGACCAGCCGGCACGCCGGGTTGGCCGCGTATTCCGGCGCGTGGCGGACCCGTGCGATCGTGCCGCATCCGATCAGTCCGATGCCAATCTTTCCGTTGATCATGCGTTCCCCCTCCTTACCAGACATGCAGGATGTCGTGCACCGCTTCTCCGGCGAGACGCCTCCGCGCGCGCTCGAGCGACCATCGGACATGCGCTTCCAGCCGCGCATCCTCGTCCGTCTCCGGGCCGATCAGGGTCTGCATCTTCGTCGTGTCGTACAGCAACGGTTCTGCGGACTCCCGATCGGCCGTTTCGCTGATGAGGCTGCGTGAACAGGCCATCATGGCCGCCGTGCGCGCGATATGCGCCCAGGTCACATGCTTTGCGCCAAGCGCGAAGATCACCTCGCCGTCGAGATCGCTTTCGATGACCCGCACATACAGTTCCGCCAACCGCTCGGCCGACAGGAACTGTGTGCCGTCGTGCCGCGGGAAGGAGAGCGGCCGATCGGCAAGCACCGCTTCCGCGATCTGATGGAAGCGCGTGTCGGATTGGGAGGCGCCGTTTTCGAATGCGGGATTCGAGTATGTATATCCGGGGCGGATCACGTTGCGCCGCATCCGGACTCTCCGGTCCGGCACACCCTGGCCGCCGTAATAGCGGTTGAAGCCCAGAACATAGTGCTCGCTGGCGGCCTTCGTGGCGCCGTACAGGTCGTTCGGCCAACAGGCGCAGCGTTCATCCATGTCCGGCCGGAGCGGGCCGCACGCCGCCGTGGAACTGGTGTACAGAAACCGGTCGACACCGGCCCGTTCCGCCTCCTTCAGCAGGAATACCGTCGAAGCGGTGTCGTGATCCAGCATTTCGGCCGGATCGTTTCCCCAGCCCAGCGCGATATGGATGACCGCATCGCAGCCTGCGAGAGACGTGCGCATGACATCGCGGTCGAGGATGCCGCCCCGCACGACTGTGACCCCCGGAAGCGCCGCAATGGCGGGAATCCGATCCGGGGTGCGTGTCAGCAGAACGAGCGCGTGCCCGTTGCGGACAAGCGCTTGGGTGACGTATTGGCCGATGTTGCCGGTGCCGCCGGTGATGAAGATTCTCATGATACCTCTTTTCAGCCTGCGCAGGAGCAGAACGCCATGCGATCCTTCTTGCGCACGCCGCGGGCAGCCTGCTTGTCCCGCCCGCAGCATGCACGCAGCGTGGCAAGGAACTCAACCCTTGACGCTGCCCATGACAAGGCCGGTTGTGAAATACTTCTGGAGGAAAGGATAGATGATCAGAATGGGGATCATGGCCAGGAACATCTGGGCTGCGCTCGTTGTCCGGGCGCTGACCAGCGAGAGGTACTTCGAGAGGTTCCCGCTGAGGTCCGTGTTGCTCCGAAGGAACTCCTCCGGGTTGACAACCACGGTCTGCAGGTAGGTCTGCAGCGGGTAGTGCGTGTTCGAGTTCATGTAGATCATGCCGTCAAACCAGCTGTTCCAGTGGAATACGAAGGAGAAGAGGGCGACCGTGGCGAGGGTGGGCGTACAGACGGGCAGAATGACCTGTGTGAGCGTCTGCCAATGCGATGCGCCGTCGATGTAGGCGGCCTCCTCCAGCTCACGAGGCAGGCTGCGCATGTAGTTCATCACGACCAGCATGCTGAACACGGGGAGCGCTCCGGGCAACACGAGCGAGAGGATCGAGTCGCTCAGCCCGGTCTGCCGCACCACCAGATCGGTGGGGATGAGGCCGGCGTTGAACAGGATCGTCACGACAAAGAACCAGGAAAAGACGTTGCGCGCGGCAAAATCATTGCGTCCCTTCGAAAGCGGGTAGGCGGTCAGGATGATCAGCAGCAGGTTGACAGGGACGCCGATGGCTGTTCGGGCGAGCGAGATGAGGAGCGAGTCGGAGAACTTCGAGGTGTTGGTGATGAAGTCATACGCGACAAGTGTCGGCTGCACCGGCCAGAACAGGACCTCGCCCGACGCGACGGCCAGCTTGTTCGAGAAGGAGATCGCCAGCAGGTTCGCGAACGGGGCGATGCAGATCAGTGCCGTTCCGGTCAGGAAAATCGTGTTCAGCAATACGAAGACGCGCCTGGACAGCGAGTCGCGATGACGCCGCTTCCCGGCCTTCCTGGCGGTGGTGTCGCTGATGCCAGGGCTGTGTGCTGTTTCTGATGACATGCTGCTCCTTTCCTCAGAAGACCCGATATCCGGCCGTACGATCCGCCAACAGGTAGGACACGATGATGAACACGAGTGAAACGGCGGACTTGAACAGGCCCGCTGCCGTGGAAAGCGAGAACTGGGCGTCCTGGATGCCCAACCGGTACACGAACGTGTCGAGTATGTCCCCCGTGGCGTATACGACAGGGCTGTAGAGGTTGAATATCTGGTCGAAACCGCCGTTGAGAATGTTGCCAAGGCTCAGGACGGTCATCAGCACGATGGTGCTGGCGATGCCGGTCAGCGTGATGTGCCAGGTCTGCTGCCACCGGTTTGCGCCGTCGATGGTCGAGGCCTCGTACAGCGCCGGATCGATGCCGGTCAGCGCGGCGAGATAGATGACCGAACCGAATCCGAAGCTGCGCCAGACCTCCGTCACGATCATCGTGGGCGGGAACAGGCGCCTGTCCCCCAGAAAGAACAGCGGATCGAGGCCGAGTCTTGCCAGCAGGCTGTTGACGATGCCTCCCTCGGGGGCGAGCACATCGATCAGGATGCCGGCCAGAATGACCCAGGACAGGAAGTTGGGCAGATACACCAGCGTCTGGAGCGTACGCTTCAGACGCGTGCCGCCGACCTCGTTGAGCAGCAGGGCGAACAGGACGGGGACGATGATGCCGCCGACCATCTTGCCCAGCGCGATCAGCATCGTGTTGCGGATGATCGGCCAGAAGTTCGGCATCGCGAAGAGTGTCGCGAAGTTGTCGAAGCCCACCCATTTCTGCGGGCCGAACAGGCCCAGGGCCGGCTTGAACTTCTGGAAGGCGATCACGACGCCGGCCATGGACCCATAGCTGTAGATGCCAACCAGCACGACGGCGGGCAGCAGCATCAGATAGAGCGGCAGCTGGCGAAGGAATCTGTTGTTGACGGAAGAACGTTCAGGCATGCGGTTCACCTCGATCGCACCCGTCCCGTGGACGGATGGGTTGAATGTTCGGCCGGATCATCGGGTTGGCGCCATGCGCCGATGCCCGGGAAGATTGCCGGGGAAGGAAGACGGAACTGTCCGCGAAGTGCCGCACGCAGGGCCCGAAGCGGGGCATCCGGCCATGGGTGCGGCAACTTCGCGGATGTGGGATCAGTTCGGATACAGGGCTTCCATTTCCGCGAGGGTCTGGCTGCCGCCATTGGCCAACCAGTCCGCCACGAACGTGTCGAAGGCGTCAACCGGCTTGACGCCGGTGATGATGTCGGTGAAGGCGGTGATCGTCAGCGTGTCGAGAATGGAGACGTTCTGCGTCCAGATTTCCGGCCGCTGCATGCCCAGCAGGCTGACCACCATGGCGCCGTCGGGCTCATACCTGTCGACGATGATCGGCAGCGATCCCTTGGCGGACATCTGACCCCACAGGCCGAGTGCGTTGTCGTCGTTCTTCATCGAGCCGTCCTCGAAGCCGAGGATGTTCTTGTAGTTGGGTACGGCGCCAGGCGCCAGCGTGGATGCGTCGGCTTCACCCTTGAGCACCTTCCAGATGCCCCGGAACCAGTTCTCGCTCGCCACGTCGGTGTAGACCGGGCACAGGCGGTATTGTTCGTCGCTCCAGTATTGGTTGAAGGTGTCGGCATCATTGTTGATGGTCTCCAGATACAGGTTCAGGATGCGGATGGCGGCCTCGGGGTAAGCGCAGGTGGCACTGACGCAGGTCATCTGCCCGGTGGCGTTGCTTTCCACACCGACCTTGTAGTCATAGCCCGGCGCCGTCGGAATGGCGTAGGGCAGCACAAGATCGCCGTCCTTCTTGTACACGTTGTTGTAGGGATACCACAGACCCCAGTTGCTGCCGTAGGCCATGCCGATCTTGCCGTTGGTGATGTCCTCGACCAGCGCGGACTCGTTCTTGACGGTGAAGTCCCGGTTGATGAGGCCATCCTTGTACATCCGCGCGAGCAGCGAAAGCGCGGGCTTGACCTCCGGCTGGATCCAGGCGAAGGTCATCTTGCCCTGCTTGTCCCTGTAGAATTGGGATTCGTCGCGCGCCGGCACGCCGAATGCCGAGACCAGGCCCAGGATGCTGGCATGGTTCTGCCGGATGAGGTCCTTGTTCAGCGCAAGGCCAACCGTGTCACCCATGACGCCATTGTTGTCGGGATCACCCGTCGCGAACACCTCGGCAAGCGCCACCATCTCCTCGACGGTCTTCGGCGGCTGCATGCCGGTGTTTTCAAGCCAGTCGCTGCGGATCCAGAGCAGCGGCGCCTCGTGGAAGTTGTCGTTGGCCCGCGGGATCGCCATCAGCTTGCCTTCGAAGGTGGCCCCGTCGATGGCTTCGCGGTACTCGTCCAGGAACGCCTTCGTGTCGGGAGACTGCCACTGTTCGCGGGCCTGGGTCAGGTCGGCCAGCGAGCCGGATGACACGAGGCCCGTGAAAACGTTCATGTCCTGCGTCTTGAAGATGTCCGGCAGGTCGCCGGAGGCGATGACGGCGTTGAGCTTGGTCTTGTATGCCTCGGTGCTGCTGTCGGCAGTGAAGGCGATCTGAAGGTCGATGTTGAGTTTTTCCTTGATCAGCCGGCTCCAGCGGTTGTCCTCCCAGGTGTCTCCGTCGAGCAGCTTGGAGGCTGCCGCCGTCTGGACTGCCCAGGTGATGGTGACGGGTTCGGCATATGGGGCAAGGGGATCCGCGGATGCCGCGGCGCTTCCTTCCGACACGGCCGCGGCGGCGCTATCGGTTGCCGCCGCCGCGGTTGTGCCGGTGGGGGAAGATGTGGCGGGGGATGCGCCTGTGCAGGCCGCCAGACTGAAAGCCAGCATCAGGGAGAGGGTGGTTTGCAGGATTCTTCGGACGATCATGGTACAGTTCCTCCTTTGGCGTATCTCTACCGTGTCCGGGGATTGCCCCGGAGCGGATAGGATCGGTTCTCGCGTGGCGCTGGACTGACTCGCGTGGCATGTTGGTCCATACAATAAACACGTGTTAACATGAACTTGCAGAGATTGGCGCCAAAACGGGCAGACAATGAGTCGATTAATGGGAAAAACAGCACGGAATTACCCGCACGGCCTCCGTTCATCATCCTATCACCGTAAACACGTGTTTTCAATAGCAAACCAGGATCTTTCTCGCAAAGTCTCGATGGTGACGGAATCATGCCTTTCAGGAAGCGGTTATCAATCAAACGTGCGTTGACATGGGTTCGTTGTTTCGATAGAGTAGAGGATAGACGTTAACACGTGTTAAGAATGGAAAGGGGAGGTGGATAAAAACGCACTGCCCTGTCGCCGGATGGGTGGACAACCACCAAGATCTGTGTTTTCCTTGAAGCAGAAGCAAGAATGCCGGTGCGGATGGAGAAGCAGCGTGAAGAAGAGAATCAACAGCATGGAGATCGCCCGCCTTGCGGGGGTTTCCAGAAGTACCGTGAGCCGGGTGATCAACGGGTATGAAAACGTGCCCGAGGAGACCCGCGAACGCGTGATGAAGGTCATCAACGAGCAGAACTACTATCCGCAGCTTTCCGGTCAGCTGCTGGTCGGCAAGGGAACCCGCACCATCGGTTTCTTCTGGGTGTCCGGCGGCAGCATCGCGAACGACCTGCAGTGCAGCGCCTTCTTCGTTCATGTGACGGAGATCGCCGCCGCGCTTGGCTACCTGGTGCTGACCTGCATCGTCAAGAATCTGCGCGACGAGGACAACATCCAGTGGATCAAGCGCATCTTCATGCAAGGGCGCGTCGACGCCGGCATCTTCATCGGCGTGAACAACAACGAGCCGCTGATCGAGGAGCTGCTGGGCTGCGGCAGGATCGTGGGCATCTTCGACATGCACCGGCCGGATCTGACGGTTCCGAACCTGGTCACGGTCAATTTTGAGGAGAACACGGGGGAGAAGGCGATCGATCTGGTCTGCGGCATGGGTCACCGCCGCATCGCCGTGCTGGACGGCAACATGAACCGGTATTCCTCGGTGCGCCGGCATGAAAGCTTCATGCGGGGGCTCCAGAAGCATCGCATCGAGATCCGGCGCGAGTGGATGCGGTATGCCGACGTGACGGAGGATGGCGGATATCAGGCAACGCGAGAGTTGCTCGCGTGCGGCGGTGAACTGCCGACCGTGATTTGCGCGAACAACGACAGTGCCGCCTTCGGTGCCTACAGGGCACTGGCCGAGGCGGGGGTTCCGGTTCCGGAGCGCATCTCGGTGGTCGGCATCGACGGACATGAAGGCGGAAAGCTCACCCAGCCGACATTGACCACGTTTGCGTTTGATTTCGAACGGTTGTTCCGCTCGCTGGTCTCGCGGACGATCTCGGTCGTGGAGGGCCGCGCGGACGTGCCGCAGACAGAGTTTTTCGAAAGCACCCTGGTGGAGCGGAATTCCTGCCGCCGCATCGCTCCGGGGGAATAGGGCGTGCGAGCCCGGCATGCCGGAAGCAAACCCACAGGTTTCGCCATCATGCACGGCAGGAGACGGAGGAGGAAACATGAGCGGTATCATCGGTACCCAGGTTGTCACCCAGGTCGGTTTCATCGTACGGGACATTGAGAAGACGAAGCGCGCGTTTGCGGCATTTTTCGGCATTGAGCCGCCTCCGCATTTCGATGGAGGCAAGTTCGAGGTGACCGGCACCACCTATCACGGAAAACCCGCACCCGATGCGAACTGCCTGCTGGCGTTCTTCGATGCGGGACCGAACATGCAGATCGAGCTGATCCAGCCCAACGGGGTGAAGAGCACCTGGCAGGATCATCTCGACACCCATGGCGAAGGCATCCACCACATCGCCTTCCACGTCAAGGGAATGGACGATCGGATCCTTGCCTGCGAGCAGTTCGGCATGACCTGCGTCCAGCGCGGCAAGTACGGCGACGGCAAAGGCGAGTACGCCTACATGGACGCGTCCGGCGATCTGAAGTGCCTGGTGGAGCTGCTGGAGAATTACTAACGGCCAAAACCGCTACCTGAAACGGGACGCCGGCGTGCGAGGGG
>JAEXRM010000206.1 GCA_023440865.1 Bacillota bacterium
GCTTGAACCCGCCCTCGGTGCGGGGCTTGTAGCCGCCCTCGGTGCGGGGCTTGAACCCGCCCTCGGTGCGAGGCTTGTAGCCGCCCTCGGTGCGGGGCTTGAACCCGCCCTCGGTGCGGGGCTTGTAGCCGCCCTCGGTGCGGGGGGTGGGGGCACCTTCCTCGCGACGGGGCTTGAAGCCGCCTTCGGGAGGGGGCTTGAAGCCGCCTTCGGTGCGGGGCTTGTAGCCGCCTTCGGAGCGGGGCTTGAAGCCGCCTTCTGTGCGGGGCTTATTGCCGCCTTCGGTACGGGGCTTGTAGCCGCCTTCGGAGCGGGGCTTGCCGCCGCCTTCCTCGCGACGGGGTTTGAAGCCGCCTTCGGTGCGGGGCTTGAAGCTTCCTTCGGAACGCGCTCTGTCACCACCCTCCGCACGCGGTTTGAAACGACCGTCAGCGCTTCGGGCGCGGAAGCCTCCCTCACGCTGGTCCGCATTGCCTTCACCGGCTTGCGGCCGAGACTTGAAACCCGTCTTCGGCGCATATCCGCCCTCATTGCGGGCAGTGCCCGCGGCACGGGGCTTCGATCCGGGCGCGCCGGTGGTTCTGCGGGCGGCGGGTTTTCCTCCATCGGTCCTTGCCTTGCCCTTCGGAGCGGGTTTCTTGCCAGTATGCTTTTCCATGGTTGACCTCATTCTTTCCTCATTGCGGACGGATCGTCGCCGTCTTGATTCCGTTCTTGGGTGGATTTGATGCGCACGGTCGTCGCGGGTGCTTCCACGTTGTCCGTCGGCTGCTCGATGATGGCTGCCGCCATCTCCAGGATCTCATCGAGCCGTTGCTGCCGTCCGGACAGGCGAAGGAATCCCAGAAGCGCCTCGAAACCGGTCGCGGTACGGTATTCCTGCATATCGGCATTCTTGGGCATGGTGGCGGTCTTCGCATTGCGACCCCGCCGGTACAGCGCCTGTTCCTCTTCTGTCAGGTTGTCATGGATCGCATGCATGATCCGCGCCTGTGCGGAGGCCTTCACGTACCGCGTGCTCAGCGCATGCAAACGGTGTGCTGACCCTGGAACACGGTTCATGAGCCGTTCCCGGACATAGAGGGCAAAGACTGCGTCCCCCACGAATGCCAATGCATTGGCGGAAGCCTGGGAAGGCGCCATGTTCGGTTCGACAGGCATACTGAAAAATACCTCCACATCGTCAGGCAGAAACCCATTATAGCGGAGGTACGGAAAAAAAGACAGCAGAAAATGCGACCGTCTCCGATGCCGGGTTCCCAAGACAAAAAAAGCCGCCGCAGGATTGCTTGCGGCAGCCAAGACGTTCGGGGTGACTCCATTACACACGACAAGACGTCATCCGTCAGTAGGCTGGCAGCCCACCTTTCCGGCTATACGGACGGATTCCCGCCGCTGCGAGGGGCCGCCGCCGCCGGCACGCCAAAGGATCAGCCCCCCGGCGAACAACCGCGTTCGCCCCCGGTTGCATGTCATACCCGGCCCGGCAGGTTCATGTGCGCGTCCCGGAGCCGCAAGCCACAATTCCACCTGCCAAACTTGCGCACTCCTGATGCGCACATGCCAGTGCCCACCGATTCATGTGTGGCCGCCTCCTCGTTCCGTCTCACACCTCCATGACCTCACAGCAGCAGGTCAAGGCCATTTTCCTCCAGCAGCTCGTTTGTCGCCAGCACCGTCAGTCCGTGTGACAACGCAAACAAGACCACGGCATCGCGCCTGACCTTCGGGGTCAAGGGGCTGAATCCGCTATGTCGCAGCAGCAGTTGTGCCTCCTGGATGGCCAGGCGCATGCCGAACGCCATGAGAACAACCTTGTCGCGCGAAGGCCGCTTGCTCCCGCGGATGATCTCGTGCGCATAGGAATGCTCGAGTCCGGAGCGCTCGATGATCTCCATCTTCTTCAGCTTTTTCTCCCGGAATAACACTTCAAAACACTCACTGAAAGAAAACCCCTCGTTGCAATGAGAACCATAGGCATCAAGATAGGCATCGATCGTATGCGCCTGCTTCAGGCTCTCCACGAGCCTCTCGGTTTCCATCCGCCGGTTTTCCTCCGGCTTGTCCGTCTCCAGCCGCCAGCTCCCCGATGGATTTCCCGCTTCCGTCCGCCTGTTGTTCACCGGTTTTTCCGACTCCATCCGCACACTCTCCCGATATGCCGCACCACGGGCGCGTTTGAACAAAGGATACCACATCAGGAAGGCATTTCAAGTATCAAATGGGGCGGCAGGTCACGGACATGCGTTCTTCCTGCAGCTTGCCCGCGCAGAATGTTTCCGGTCCAAACCAGTTGCACGCAAGGCCTTGCGGAATGCTTCGGGAATGGGCGTGTCAGGCAATTCCTTCTCATAGAGCCACTTGTAACTATCCGATGCGCATTCACAATCTTGTTCTACCGGCAAATCCACCAGCCAGATCCGCACGTGCCAGACACGGTGGGTGAATACATGGCGATAATGCCCTGCGGATCCGCGAACGACCATCCTGCCCGGAAGCCGCAAACCGGTTTGCGACTCCCACAACGCCTGCAGGTCGTCGCCATCGGGGTCATCGGCTTCCGATTCGACATGCGGCAATCCCCACATGCCGGCCAGCAAACCCGTCTCTCGCCGGACCAGAAGCAATCGCCCCTTTTCGTCGCGGATGACGAGTACGGCCTGCTGCGATTCGACAACGCGTGTCTTCGTCTTCCTGACCGGGATTTCGGATTGTCGTCCCGTCCTTGCCGCAAGGCAGTCCGCATCGAGCGGGCAAGCGCCGCATCGGGGGGAGGTCGGCGTGCAGACCGTCGCGCCCAGCTCCATCAGCCCTTGACAGAAATCCGAGGCCATGCCGGCTGGCATCATGCGGGCCACGACTTCAGACACCCGCTTTCTGGCACGCGCCTCCAGGATGTCGTCTTCCAGCATTCTCAGCCGGGATACGACCCGGAGCACATTCCCATCCACAGCCGGCACCGGCATGCCGAAGGCGATGGACATCACCGCGCCGGCCGTGTACGGGCCGATGCCGGGCAGCGCCAGCAACGCCGCCTCATGCTCCGGAAACACCCCCTCATGCCGCTCCATCACCGTTTTTGCCGCAGCCTGCAGGTTTCTGGCGCGCGAATAGTAGCCCAGCCCCTGCCACATGGCCATCACCCGTTCCTCCGGGGCCTCCGCCAGCGTGCGGATATCCGGGAACGCCTCAAGGAAACGGTGGTAATACCCCACAACCGTCTCAACCCGCGTCTGCTGCAGCATGATCTCGGAAACCAGGATGCGGTATGGATCGGTTGTATGACGCCAGGGCAGGTCGCGATGTCCGGCCCGGTACCAGGCGCATATGGCAAGACCCGGCGCCAGTGGCGGCCGGGCCTCCAGCGTGGCGTGTTGGCGTGCGTTCGGCCTGTTTCGGATCATTTGACCACCACGTTCACCAGCCGCCCCTTGACGACGACCACCTTCACGATCTGCCTGCCGTCAAGGAACTGGGCGGCCTTCGGATCCTGCAGCGCGAGGGCCTGGATTTCCTCGTTCCCGGCTGAGGGCGAGACGAGGATCTTGTACTTGACCTGCCCGTTGACCTGGACCGCCAGTTCCACCTCGTCCTTGACCATGGCGGCCGGGTCGGCGATGGGCCAACGTGTGGAACGGGCGAAAAGGAACCCCTCCTGGCCCAACAGCGCCCACATTTCCTCGCAGAAATGCGGCGCGTATGGCGACAGCAGCAGCAGCAGGTCCTTCACGGTGTCGCGCAGCAGACCGGTGTCCGCACCGACCACAGACTCATAGCGGTACAGGGCGTTCGTCAGTTCCATGAGGCGGGCGATGGCCGTGTTGAACTGCAGGATTTCCGTATCGTTCGTCACGCTCTGGATGGTCGTATGCCGCACGTACTGCAGGTTCTTCCCTTCCTTGGCGATATCCTGCACTTCCAGCTGCTCCACGGGTTTCTCGCCAGCGACCAGGCGTCCGGCCAGCCGCTCGATGCGGCCGAAGAAGCGGTCGATGGCCTTGATGCCGTCGTCGCTCCAGGGTCCGCCCTCGGTGTACGCGAAGCCGAACGCGAGGTAGGTGCGGAAGACGTCGGAGCCGTACTTCTCGATGTACTCGTCCGGCGCGACGGTATTGCCCCTGGACTTGGACATCTTCTGCCCGTCCGCGCCCAGGATGGTGCCCTGGTGGACCAGCGACTTGAAGGGTTCGTCAAAGTCGAGGTATCCCATGTCGCGCAGCGCCTTGGTGAAGAAACGCGCGTACAGCAGGTGCATGGCTGCGTGTTCGGCACCGCCGACGTACTTGTCGACCGGCAGCATCCTGTTGGTCCATTCCCGGTTGAAGGCTTCCCCGTCGTTGTGGTTGTCGGGGTAGCGCAGGAAGTACCAGGAGGAGCAGACGAAGGTGTCCAGCGTGTCGACATCGCGACGGGCAGGTTTTCCGCAGCACGGACAGGTCGTGTTGATGAAGGACTCGCACTTGGCCAGCGGGGATTCTCCGTCGGGTGTGAACTTCACGTCGTACGGCAGCTCCACGGGCAGCTGGTCTTCCGGAACCGGCACCACGCCGCAGGCATCGCAATGGATGACCGGGATGGGGCTGCCCCAGTAGCGCTGCCGGGAAACCAGCCAGTCGCGCAGGCGGTAGGTGATCTTGCGCTCGCCCTTGTTCTTCTGCTCGAGCTCCTGGACGATGGCGGTGCGGGCTTCCTCGGAGGAAAGGCCGTCGAAGGCGCCGCTTCCGACCAGCTTGCCATACTCGCAAAACGGCAGGGTGTCATCCTCGCCATGGGCGGCCGCGATGACCCGGGGCGTCGGCAGCCCGTACTTCCGGGCGAAAACGAAGTCGCGCTCGTCATGCGCGGGCACCGCCATGACGCAGCCCGTGCCATAGCCGGCGAGCACGTAGTCGGCGATCCAGATCGGCACCTTCGCGCCGGTGATCGGGTGAACGGCGTACGCGCCGGTGAACACGCCGGTCTTTTCCTTCGCAGTCGACAGGCGGTCGATTTCGGAGATCTTGCGGACCTGGTCCTTGTAGGCTTCCACGGCCGCACGGCATGCCGGCGTCGTGATGCGGTCGACCAGTGTCTGCTCCGGTGCGAGCACCACGTAGGTGACGCCCAGCAGGGTGTCGGCGCGTGTGGTGAACACGCGGAAGGTCAAATCGGACCCGTCGACGGCGAATTCGATCTCGGCGCCCTCGGAACGGCCGATCCAGTTGGTTTGGATCTTCTTGGTCTTCTCCGGCCAGTCGAGTCCGGGCAGGCAGTCAAGCAGCTCCTGCGCGTAGGCGGTGATCTTGAAGAACCACTGCGTCAGGTCGCGCTTCGTCGTTTCGGTATGGCAACGCTCACAGGTGCCATCCTGCACCTGTTCGTTCGCCAGGACCGTCTTGCAGCTGGGACACCAGTTGACCGGCGCGTTCTTGCGGTAGGCCAGGCCATGCTTGTACAGCTGCAGGAAGATCCACTGGGTCCACTTGTAGTATTCGGGCGCACAGGTGACCACCTCGTAATCGAGGTCGAAGGTGGCGCCCATGCGTTCGAGCTGCCCTTCCATCGTGGCGATGTTGCGCAGGGTCGAATCCTTCGGGTGGATGCCCGTCTTGATGGCGTAGTTCTCCGCCGGCAGGCCGAACGCGTCGAAGCCCTGCGGATGGAACACATTGTACCCCTGCAGCCGCTTCATGCGCGCCCAGGAATCCGTCAGTCCGAAATTGTACCAGTGTCCGACGTGGAGGTTCGCGCCCGAGGGGTAGGAGAACATCTCGAGGCAGTACAGCTTGTGCGAGAGATCCTCGCGGTCGAACTTGTACAGACCGGCCTCTTTCCACCGGGCCTGCCATTTGCGGTCAATATCCGTTCCGTATGCCATGTGCGTCCTCCTCTAACCGGGAAAACGCATTTCGTTTTCCCGGCTCTCCCGGTGCGTCCCGGGTCATGCGTCCCTGTTCTCCGGGAAAACGCATCGCGTTTTCCCGGCTCTCCCGGTGCGTCCCGGGTCATGCGTCCGATATGGATCCAGCAACCTGTCCGCAGCGCATCCTCACGCCTGTTCCGGTACCGGAAGGAACTCGCCGTCGCGCCACAGCCGCTCCAGACCGTAGAAGGCGCGCTCCTCCTCGTGGAACACGTGCACGACCACATCGCTGTAGTCAAGCAGGATCCAGCGGGCACTCGGATACCCGCTGCTGCGGTACAGAGCCGCACCCTCAAGGCGGATCCGTTCCTCCACCGCATCCGCAAGCGCCCGGATATGGGTCGACGAGGTGCCACTCGCGATCACGAAATAGCGGGCGACCGTCGTGATTTTCGAGATATCGATCACGCACAGGTTCAACGCCTTCTTCGATGAAAGCGCCTCCAGCGCGGCGCCCAGCACCCGCTCCGTCGCAACGGGCGCAGCCGGCGCGGTCGCAGTCTCCCGGTTCGGCGTCACTTCCACTCCTTGTCCCCCTTTTGGTGCCATCGCATCAAAAAACCCCTCGCCAAGAGACGAAGGGTTGACCACTCTTTGCATCGGATACCGATCGGATATCCTGCCCTTGCAACGGTGGGCATCCGTCCGCGCCTACTGCCGGGCTCCGCATGGAGCCGGGTTCAGGCGGAAACTCCGGGGCGAGCAGGCTTCCGTGCGCATATCCGTCTTGCACCGACCGACGGCTCTCTGGTGCCGAAAGGAGCCTGCGGCTCCGTTCGGCCTTGCGCAACGGGAACCATGGTCCCCTTCCGCGTCTCTTCCCTATGGACGGCCCGCACACATCCGCATTGCGCATTCGCGCGCGGGTACCGTGGAATGCCTCTAGTATGACAGGGCCGTCCGGGCCTGTCAACGGTTCGCGGCCCAGCGCGCGAACGTGCCGCAGGGAAGAATCATGCCGGTTTCGCCGATGGGCAGCCCCACCTCGCCCGCCGTGATGGTTCCTTCGGTCCGCATCAGGCACCTGAGCAGGTTGGCCGGCACCTGCGGTGAGAAGCCGGTGGTGTAGGCATTGACGAGAAAGAAAAGCGGCTCGTCCGAAAGCACCCCGAGGCAGGCCTCGACCAAACCGAACAGCTCGTCCTCGAGCTTCCACAATTCGCCGCCGGGGCCGCGCCCGTAGGAAGGCGGATCCATCAGGATGCCGTCGTACTTCTTGCCCCGACGCGCCTCGCGCTCGACGAACTTTTTGCAGTCGTCCACGATCAGCCGCACCGGTGCGTCGGCAAGGCCCGAACGCGCAAGGTTCTCGCGCGCCCACGCCACCATGCCCTTCGAGGCGTCCACATGACACACCGAAGCGCCGGCTTCGGCACAGGCCACCGTCGCGCCGCCGGTGTAGGCGAACAGGTTCAGCACGCTGACGGGGCGGTTTGCCTGGCGGATGAGGCCAGCCATCCAATCCCAGTTCACGGCCTGTTCCGGAAACAGGCCCGTATGCTTGAAGCCCGTCGGCTCAACGCGAAAGGACAGGTTCCGGTACCGGATGGTCCAATCGGGCGGGATCGCCTTCTTCATTTCCCAGGAACCGCCGCCCGACCTGCTGCGGTGGTAATGGGCATGGACACCGTTGCGGATCGCCTCGTGTCCGGTCCACGGCCAGATGACCTGCGGATCGGGACGGCGCAGCACGATGTCGCCCCAGCGTTCGATTTTCTCGCCGTCACCGGCGTCCAGGATGCGGTATTCCTCCCAGGAGGATGCGATTTCCATTGCGGCTTGGTCTCCTTTGCCCCCATGGCGCCATGTTCATGTTGCCGGCGCCGCGGCACGTAACAAGATACCACATTCGGGCGGCGTGTTCCACCACCCGATGGAGCGGCACCCGCTCCCGTCAGCCGAGTCCCAGCAGACGGACCAGATCGTTGGCGGCGGGATGCCCCGCCAGTCCCAGCGCGATGGCGGCATAAACCGCCAGGATGAGCGCAAGGCCGGGAACCGCCGTCAGGAAGGTGCGGGCGGGCGCGGTGCCCGCCGCTGGCGGATGGGGGACATCGCGGGTCACATGGCGGAACCACACCATCAAACCCGCTAAAACAAGCAGGCCGCAAACCAGCAGCACACCCGAGCCCGCCGCGAGGGCGCCCATCAGGGTGTCGACACTGACCCCCATGCGTTCGGCATACTCCAGGAACAGGGGGGACGCGAACACATCCCCGGACGCGGATCCCGCCAGCCAGACGAAGCCCGCGGCCGCGACACCCCCCCTTGCCGCCATCGGAGCGGCCAGCCCGGTCAGAAGGACACTGCCCGCGTTATGCAAAAAGTGCAGCAGCATGCCGTTGAGCAGCGACCCGGAGCGGTACACCACATACGCGATCACCAGGCCCAGCAGCATTTGGGCGGCCAGACGCTGGAAGTCGAAATGGAACAGGCCGAACATTAGACCGCTGAGCACAACCGCGCGGCGCGCGCCGAACGCCTCCATGCCCCGCTGCAGGAATCCGCGGAACATGAGCTCCTCGCAGACTGCCGGCACGAGGCCGATGGTCGCGACGGCGACGGGCATGCCGCGCGACAGCACATCCCCGACGCCACCGGGGATGTTCAGTGTGCCGAACAGCGCCTTGACCGCGACGATCGCCAGCAAGCCGGCACTGAAGGCGGTGAGCGTCGCCACCGGCGCGATGAGGAGCACGAGGGCGGCATCGCGCAGGCGCGGCGGACGCAGCCGGAACGCTGCGACGACGGGATAACGGCGCAATGCGCTGAACACAAGCGGCGGCAGCGCGATCAGCAGCGCTTCTGAGAGCAGGATGCGCAGGGGGTCGGACAAACCCGTCAGAAAGGGCAGGTTGCCCGCATACAGCTGCAGGACGGCCAGGAGGCTGAAGATCAGGCCGGCCTCGGCCGGACCGGGTCTCCGGCGTTCCGGCGTGACTGTGTCATCGAACGGTCGCAATGGTGACTCCTTTCGGCCGACCGGCAAGCGGCAGCCCAGTCCCTCCATTATACCGGAACCACCGCGCAGGGGCCACAGGGGCCGGCCCGCCAGGCCGCGCCGTGGCAAACGGGACTTGTTTTCTCTCGTGCCGGAGGCAATAATGGTTGCAGTAGACATGCCCGGATCACGCAGGGAAAGGGAGGATGCCGCATGGCCGCCAGGAAAAGCCGCGACAAGAATGCGAAGCCGGACGGCATCGAAGCCGGGGCCGCACCCGCACCCGCGGAAGGCGTGAATCCCGGCGCGCCGCAAACGCCGAAGAAGGCAGGGGCGCGCAAGGCGGCACCCGCAAGGAACGGCGGCGACAAGCGGCCACAGGCGAAGCCTGAGAAAGTACCCAGGACACGCGACCCCCAATCGGCCGCACGATTCGCAAAGGCGGCGCAACGTCTCCTTGTACCCGCCCTCTGTCTGTTGGCCGTCACGCTCGCGGCATGCGGGTTTGTCATCGCGCGGATAACCGGTGATCCCCGGGTTGCCGCCGGCGTGACGGTGGCGGGCGTGTCCCTCGGCGGTCTGGCTCCGGAGGAACTGGATGCATTCATCTCAGAACGGCTCCCTGATCCGCCGCAGGACGGCGTGATCGTACTCTCCACGGACAAATGGCGTACCACCGCCACCTTCGGCTCACTCGGGCTCAAGATCGACCGGATCGCGCTGCATGAAGCAGTGCTGGCCCCAGGCCACACGGGCGGGTTGCCAGCAAGGTTGCTCGAGCGGCTATCCCTGCGACGGGCTCCTGTGGATGTTGCGGTGCCCGTCCGATTCGACCCGGAGCGGATGGATGCGCTGCTGCAAACCGCCTGCGAGGCCATCGACCGCCCCCCGACCGGCGCACGGCTCGAGATGGCGGAAACGTCGGTGACCCTCACCACCGGCGCCGACGGCATAGCGGTCGATGTGCCGAAGCTTGTGGCGCGCATCCGGTCCGTGCTGGCCACCCGCTCGTCGGGCGGCGTATACGTGCCGACACGCAGGCTCTCCCCGCCCGCGCTGGATGCCGCCGCGCTGGCGAAGGCCATCAACCGCATGCCGGTGAACGCGTCACGCGGAACGGATGCCGACGGGCGGACGATCATCCTGCCTGCGGCGCGCGGCCGCAGGATCGGCACCGAAGAACTCGCCGCCATCATCGCAACGCTCGAGGCCCGTACCGACCGGAGCGCCGTGTCGCGGACGCTGCCGGTTGTGTTCACGGAACCTTCCGTCACGGAAGCCGACCTGGCCGCCTCGGCCGGCAGAACGGGCGGTTCCTTCGCCACGACGGTGCCGCTTGCGGGTGAAACGAACCGCAACCGCGCCGCCAACATCCGGCTGGCATCCGCCGCCATCGACGGCGCCGTCATCCCGCCGGGGGGCGAGTTCTCCTTCAACAGCGCCACCGGACCGCGAAGCGCGGCCTCCGGCTATGTCACGGCTCCCGTCTACGCGGATGGCCGCGTGCTCGCGGATATCGGGGGCGGGGTCTGCCAGTTGTCGACCACGCTGCTCAACGCCCTGCTCGAGGCGGGATTGGAACCCGTGGAGCGCCACCCGCACACCTTCACCGTCGCCTACGCAGCGCCGGGTCGGGACGCGGCGGTCTCCTTCGGGCAGATCGATCTGCGGGTGCGCAACCCCCATCCGTTCCCCGTGACAATCCGCACGAAGCTCGAAGGCACGCGTCTCTCCGCCGATGTCCTGTTCCCGGCCGACGCGCGGGCGTCATCCATCCGGCTGTACACCCGGGTGCTGGCAACGGAGCCCGCGGCGGCCCGTCTCATCGCGGACGGATCGCTCCCCAGGGGAGACCGGCAGGTGCTGGAGCCCGGCGTCGACGGCATGTCCGTCGAAACCTGGATGCAGCGCTACGAGGGAGGCAACCTGATCGCCGAGCGTAAGCTTTTCGATAGCAGGTACCGTGCCTATGCGGCGCGCATCCTGACCGGCACGGGCAATGCGGACCGATTGCCCGTGACTGACAGCGCCACCGTGCTGCCGGACCTTCCTGCGGATGGAGACGCCGTGCAGCCGGACAGGATTGCCGGAGGCGGTCCCGACATGCCGGATCCCCAAAAAACCGGTTTCGAAGCCCGGGATGCGGGGTAAGCATCTTGCGAGTATGGACATCCCGAACAACGGATGCCGTCGCCATGCAGGAGGGTTGATATCATGGGTAAGCTTTGGAAATGCAGTGTCTGCGGATATGTCTATGAAGGAGCCGAGCCGCCTGTCGCCTGCCCCAAGTGCGGAGCTCCGGCGGAGAAATTCGCGCCGGTCGACGACGAGGCCGCACAGAAGCTGTATGCGTCCGACCGCACCAACGACATCCACGCGCAGCTCATCACGCTCGCCATGAAGATGGCGCAGCTGTGCGAGGAAGGCATCTCGATCAACCTCGACCCGCCCTGCGTCGGGGTGTTCACAAAGGCCCGCGAGGCGGCATGGGTCATCAAGCAAAGCTGCAAGGCGGAACTGGCCGGACACATGGGCAAGGGCAAGTTCAACTGAGACATGCGACATCCGCGGCATGCATGAACCCGCACGCCAGTCCCAAGCTCCGGATGCCCGAATGATCACAGGCCCGGTCCGAGCCCCGCAACGGGTTCGGGCCGGTTTTCATGCCACGGGTCCCGCCCCATCACAGACACCGAGGTGACCGCATGCTATCACGCACCGTCCCGCCGCAATGGGAAGGGAAACGATTGGACCGCTTCCTGTTTTCCGTTTGTCCCGAAAGGCCTGGCTCAGAGATCCACCGCGCCTTCAGGAAACGAGACGTCAAGGTCAACGGCATCCGCTCGCGCGAGGACACGCAGCTCAGGGCAGGCGACCTGGTGGAGGCGTACCTGCCCGAAGGGCCATCCGTGCCGCGCCTTCCCGACATGCGTGCCTCCGGGGCCTTCCCTGCAGAAGACGCGGGTCTCGCGCAGGCACCCGCCATCCCCCCCCTTGCGGTAGCCTACGAGGACGATGCCCTGCTCATTGTCGTCAAGCCCCAGGGCGTTGCCGTGCAGCAGACGCGGTCCGGCCGAGATGCTGGCCCGGACACGCCGTTCGACGAACAGGTCCGCGCCTGGTGGCGGGCCGGGCATCCCGGATCCGGGCAAGCCTTTCCGGCGTTGTGCCACCGGCTCGACCGGAATACCGGCGGCCTGCTGATGTTCGCCAAGCACCAGCGCGCCCTTGATGAAGTGGAGGAGGCCATGCGCGCGCACCGCATCCGCAAGCTGTACCGCTGCCTGGTGGCCGGCGCCCCACAACCCGCCTCCGCCGAGCTGCACGCATGGCTCGAGAAGGATGCGGCCGCAGGCCGCGTCTACATTCATGAATCCGCCCGGCCCGGGGCGCAACCCATCTGCACGCGGTACCGCATCCTCGCGCGCGGCGCGGATGTGTCCCTGCTCGAGGTGGAGATCGTGACCGGACGCACGCACCAGATTCGGGCGCAGCTTGCCCGCATCGGACATCCCGTGCTCGGCGACCCGCGTTATGGCAGCAACACGATCAACCGCCGCTTCCGGCTGACGCGGCAGGCGCTCTGGGCCTGCCGGCTCGTGTTCGCGTCGGATGCCGGCGGCTGCCTAGCCT
Organism: Bacillota bacterium; assembly: GCA_023440865.1. GTDB lineage: Bacteria > Bacillota > Clostridia > DSM-8532 > DSM-8532 > JAEWSN01. The sequence continues at coordinate 12,477 of JAEXRM010000206.1, forward strand.
CCGCGGCCGGCAGGACGATCCGGTGCGACATCCCTGTCTCGGTGCTTCCGGTTGCGCTTCAGTCGCTGGTTTCCGGATTCGCTGATTGAACGCCGCGGCCCAATGGCATATAATAAGCAGGACCCATGGCCCGACCGGCCGGAACGACACCTGCGGACGGCCGTCGGAACACTTACGAAGGATCACCGCCAAGGAGGATTTGCCATGAAACTCATTTTCGCCATCGTGAGCGACGAGGACAGCAACATCCTGGCCGACAGTCTCAACAGCGAGGGGTACGGGGCCACGAAGCTCTGCTCGAGCGGCGGCTTTCTCAAGAGCGGGAACACCACCTTCCTCATTGGGACCGACGACAACCGGGTCGAACGTGCCATCGACATCATCAAGGACACCTGCAAAAGCCGCCGCCGCATGATCTCCCCCGAAAAGCTGCCCGGCAGCTTTGGCGCCTTCAACATGGCAATGCCTGTCGAGATCAACGTCGGCGGCGCCACCTGCTTCATCCTGAACATTGAGCAGTTCATCAAGGCCTGAACGCCCATCCATCGCACTGGAGGCTGCCCCGTTCCCGGGACAGCCTTTTTTTCGGATGAATCCGCCCAGCGGCCGGCGCCACAGAAAGGCTCCCCATGAGTGACATCTCCACACGCCCCCCTTCCGCCGCACATTTCGTCCGGCTTCCCGAAAAGGTCATGCAGCGAAACCGGCTGATGGGCATTTTCGAGGGCGGTACGGCCCGCGTCATTTTCAATCTCACAACCGGCGCCTTCATGGTCGGCTTTCTCAAGCACATGGGCGCGAACGACACGATTTGCGGTTACATCCTGTCCATTCCGATCCTGGCCGCAGCCATCCAGTTTCTGGCCCCCATCGTTCTCGAAAGGCTCGAATTCAGGCTGCGCATCATCCTGCTGGGAAACGGGCTGCATCGCCTGCTGCTGAGCCTGATGATCCTCATTCCCTTCCTGCCGCTGCCTTCCGGCGCCAAGCTGTGGATCGCGGCGGGGGCCTACCTGCTGTCAAACCTGGCGGTCTCCTTCGTCACGCCGGCGGCTTCCAACCTGTATGTCAGCTTCGTCGAACCGCAGAACCGGGGAAGGTACTTCGGCATGCGCGAGTCCTGGCTGCTGGTGTTTGCGACTGCGGTGAACCTGGTTCTGGGCAAGGTCCTTGACCTGTTTCGCGATGCCGGCAATGAGCGGGGGGGGTTCTTGGTCATCTACGGAACTGTCTTCGTGCTGACGCTGCTCAACGCCTTTTGCTTCCTGCAAATGCGCGAAGTGCCGCTGGGCCATTCCCCGGAGGTCATGCATGTGCGCGAGGTGTTCACCCTGCCGCTCAAGAGCCGGCGCTTCATGCGGTTTTTCGTGCTGTCCGTCTTCTGGAACCTCAGTTTTCAGCTGTCAGCCGCCTTCTATGGCATCTACCAGGTCAACGAGCTGGCGCTGAGCTACACCGAAATCAACCTGTATGGCATGCTGGCGAATGTGGCGTATTTTGTCTGCGCCTCATTGTGGGGTCGCATCGCCGACCGCAGGGGGTGGGCTTTCACCAGCCGCGTCAGCTTCCTGTTTCTCGGCATCACCTGCGCCATGTGGTTCTTTTTTGTCCGGGGACCGCTGCTGGTCGCATTGATGTGTGTGGCCATGCTGCTTTCGGGCATTGCCTGGTCGGGCCTGAACGTATCGCTGTTCAACCTGCAGTTCGATTTCATGCCCCAGGAGAAGCGTACGGTCTACATCGGGTTCAACTCCACTGTCAGCGGACTCATCGGCTATGCGGCATCACTGGTCGGCGCCATGCTGGTCGGCATGGCATCGGATCGGCGCATCACGCTGCTGGGCATGCCGGTCGGCATCAAGCAGCTGCTGTTCCTTGCAACGGGTCTGCTCATCTGCGGCTGTGCGCTCTATATCCGTTTGTTCATGAAACAGAATCCACAGGCCTCCCATTCCACAAGCCAGAAAGGAAGCATGCGATGAAAAAGCAACCGAAGGACATGGTGCACGAAATCAAGGAACAGATGCGCGGCGGAGATGGACAGGTCGAACTGCTGCATGTCTTCACGCAGGACGAGCTGCGAGGGCGCTGCCGCCTGTTCGCGAAAGTCACCCTGCAACCGGGCTGCTCGATCGGGGCGCATGTGCACGACCAGGAAGAGGAGATCTACTACCTGCTGGAGGGTGTGGCCGAGGCGGACGACAACGGAACCCCCGTCACGCTCAAGCCGGGGGATGCGCTTGTGACAGGTGGTGGCCAGTCACACGCCATCGCGAACCGCGGCACGGTCCCCATGGTGATGATGGCCGTCATCCTGTTGTTCTGAACGGGTCGTCCCGCCCGCACGAGGCGGGTAGCCTGCACCGGAAATCGCCCGCACACGCACAAGGACCGCATGCGCCGCATGCGGTCCTTCTTCATATGCCATTGCGATTGTGACCCCGGAGTGCCGGTTCCTACGTTTTGACACCTGGCCGAAACCAGGTGGGTGCCCTGTCTTGCGATTCCGGCTTCCGCCGCCGCACAACGCCGGAAGGCGATGGCGGTATTAGCTTGCGGCCTGTCTTCGTCGGTCGAACGTCCGGACTCCCGTGTCAAAAATGTCAGGTTCAAAAAGATAGGATTGTCGAACACTCCAGGAATCACTCTCTGGCTACAGTATATCACGCGGTCAACGGACGGGCAACCCGAACCCCCGGCCGACATGGTCTGGGACGGCCCGCGGGGCCGGTCAGGCGCGACCTTCCATCTCGGTCAGGTGTTTCCAGTACCGCCGTGGCAGGAACCCGCGCTGCAGCTGCGGATTGATGCGGCCTTCCACGGCGATCGCCTTGAAATACCGCTGCCACAGCCGGGCGAAATCGGCATCCGCATCGCGTGCCATCTCCTCCAGCCCCGCAGGCGCCGAAGCGAACACCAGCTCGGCGCCATCCCACGCCGCACATCGACGCCGCCTCACATCCTGGATGATGAACGGCTGATCCGAAAGCCGTTCCGCAAAGTGGGGGGCCACCCGTTCCGTGATGTTGCCGTCCGGTTCATACGCAGCATGATAGATGCCGGACGCAGTTTTGACGAAGCGCAGCGCCCCGAGGAAGAAATGCACCTCTGCATTGACCTTGCGCGACAACTCATGCAGCCGGTGGATCGCAGGATCCTGCAGCCTTTCCATGACATGGGCCCCGTCGCCGCGCATGCCGGCGCGGACGGCATGCAGCAGAAGGGTCGGCACCTGGGGCGACTCGCCCAGCCAGGCGGTATAGAAATCCTGCAGCACCTCGCGGGAAAGCCGGCGTTCAATGCCAGCCCAGACCCTTTCCGCCTTTTCGGGGTCAACCGGCACGACGCGCTCCGCACCGTCCAGCGCAAGCTGTTGCAAGCCGTCCGCGTAGCAGATCTGCGGGTCCTCCCTCAGGCGGAACGCTTCGAAAACAGCCGTCAGGATGCCCTCGAAGGATGAATCGCACCAGTAGGTCATGGCGACACCTCCCCTGCCGGATGGAACCGTACGGATCCCGGCAGGATGCGGGCATCCGGCGGGAGGCCTCCGCCCGAAGGCATGATGCTGCCAGCCGGGCCGACGCCTCCGGCGGGCAGCTGCGGCATGTGGCGCGACGGCGGTTCCGGAAAAAAGGGACGCGGCTCCATGGGCAACAGGGCGAACGGATCGGGACCGCGACCCGGCATGCCCGGCAGCAGCAGGCTGTCGGAGGGCACCCCCTCCGGCGCGGACACGCGGGTGCGCCCTTGTCCGAAATCCTGTCCGAACAGGCTCATCTGCTCATACCTCGGGTCGATGTTCTTGCCCGGTTCCGCGAGCACCTGCGTGAGGGTCTCCGGCGTGTGGCCGCGGTCTCCCTCGAACCTGCCGCCGCAGGTCAAAAAGTGGCGGGCGCGCTTGGTCACGATGCGCATCCGCTTGAGGTCCTCAAACGTCAGGGGGCCGAGCCGGCGCGCCGCGACGATGCGGCGGGCGGATTGCACGCCGATGCCCGGCACCCGCAGGAGCATTTCGTACGGTGCCCGGTTGACCTCGACCGGAAACTGGTCGAGGTGCCGGACGGCCCAGTCGGCCTTCGGGTCGATGCGGGCATCGAAGGTGTCATGCGACTCGTCCAGCAGTTCCTCCGCATCGAAGCCGTAAAAGCGCAGCAGCCAGTCGGCCTGGTACATGCGGTGCTCGCGCAGCAGCGGCGGCTCCGCGGTCAGTGCGGGCAGCTGGCCCGGCGCGCTGTTGATCGCCATGTAGGCCGAATAGTACACCCGCTTGAGCGAGAAGCGCCGGTACAGGTTCTGCGACAAACGCAGGACGCGCAGGTCGCTGTCGCGCGTGGCGCCGAGGATGAGCTGCGTGCTCTGTCCCGCCGGCACGAAATCGGGCGTGTGGCGCAGTGCCGGCATCAGCGACTTGTGCTCCCGGATCTGTCCGGCAAGGTAGTTCATGGGGCCGAGGATGCCTTCCGGCGTTTTCTGCGGCGCCAGCCGTGCAAGGCCCGACGCGCTCGGCAGTTCGATGTTCACGCTCATGCGGTCGGCCAGCAGGCCGGCCTGGTGGATGAGCGCCGGATCGGCGCCCGGGATCGCCTTGACATGGATGTACCCGTTGAACCGGTACTCGTTGCGCAGCTTGAACAGCGCCCTGACCATGCGCTCCATCGTGTGGTCGGGGCTGACGGTGACTGCCGAGCTCAGGAACAGCCCTTCGATGTAGTTGCGGCGATAGAAGCTGATGGTGAGCTCGGCCAGCTCGTCCGGCGTGAAGCTTGCGCGCGGGATGTCGTTCGAGCAACGGTTGACGCAGTAGGCGCAGTTATAGATGCACGCATTCGAAAAAAGCACCTTCAGCAGCGACACGCAACGTCCGTCGTCCGCCCAGCTGTGGCAGATGCCCGCCAGCGCGGCCGAGCCGACCGTGCCGGCCTTGCGCCCGCGCTCGACGCCGCTGGAGGAGCAGGACACGTCATACTTGGCCGAATCGGCGAGGATCTGCAGCTTTTCCATGAGTTTCAAGGCGCATCGCCTCCTTTGTGCGGCGACGGACGACGGTCCGCCTTCTCCTTCCATTGTACGCCAGACCGCCCGTTTTTGCAAACACTTGTTCGTTTACGAAAGAGAATCGTGGAAATCCTGCAAATGGGCGGGCGACTGCCCGCGACCGTTCCGATGAACAAAGACGGTTGCCGGAAGCACCCTTGGAACCAATCCGCCATTTGCGCCGGCATGGCTTGAAATGCAAGTTTCGCTTGTGCTATAATTCATCCAACAACGAGGGTGTTGCTGGAATTCCATACATGGGAAGTCTGTCAACGTCCTCATTTTGCATCAGGAGGAGAAATGATGAAGAACAGAAAGCACCTTGCAATCCTGCTCGCCTGCGTCCTTGCCGTCTCGATGCTCGTGACCGCCTGCGGCGGCGCCAACACAATCAAGATCGGCGTGGTCATGCCGATCACCGGCCAGGTCGCCACCTACGGCGTCCAGTCCGTGAACGCGGCCAAGATGTACATGGAAGAGCTCAATGCGGCCGGCGGCATCAACGGCAAGAAGATCGAGCTCGTGATCGAGGACGACGAGGCGACCCCCGCCAAGACCACAAACGCCTTCAAGAAGATGGTCTCCAGCGACAAGGTCGTCGCCATCGTCGGCGCCCTGACCTCCAAGTGCTCCCTGGCCATCACCGGCGAGGCACAGCAGAAGAAGATCGTCATGATCTCCCCCTCCTCCACCAACGACACCGTGACCGACGCGGGCAATTTCATCTTCCGCGCCTGCTACAATGACTCCTTCCAGGGCCAGGTCGTCGCGCAGTTCGCCTTCGAGACGCTCCAGGGCAAGAACGCCGCCATCCTGTTCGACAACGCCAACGACTACTCCAAGGGCCTGACCCAGAACTTCAAGGACAAGTTCACCGCCCTGGGCGGCACCATCATCGCCGAGGAGTCCTACGCCACCGGCGACACGGACTTCAATGCGCAGCTGACCAAGATCGCCGCCGCGAAGCCCGACGTCCTCTTCCTGCCCGACTACTACAGCACCGTCTCCGTCATTTCCAAGCAGGTCCGCGCCCTCGGCATCACCGTGCCGATGCTCGGCGCCGACGGCTGGGACGAAATCACCAACAACGCCGGTGACGAAGTCATCGACTGCTACTACTCCAACCACTACGCCCCCGATGCCGACGACCCGGAAGTCAAGAAGTTCGTTGCCGCCTACCAGGCCAAGTACAACGGCGAAACCCCGAACGCCCTCGCCGCACTTGCCTATGACTCCCTGAACATCCTGTGCGACGCCATCGCCAAGGCCGGCACCGATCCGGACAAGCTGCAGGCCGCCATGATGGAGACCAGCAAGAAGTTCGTGACCGGCAACATCACCTTCAACGAGAAGCGCAACCCGGTCAAATCCGCCGTCATGCTCAAGGTCGTGAAGGGATCCGACGGCAAGCTCACCACCGAGTACGCCGGCACGGTCAATCCGTAAGTCGCGTGTCCAACGGGACCCATGCCACCACATCCAGTCTATAGACGGTTGAACGGCAGAACGGGAACAGGTGCAGCCATGCACCTGTTCCCTGTTTTCCGGAACCGGTGCCATGCCCACATGCCAAACATGAAAAGGACCCGCCCCTGCGCTCGCAGTCCGGCCTCCTGGCCGGATCCGCATGGACGGGAGAGGTAACACGCATGTTGCTGCAGCAGCTCATCAACGGGTTCACCCTGGGCTTCATCTACGCGCTGATCGCCCTGGGCTACACCATGGTCTACGGCATCGTCCGGCTCATCAATTTCGCTCACGGCGACATGCTGATGATCGGGGCCTATACCGGTTATTTCATTCTCAGCGCCCTTGGCGCGACTCCTTCCTCCATGGTGCTGGCACTCGCCGGGTCCATGGTCGTGTGCGCCGTGGTCGGCGTCACGCTCGAGCGCGTCTGCTACCGGCCGCTCCGCAATGCCCCCCGCATCAACATTCTGATTGTGGCCATCGGCGCCTCGCTCGTCATCGAGAACGGCGGACGCATCCTGCCCTTCATGGGCCCGAATCCCCGGCAGTACCCGCAGCTCGAGGGGTCCGTCAGCAAGGTGGACCTTCTGGGCCAGCAGGTCGTCATCAGCCAGCAGGACATCATCGTCATCATCGTGTCGATCCTCATGATGGCGGGGCTCGGATACATCGTCAAGTTCACGAAGATCGGCAAGGCCATGCGCGCCGTCTCCCATGACACGCGGGCCGCCTCGCTGATGGGCATCAACGTGGACCGGATCATTTCCTTCACGTTCGCCATCGGTTCCGCGATGGCCGCCGTCGCCGGCGTGCTCTTCGCCAGCAAGTACCCTCAGGTGCAGACATACATGGGCATCCTGCCAGGCCTGAAAGCGTTTGTCGCGGCTGTTCTCGGCGGCATTGGCAGCATTCCGGGCGCCATGATCGGCGGCATCATCCTGGGCATCACCGAAATCCTCTCGAAGGCGTACATCTCCTCGAAACTCGCGGATGCGGTCGTCTTCGGCATTCTGGTGCTCATCCTCATGATCCGGCCCACCGGCATCATGGGCAAGAGCCTCAAAGAGAAAGTGTAGGTGACAGGATGAAACGCATCAAGCCATTCCCCCTCCTTCTCGGTCTGGCAGTCCTCCTTGTCGGTCTCGTCTCCGCCCTGATCCGTGTCGGCGTGCTCAACGACTATGTCGCGCAGATCCTCGCGTTCGCGGGCATCAACGTCATCGTGGCCCTGAGCCTGAATCTCATATCGGGCTTCACCGGACAGCTTGCGCTGGGACACGCCGGCTTCATGGCCATTGGCGCCTACGCGGCGGCCGCCTCGGTCATGCAGTTCCATCTGCCCATCTTCGCCGGCATCGTCATTGGCGGCTGCGTCACCGCCCTGTTCGGCCTGGTGATCGGATTTCCGACGCTCCGGCTGCGCGGCGACTATCTGGCCATCGTCACGCTGGCCTTTGGCGAGATCATCCGCGTCATCCTCGTCAACCTCGACAAGCTCACCGGCGGCGCGGCCGGGCTCAAGAGCATCCCCTACTTCATCTCCCCCCAGGCGATCGAGCGCAACGCCGATGCGATCAACTGGGTGCCCACCCTCAACTTCGCCGTCATCACCCTGACAATGCTCCTGGTGCTGGCGCTTGTCCACAACCTGCTGCACTCCTCCTACGGCCGCGCCATCATCTCGGTGCGCGAGGACGAGGTCGCATCCGGCTCCATGGGCGTGGGCATCTTCCGCTACAAGATGATCGCCTTCTGCATGTCCGCCTTCATCGCGGGCGTGGGCGGCGGACTCTACGCCTTCCTGTTCAATTACCTCAACCCCACCGACTTCAACTTCCTGCGCTCGGTCGACTTCCTCATCATCGTCGTCTTCGGCGGCATGGGCAGTCTCACCGGCACCATCGCGGCCGGCTACCTGCTCACCTACCTGCAGGAGGCCCTTCGGTTCCTGCAGGACTACCGCCTCGTGATCTACCCCGTCCTGCTGATCGTGATGATGATCTTCCGGCCGGGCGGCATCATGGGCACCCGTGAGCTGTCCATCACACGCCTGTTCCGGACACGCAGCCTCAAGCGCGCCTTCGCCCGGGAAACGGCGGCCGACAGGGAGGAGACGACATGAGCACCGTATTGTCCGCAGAGAAGATTTCCATCGAGTTCGGCGGCCTGCGGGCCGTCTCCGATTTCAGCCTCAGCCTCGAGTCCGGGGAGCTGGTCGGTCTCATCGGCCCGAACGGTGCCGGCAAAACCACCGTCTTCAACATGCTGACCGGCGTGTACCTGCCGACCTCCGGCAACATCAGGCTCGAGGGAACAAGCCTCGTCAAGAAGGCGCCGCATATCATCAACCGGCTCGGCGTCGCCCGCACCTTCCAGAACATCCGCCTGTTCAAGGAAATGACCGTGCTGGAAAACGTCCTCATCGCCCAGCACGGGCGCGTGGGCTACAGTTTTGCCGGCAGCCTGCTGCACCTGCCCTCCTTCCACCGCAAGGAACGGGAGATGCGCGCCGAAGCGCTGGAGCTGCTCGCGATCTTCCACATCGAAGGCAAGCAGGACGAGCTGGCAAAGAACCTGCCCTACGGCGAGCAGCGCAAGCTCGAGATCGTACGCGCATTGGCAACCAAGCCCAAGGTGCTGCTGCTCGACGAGCCGGCCGCCGGCATGAACCCGCAGGAAACCAACGACCTGATGCACCTCATCCGCTTCGTCCGCGACCGCTTCGGTCTGACGATCCTGTTGATCGAGCACGACATGAGCCTGGTCATGGGCATCTGCGAACGGATCACGGTGCTCGACTACGGCCAGACGATCGCCACGGGCACACCGGCGGAGATCGCCCGCAATCCGTTGGTCATCAAGGCCTATCTGGGAGAGGAGGCCGAATTCGGTGCTTGAAGTACGCGACCTGAATGTGTTTTACGGCAACATCCATGCCATCCATGATGTTTCCTTCAACGTCCGGGAGGGTGAAATCGTCACGATGATCGGCGCCAACGGCGCCGGCAAGTCCTCCACGCTCAACAGCCTGTCCGGCGTGATCCCCTACAAGGGCAGCATCCAGTTCCAGGGCAAGGAGCTCTCGAGCGTCAAGCCGCATGAGATCGTCCAGTCGGGCCTCGTGCAGGTGCCCGAGGGACGGCGCATCTTCGCCAACCTCACGGTCAGGGAGAACCTCGAGATGGGCTCCTTCACCCGCAGGGACAAGGCAAAGGTCAAGGATGACTATGAGAATGTCTACACCCGGTTTCCCCGATTGAAGGAACGGTTGCAGCAGGTTGCCGGCACCCTCTCCGGCGGCGAGCAGCAGATGCTTGCCATGGGACGCGCGTTGATGTCGCGACCGAGGATGCTGCTGCTCGACGAACCCTCCATGGGCCTTGCACCGTTGCTGGTCAAGGAGATCTTCCACATCATCCACGACATCAACCAGGCCGGCACGACCGTGCTGCTCGTGGAACAGAACGCCCACATGGCGCTCTCGATCGCCCACCGCGCGTATGTGCTTGAGACCGGACGGGTCAGCCTCTCCGGCAACGCGCAGGAACTGATGAAGTCCGAGGAGGTGCGCAAAGCCTATCTCGGAGGCTGAAACCTTTACCCGATCCCCATTTCCCCGGTTCACCCGCGTCACACCGGGTACATACCCTACATCAGGATCTCGGCCATATGGCCTTCAGGAGGGATACTCATGGTTGTCCGCAGCGTCATGACATCCAATCCGTTCACCATCACACCCGACACCACCATCGTCGAGGCACTCTCGATCATGCGCGAGAAGGGCATCCGACGCCTTCCCGTGCTCAAGGGAGACAAGCTTGTCGGCATCGTCACCAAACGCCGCCTGCTCGAGGTCTCCCCTTCCCCCGCCACGACATTGAGTGTCTTCGAGATGAACTACCTGCTCGCGAAGACCACCGTCAAGGACATCATGACCCGGGAGCTCTTCACGATCGGACCCGACGCGCTGCTCGAACAGGCGGCCGTGATCATGGGCGACAACAACGTCGGCGGTCTGCCCGTCGTCGAGAAGGGGAAGCTGGTCGGCATCATCACGGAGAAAGACATCTTCAAGTCGTTCGTCGAGATCCTCGGCTTCCGCGATCCCGGCAGCCGCATCTGCGTCGATTACGGCACGGACCGGCCGGGCGTGCTGGCCTCCCTGTCCTCGATGATGGCGGACATGGGCATCAACATCTCCCACATCGCCGTCTACAAGAACGAGATCATCTTCCGCGTGAACACGAAGAACGTGGACGACCTCATCATCCGCCTCAAGGAGAAGGGATTCCAGGTGACATCGGTGTTCCGGGGAGAATAGGGCGGGAGGCAATTGCTCCGTCGCCGTCCTCGGATGGAAGCGGCCGGCAAGCCGCCCGCATCCATCCTGCGGGAGTGCTCCTGCGCAAATGCCCCCCGCCTGCGTTGAATGGGTGAAGGGACAAATGGAGAAC
>JAEXRM010000110.1 GCA_023440865.1 Bacillota bacterium
GATGGTCCTGGTGGGCAAGACGAACAAGGAAGTGGTGTCGCTGCTGAACCGGAAGGGCGGCAAGGCCGTGGGCATCAGCGGCATCGACGGCCCGCTCATCGAGTGCCGCCGCCACACCGAGACCGTCGACGGTCAGGAAGTGGATCTGGGTTTCGTCGGCGAAATCACGAAGATCAACACGCGCGTGCTGGAGGTGCTGGCCCGCGACGAGTACATCCCTGTCGTCGCCCCCATCGGCACGGACGCGGACGGCCAAAGCTACAACATCAACGCCGACACGGTCGCCGGCGAGATCGCCAGCGCCCTCAAGGCCGAGAAGCTGGTGCTCCTGACCGATGTGGAAGGCGTCAAGCCCTCGAAGGACTCGGAGGAAATCCTCTATGCCCTCTCGGTCGGCAAGGTCCACGAGCTCATCGGCAACGGGACCATCGTCGGCGGCATGATTCCCAAGGTGCTCGGCTGCGTCGAGGCGGTCGAAAACGGCGTGGGCCGCGCCCACATCATCGACGGTCGCATCCCGCACTGCATCCTGCTTGAGATCTTCACCAACCGCGGCATCGGCACGATGATCACGCGCGAGGCCGAGCTGGAACGCTACATGAAACTCGAGGGCGCCCATCCCGACCAGCCGGTGTGACCGGCGAACGGACAGAACGCCCTTCCGATGGAAGCACGGACTCCCTCAGCGAACGGCAAGACGCAGTGCCAAACGGCCCGCGGACCGTTCGACCGCCCCCATCCCTGGCAGCATGGCAGCACGGTTGCACGCCCATCATGGCATCGGCGGCTGACACGTCACCAGGCGGGAACCGAACCCGCGCAAATCGGACCGGCTATGCGAGCAGCGGGTCCGATGTCCTTGATCGAGCATGGTTCTCTTGCGATGCCGGCTTTCCGCCTGGCATCAAGGCGTCCCCCCCGGACGCCTTTTTTCTTTGGTTCTCTCCGCCGGCAAGCCGGTCGGGCGTGACGTGACGTGACCGGTGCAATCCGCTTGGCATGCGGGCCATGCGATGCGCCGCATGTCACAGGTCCGCTACGGCATGTCCGCCGGCCGAAGCCAGAGCGACTCGAACCGGTCGGCCGGCACAGGCTTGCCCATGAGAAATCCCTGGATCTCGTCACAGCCCAGGCGCTGCAGGATCGCAAGCTGCCCTTCGTCCTCGACCCCCTCTGCAATGGTGCGCAACCGCATGATCTTGGCCATCTGCACGATGGCTCCGATGATCAGCTCGTCACCCTCGTCGCGTGCGACATTGTCGATGAGGGGCTTGGCGATCTTCAGGCAGTCGATGTCGAACCGCTTGATGTAGCTGAGCGAGGAATAGCCTGTACCGAAATCGTCGATCGAGATGGAGACGCCAAGCGCCGTCAGCGCGGTCAGCATCTCCTCCGTGGACACCTCGGTGCGCATGGCCGTGTTCTCCGTGATCTCGACATCCACCCAGGAGGGATGGACCCCGTAGCGGCGCATCTTGTCGTTGAACGATTCGATGAAGCCCGCCACGTCGAACTGGCGCGGCGAGAAATTGATGCCCATCCGCAGCGACGTCGCATATCGCCGGTTCCAGTCCGCGATCTGCAACAGCGCATGCCGGCAAACCCACTGGCCGATCTGGATGATCAGCCCCGTATCCTCCGCCACGGGAATGAACTCGGCCGGTGAAACGGCCCCCAACGCGGGGGACTGCCAGCGAAGCAGCGCCTCCATGCCCACAAGGCTGCGCTTGCGGCTGAGGAACTGGGGCTGGTAGTGAAGGGTGAACTCCTGCTCGAAATCCGCACGGCGCAGCGCCATCTCGATCTCATGCCGGCGACGCATGCCTTCACGGAACCAGTTGCTGTAGAAGGAAAATCGCTGTGCATCCTGTTTCTTGGCATGATACATGGCCATTTCCGCCATCGTCATCAGCTCCGGCCGGGTTTCTGCATCCTCCGGGCAGCGGGCGATGCCAAGGCTGACCGATACCAGGAACCGCCACGGCGACACATCGATGGGCTCCTGGATGGCATTGACGAGACGCTCGGCCATTGAACGGATGTCATCCTCCCCGGCCAGCCCCGGAACCGCCACAGCGAATTCGTCTCCGCCGATGCGGGCGGTCAGCATGCCCGGGCGGGCCAGGGCCTCGATGCGGGCGGCCAGCTCGCACAGGACGCGGTCGCCCGTATCCTGCCCATAGGCGTCGTTGATGCCCTTGAACCGGTCGAGGTCCATGTAGAACAGCACCAGGGATGCCTCGCCCCCGGCCTCGCCCCCGGCCGAGCCGACGGTCTGGTCGAGCAGATTCAGGAAATGACGGCGGTTGCTCATGCCGGTGACCGGATCATTGTGCGCGATGAGCTCGAGCTCGCGGTTCATGCGGATGAGGTCGGCTGTTTTCTCCGCAACCCGGATCTCCAGCTGCTCCGTGATTTCCTGCTCGCGCGCCAGCAGCGCGCGGCTGCGGACGGCAATCTGCAGGAAGGCGCTGACCAGGCCGTGCACCAGCAGCACGGCGAGGACTAGCAGCAGGTCCTCGAGGCGCAGCATGCCTGTCAGCAGCAACAGCAGCGGTCCCAGGAGCAGCAACAGGATTTTGGGGCGCCAGCGAATGTTCAACGGCACCGCTTCCGGCCCGGCGGGCACATCGCTCCCCCGTCGCAAGCGGTGCAGGCCGCCGATGCCGATGAGGGCAAGCGCGGCGACATACAGGATGTCCGCCAGGTTGTTGGACACATACAGGCCGTGATACTCCTGGAAAAAGTAATGGACATCGGACGCGATGTACAGCGCCAGCCCCGCCAAGCTGATGAGGACGGGCGACGCCAGCCTGCGCATCCTGGCGGTCAGGGACAGGGAGAACGCAAGGCCCAGGCAGATCAGGTCCAGCAGCAGGGTGACAAAGGCGATCAGGATGAACATGTCCTCGACGAGCAGCGGCAGGGTCCACTCCCGGAAGAACATCATCCAGAATGTGTCGAGCAGCACGATGGAGACGGCGCTGACGTCGAGCAGCAGCTGGGTCAGGTTCCATCCGCGCGTGAATCGCCTGAAATAGACAAGGATCCCGAGCGCGAAGCACAGGTTCGGGAGGAGATACAGGAAGGAAAAAAGGAGCAGGTCGTCGGGATTCAATCCCATGCGCAGCTCCACATACGCCCAGCCGATATCCGAGAGGCCATAGATGGCCAGACCGATCCCGAGCAGCATCCAGACGGCCCGGAACGGCCGGAGTCGGATGCCGGACGCCATGAGGCAGGCGGCGCCCGTCAGCTCCACGAAGGGGCTCAGCAGGTTGGCTGCGGCGGCGTTCCCAACGACGGCTGCAATGGCGTACAGCAATGCGCCGCCCGCCAGCAGGAGCGTCAGAAGAGCGAACAACCTGCGATCGATTTGTCCGGATCGATCGGCCTGCATCATCGTATGCCGTCCTTCCGCCAACTCCGCCTGTCCGGCTCTCTCGGGAGCGGGATGGAACGGAATGGCTGCCGCCCCATTGCGGCATTGGTTCAAGGCTGGGCCTGGGGCGTGCTTCAGCGCGGATGCGCCTCGTACGTGTCCTGTTCGTATTCCTCGTCCATGAGCGGGGATCGCAGCAGGAAATCCGCCGTGGAACGGTTCATGGCGACCGGAATGTCATACAGCACGGCGATGCGCAGCAGCGCCTTCACATCGGGATCGTGCGGCTGGGAAGCCATCGGGTCCCAGAAGAAGATCATGAAATCGACCCTGCCGTCGACAATGCGCGCGCCGAGCTGCTGGTCGCCGCCGAGCGGGCCCGATTTGAACGCCCGCACGGGGAGGGCGCACTTCTCGGCGATGAGCCGGGATGTGGTACCCGTGCCGCAGAGAAAATGGCGTGCCAGGACCTCCCGGTTTTCCTCCACCCAGCGGATGAGGTCGGGCTTGCGGTTGTCGTGCGCGATCAGCGCGATGTGCTTCTGCCTGCCGATTCGGTATTGCCCCATGTCTTCCTCTTCTTGCGTGCCTTCACGCCGTTGCCGGCCACCGTCGTCGGGCGGCGGTTTCCTCTTTGCCCCGCCCCATGTGGCAGGATCGCTTTTCTGGCGGCAATCCGGCCGCCGCATCACCGACGCGGCACGCACGTTTCTTCCTGCCTTGCCCCAATACAGCTTACCATGCGGCACGCCCCTTCTCAAGCGAGTCCGCGGCCTCGGAGAGCCGGGAATCGCCCGCTGCGCTCCTGGCCGGGAGTCAGCTGTGCAAACGTCTGTACCATGTCTACGTTTGAACGGGAGGTTCCCGTGCATCGCGCAGGCGTTTCTGCCGAATGCCTGTTTGCATTTTTATGCCTTATGTTGTATATTTATTCACATCTCCCGCATGGCGGACCTCACCCCTGCTCTTCCGCCGGCACGAGGGAGTGTCTCCGTCGGCATTGCGGCTTCCGTCCGGCCGACCATCCCATCCGCACACCGGGAGGTACAGCATGAACGGCACGACATCGATCCTGTTTACGGCAAAACGTCCCGACATCGTCATGGAAAAGGGCCACGGCATGTATCTGTGGGATACGGAGGGACGAAAATACCTCGATTACATCGGCGGTTGGGCCGTCACGAGCCTGGGACACTGTCCGCCCGTGATCCGGGCGGCGCTCGACAAACAGGCCGACACCCTCATCAACGCGAGTCCCGCCTTCTACAATGTGCCGATGCTGTCCTTCGCCGACCTGCTGACGAAGCTTTCGGGCTTCGACAAGGTCTTCTTCGCCTCATCCGGCGCCGAAGCGAACGAAAGTGCCGTGAAGCTGGCACGCAAGTACGGCGCATTGAAAAAGGAAGGCGCCTACGAGATCATCACCACCCTCAACAGCTTCCACGGCCGCACGCTGGCCATGATGTCGGCCACCGGAAAGAAGTACTGGGAACCGTTGTTCGCACCCAAGGTGCCCGGCTTCGTCCATGTCCCCTTCAACGACCTTGACGCGGTCAGGGCGGCGATCACGCCCAGGACCTGTGCGATCATGCTTGAACCCGTGCAGGGCGAGGGCGGCGTATACCCCGCGACGGACGAGTACCTTGCCGGATTGCGCGCCCTGTGCGACCAGGAGGGCATCCTGCTGATCCTCGACGAAATCCAGACCGGCATCGGCCGCACCGGCAAGCTGTTCGCCTTCGAGCACAGCGGGGTGCGGCCCGACATCCTCACCCTGGCCAAGGGCATCGGAGGCGGTTATCCCATCTCGGCCATGCTCACGACCGAGGCGCTCGACATCTTCGAACCCGGCGACCAGGGCGGCAGCTATTGCGCGCAGCCGCTGGGCATGGCGGTCGGCGAAGCGGTCGTGACCGAGGTGGTCAACGGCGGCTGGATCGAGAACGCCCGCGTCATGGGCGATTACCTGCAAGAGCTGCTCTGCGCCCTGGGCAAGGAGCTCGGCAAGGCCCCCAATGGAAAGCCGTACATCAGCAACGTCCGTGGCAAGGGCCTCCTTGTTGCCTTCGACCTGCCGGACAACACCGGCGCCTGCGTGGTACAATATGCGATGGCGAAAGGCCTGCTGCTCAATTCGCCCCAGCCGGCCTCCATCCGGCTGATGCCGCCCCTCATCGTCGACCGGAACGACATGGACGCCATGATCAAGATCCTGCGCCATGTGCTGGTCAAGTGCCATCAACCCGCCGAGGGAACCCATTGACGGATCATGACACCCCGCTCCGTGTCGTGACGCCGCCGGTCTCCTCGGCGGACCGAAACGGAGGAACATCATGAAACCGCAACCGTGCAATCTCCTCTTCGCGTTCCGGCGGACAGCCGGGCAGACCGCCACCCGCCGACGGACATGCGCCGCGGCACTGGCGTCCTGTCTGGCTGCCGTTTCGCTGTTCGGACAATCCGTTCCCGTTTTCGCTGCCGGCACCGGCGCCGCGTCATCCTCCGCCGCACCGTCCGCTTCCTCCGCCGCACCGTCCGCTTCCGCCTCGCCCGTACAGTCCGGCGTGCCACCGTATGTCATCGAGGTCGACAACGCCGTCGTTCCTTTCGACAGTGCGCCTGTCAACCGGAACGACCGGCTGCTTGTGCCATTCCGCGCCATCGCCGAAAGCCTGGGCATCGCGGTGGAATGGGTGAAGGAGACCCGCACGGTACGTGCGCAGGGTGAGGGAAAAACCGTCCTGCTCACCATCGACAACCCGACCGCCACAGTCAACGGGGCACCCGTTCCGCTTGACGCGGCGCCCGTCATCGAGAACAACCGGACGCTCATCCCCTTGCGGTTCTTCGCCGAAACCTTCGGCTGCGATGTCTGGTACGACGCGCCGGTCCGCACCGCCGAGGTGCGTTCGGCACCGAAATCCATGGAGATCCACGCTTGGTATGCCATGGACGCCAATTGGGCCAGCCTCTTCGGCGCGGCCTACCCGGTCGTATCCACCGGCGGGACCGACGCGGTCGACACGGTTTCCTTCGGCTGGCATGAGCTGACTGAAACCGGTGCACTGACCACGACCGGCACGCAGGGCTGGAAGAAGCCCTCCGGCTGGGAGCAGGCGCTGGCTGGCGCCGCAGCCATGAGGCTGGGGACGGAGATGACCGTCTGGATGTCCGACAAGACCGGCGGCCTGACGCGTCTGATGGCGGACACCACGGCACAGGATGCCGCGGCGGCGGCCATCGCCGCGGCAGCGGCAGATTACGGCGGCGTCAACCTCGACCTGGAGGGGCTTGGCATGACGGACACGGGCGCTGCGCTGGTGGCGGTCCGCAACACCTACACCGCCTTTGTCGCCCGCGTTGCGGAGCGGCTGCACAGCCAGGGCAAGACGCTCACCCTCACGCTGCATCCGCTCAACGGTGCCTATCGCGGATACGATTACGCGGCCGTCGGCACCCTTGCGGACCGCATCGCCATCATGGCATACGACTATGGCGTTCGCCCGGAGCCGGTCGCGAAGGTTGCCGACGCCATCGATCTGGCGCTTGCCGCCGTGCCTGCGGAAAAGCTGCTGCTCGGCATCTCGCTTGCCAGCGAGTCGGCGGAAAGCCTCGTGACGAAGCTGGGCATCGCCAAGCGCAAGGGCGTTGCCGGCGTTGCGCTGTGGCGCCTGGGCCTGATGCACGCGGACGACTGGGCGGCGTTGCGCGCGGCCACCGATCCGCGCAAGCAGGCAAGCGCGCCGTAAAGGATACAGTCGTGGCGCCATGCAGCCTCATGACGCAAAAAGGGAGACGTTCACCCGAACCGCCTCCCCCCTTCCATGCCGCGCTGTCAGTCGCGCTCCGGTTCCCAGGCATACCCGACCGCATCGAGGAACGCCCGGGCGATCACCATGTGCCCCAGGTGGTTTGGATGCACGCGGTCCCAGGCGACATTGTTCGGATGATACGCGCGGAAGTAGGCGTCAAACGCAGCTTGTGTGTCGACGAACAGGGTCCCCCCGCTTGCCGCGATCGCTCGCACCAGCGCGCCGTACTCGTCCATGCGGGCACGCATCGGATCGGCCAGGTTGGGCTCCATGTAGTAGGGCGTCATCAGCACGATCCCCTTCATCAGCGGTTTCGAGACGTTGACCAGCTGTTCGAGCGTGCGTGCGTATGCATCGGGAGAGACATGGATTTCCGTCTGCAGCGGGCTGTCGAACTGTCGCCAGACATCATTGATGCCGATCATGACCGAAAGCCAGTCCGGCCTGAGGTCGACGACATCCGTCTGCCAACGGGCTGCGAGATCGAGCACCGTATTCCCGCTCGAACCCATGTTCACGACACGGATGTGCCGTTCGGGATACGTTGCGTCGAGCAACGCGTTCACGTATCCGACATACCCTGTGCCCACGGCACCGAACAGGCCTTCCCCAACCGGGCGCGCGCGTCCGCAGTCGGTGACGGAATCGCCAATCATCACCAGCTTGGTGTTCCTCTCAAGCAGCATGCGTCTCTCCTTCCATATCCACCGCATCCATTGTCGTTTGATTCCCAATCCGCATCATCCGGCCGGAAGCGCCGCATGTGCGGATCTTTCGCGTGTCGGGGCGCATCATGCCTCCGGCGGCATGGTCATCACCCGATTTTCCGCCGGGGAAGGCGACGGCTGCGCCTGGGGCGCCTGCCCGCACATGCCTGTTCTCCCGAAGTCCTGTCCCGATGCGCCCCTGCCCGTACCCATCTCGTCCGTTCCCATCCCGTCCATCCCCGGTGTCTGCAGGTCGCGCACAAAACCCAGATACTTCCTCCCGGCGAAGGTCAGCGTGCCATAATCACCCTCCACCAGCAGATCGAAGTCGGCTCCGCTGACCGGCAACTCCAGCCGTTCGCCGTTCTGGAACTCGAATGTGGCAACATGCCATGCCGGTGCCGCAGGCCGCATTCCGGCCTCCTGCCGCGCGCCGGCACGGCGCGCGAGTATGCGGGCCGGCACCGAGAACACCGCCGGCTGCCCGGATTGGCCGGCCGATCGTGCGCGGGCGTCGCGCACGCCGCGCGCCACCAGAAAAACGACAAGACCGATGATGCCCAGAGGCAGAAAGGCGAACACGGCACCAAACAACAACATGATCACGCTCATGCGATCCTCCTCCGCCATGCAGGCGCCCCTTCGTCATTGTCCCGGTTGACCGCGCGTATGTCTTGCCCGCCTCTCGAACAGCATGCCGGCCGACACCCTGAAAATCCACATGGCAACGAAAAGAAGCGGCTGACCCGGCACGGTACGCCCGCACCAGGTCAAGCATGGCCGCAGGCGAACGAAAAAGCGATACATCAACGAAAACAGGGAACATATCTCATGTCGGGCTCCGCGAAGGTTCCCGCAAAGGGGGCATCCCATGCGAACGACACGCCTCAATGAGTTCTTCCGCCATGCGCCGGAGGCATACGCCCTGTTCCGCCAGTCCGCCGATGACAAGGACCGGTGGATTCTCGTGGCCGCGAATCCCGTCTTTGAGGCGCTGGTCGGCGCCGATACGACCACCCTCTCCGGCAAGCAGGTTTGCGACGTGTTCGCGCGCGATGAGTCGGACAATGCAGGCATCTCGCGGGACGAATGGTTGCGGGCTGTCCGGCAGGCATCAGAAGCTCCGGGATGTGGCACCATCGCGTTCAAGTGGCCCGGCCGTCCGCTCTGGATGCGTGCCACGGTCTTCCCGGCAGGACACGGCATGATGGGGGCGGCCTTTCACGACACCACCGCCGAAACCATGAGGGGGCAGGAGATCGAGGCGTTCTTCACCCTCAACATCGACATGTTCTGCGTCCTCGACCGGCAGTTCCGCTTCCTGCGGACGAACCGCGCCTTCAGTGTCTCCATGGGATACACGACCACCGAGATGGCGGGGAAACCGCTTGTGGCAATGGTCCATGAAGGAGATGCGGAGACGACGCGGATGCAGCTGGAAGCCATCCGCACAGGTCCGCCGGCGGTCGGCTTCGTGAACCGCTGCCGACACCGCGACGGCAGCTGGCGCGACATCGAATGGCACATGCAGGCCCGCGACGATCAGGTTTTCGCCTCCGCGCGCGACATCACAGCATTTCGCGAACTCGAACGCTTCCTCAAGGATCAGACCGCACGGCTGCAGCACAAGGTGACGCAGCTCGAAACGCTCTCGATGACCGACGAGCTCACCGGCCTGTTCAACCGGCACTACTTCGATGTCCGCATCGAGGAGGAGACCGAGCAGGCGGATCGTCATGACACGCCGCTCTCCCTGGCCATCCTTGATTTGGACAGGTTCAAGCGCATCAATGACTCGTGGGGACATCCGGTGGGGGACGAGGTGCTGCAGCAGACAGCCCGCCTCATGCAGGAAACCGTCCGCCGTTCGGATGTCGTGGTGAGGTTCGGCGGCGAGGAATTTCTGGTATTGATGCCGCAGACGCCGCTCGATGCGGCGGTCATTGTCGCGGAAAAAATCCGCGCGGCCGTGGAAGCGGCGGAGCACCCCAAAGCCGGGAAGATCACGGCCAGCCTCGGCGTCTCGGCGCACACGCGCGGTGAGTCGTTCAAGCGCTGGTACAGGCGGGCCGACGAGGGGTTGTACAAGGCGAAGGAATCGGGGCGCAACCGCGTGATGGCAATCCGGGACTCCGAGGAGAACGCATTGCCCGCCATCGGGATGGAGTGGCGGAGCGACTGGGACACGGGCCATGCCGAGATCGACAGGCAGCACCGGGATCTCATCGCGGCGGCAAACAGCCTCATCCGGATCACCTTGTCCTCGCCGGGCCGAGAACGCCTTGCCACGCAGTTCAACCAACTGATCGTCCACATTCTGGCGCATTTCCAATATGAGGAGCGCATGCTCGCTATGACCGGTTATCCGGATACCGGAACGCACGAGCGCATCCACCGGGAACTGGCCAACAAGGCCGCCCACCTGCAATCGATCTTCAACAGGGGAGAAGTCACCGGAACCGCCCTCTTCTCCTTCATGGTGGACGATGTCATGCTGGGACACATGATGACCGCGGACAGGAAGTACATAGACTGGATCCACGCGCATCCCCAGGACTGACGAACGGAACGGGTGGAAGCGCCTGCGGGCGTCCCGCGCGGAACGTCCGGCAGGCAGCCCGGCCGCAGGATCTGCCGTCCGTGTCCCATGGTGTGCCCGGACACCCTCAGTCCACCGCCGCGGCCCTTTCCGCCCGGAATGACTGCAGCACCGCGGCATGCTCCTTCTCGACGGCGGCAAGTTCCAGCAGCAGCGAGACCGCCTCCGGCGAGGCATCCTGGCCGATCTCGCCGGCCAGGCGGATCAGCAGGGCTGCATTGTTCCGCTCGTACCGCACGGCCACCTCCACCAGCAGGTCGACATTCCCGACTGGGCGGAAGCGGATCTCCCGGCGAAAGGCGCTGAGCAATCCGCGCGCGGCCTCAAGCCGGTCGGACGGAACCAGGGGATCCCCCTGTGCGTGAAGTGCCGCAAGCCGGTCACCATATGCCCTGGCATGCTCCCGCTCCTGCCGGCTGAGCACCATGGCCGCCGAACGCAGGCGCGGGTCATGCTCCCCCTCGATGATGGCCACCTCGCCGTAGAGCTGCGAAAACGCCAGCTCCAGCTCCTGCAGCACCGGAAACAACACGCTCAGATGTGATGCCATGCAATCGCCTCCACGGTTGCTACTTACCCACGATGCGGCGGCGCAACCGCCTCAGGCAAAGCGGCCGAAACATCGACGCACGGTGCTGGATGTGCGCGCTGGGTCTTGACGGGCCGTGTCGGCAGGGGGTGAAATGGGTAAGGTGGCGGTAAAGCACACCCGCACCGATCTTCCATGACGAAAGCGAGGCGCCCATGGATTTCCATCCCCTGAATGCGCTTGCCGGTAACGCAGGTTTGCTGCTTGCGCTCGGACTGGTGTACGAAACAGGGTACATGCTCCTCCCCCGAAAGGAGAAGGTCCGCTCCGTGTTTTCGGGCCTCCTTGCGGGCACGATCGGCATCATCATCATGTCCGTCCCCTTCGAGCTGCGGCCCGGCCTTTTCTATGACACGCGCTCCATCCTCGTCAGCGTGACGGCACTCGTCTTCGGTCCGGTCAGCGGCACCATTTCGGCCGTCATGACCACCCTGTACCGGTTGTACCTGGGCGGGCCCGGCGTGGTGGCGGGCATCGCGACCATCGCAGGCAGCCTGCTGCTTGGGATGCGCTGGTGGAAATGGCCGCCCCACCCGGCCGGTCGCCTGGGCAGGGGGCCCAGCCTGCTCGGACTGGGCCTGTCGGTCCATGCGATGATGCTGGCATGCCAGTGGTTCCTTGTCCTGGATGGCAGCGGCCCGCAGACCGTTCCCCGGATCGCGGCGGCGGTGCTGGTGGTGTATCCGCCGGCGTCACTGCTGCTCTCCATCCTGCTGCTCCGCCAGAAGGAGCGAAACGAGTCCCTGATGCAGGTGGTGGAGATGGAAAGCCGCTACCGCAGCCTGTACGAGAACAACCATGCCGCCATGATGATCATTGATCCGAAAAACGGCAACATCCTGGACATCAATGCCGCCGCCGCCGAGTTCTACGGTTGGTCGCGCGAAGCGATGTGCGCCATGCGCATCGGGGAGATCAACCTGCTCTCGCATGAGGAGCTGGCATTCGAAATGCATCAGGCGAGCCTCATGAAGCGGAACCACTTCCTGTTCCGTCACCGGACAGCCAGCGGCGAAGAGCGCCATGTCGAGGTGTACAGCGGACCCATCAACTGGGGCGGGCGCGAGGTGCTCTACTCGATCGTGCATGACATCACATCCCGCCGCATGGTCGAGCAACAGCTCGCCCGCATGCACACCGAACTGGAGGAGGCGCTTGACAAGGCGCAGGAGGCCAACCAGGCAAAAAGCCTGTTCCTGGCGAACATGAGCCATGAGATCCGCACGCCCATCAACGGCATCCTGGGATTCACGCAGCTGCTCGAGCGCGAACCGCTGGCGGAGGGACAGCGCGCCTGCGTCGGCCACATCCGCACTTCCACCGAGCTGCTGCTGTCCGTACTCAACCGGGTGCTGGACTACTCCAAGCTGGAGTCGGACCGCATGGTCTATGAACATGTTCCCTTTGATTTGCGCCAGACGATCGAAGCGGGAGCGGCCCCCCATCTGGCCCGCATGGAGGAGAAGGGGATCAGGCTGACGGTCCGGTACGCCGACAACCTGCCCCGGACGGTAGTCGGCGATCCGCTTCGGCTGCGCCAGGTCATCGGCAATCTGGTCGACAATGCGGTCAAATTCACGGATCTCGGGGAAATCCGTGTGTCGTGCGAAGCCAGCCCGGTCGAGGGTGGCCGGTACGATGTGCGCGTCACGGTCCGTGACACGGGCATCGGCATCGAGCCCTCCCTGCTGGGGCAAATCTTCGAGCCGTTCTCCCAAGCGGACCCGAGCGTCACGCGACGGCACGGGGGAACAGGCCTGGGACTCACACTGTGCCGTCGCCTTGTGCGGGACATGGGGGGCGAGCTGACCGTACGGAGCCGTCCGGGAG
Organism: Bacillota bacterium; assembly: GCA_023440865.1. GTDB lineage: Bacteria > Bacillota > Clostridia > DSM-8532 > DSM-8532 > JAEWSN01. Next base: position 12,920 of record JAEXRM010000110.1, read on the forward strand.
TCGGTTCCGCCTTCACCTTCACCGTGCGCCTCGACCCGGCCGAAGCCGCATGAAGCCCGGGAAGCCGACCCCCGGTCGAAGCATCATGAAGCCCGGGAAGCCGATCCCCGGCCGGGACGGTTGACCGGTTCACCCGTTGGCGGCCGCTTTTCCCGCCATTTGCACCTGTTTCTGCCGCAACCGCTGCAGAAGCTGTTCCAGCCAATCCGGCACCGACAGCCCGGTGTAGTCCGACGCGCACCATGCGACAGGCAACGCGTCCACCTCCTCGAGTGCGGTCTCCAACAGGGCCTTCTCCCACTTTCTGGCCGCCGCGTGCGCCTGGCGCAATGTGGTGTCCGGCAGCAGCAGCACACCGCACCCCTCCTCGAGCCAGCAAAGCCTGTCGGAGCGGCGCAAACGGTCCGATGCGACCGCCATCCAGCGCAGCGAGCGGTCGCGCCACAACGCTTCGTCCTCCCCGCCCGGCAACATGGGCATGAAGGCAACCAATGACAATGGATGGCCGAATCGCCGGGTTCGGTACGCCTCCTCCCCGACCAGCGCAAGCAGGGCGTCCCATCCGACGATGCGCGGATGCCGTGTGCCGGCCAGAAGCTTGAACCGGTCGGCCAACCCCCGCACGTCCTCGTGACCCAGCCACACATGCCAGACTTCCCCCTCCCGACGCATCGTCTTGATGGTGGAAAAGGCACGCGCCTCATCCTGCCTCAGGTCGATTTCGATGCCTTCGGCCAGCAGCTCGATGGCAACCGGTCCGGCTGCGTCCCGGTGCGTGCGGAACACGGAGACGCGGACGTCGCCGATGGCGTACAGCGCCCCCACCGCCTCCTGCCAGTCGATGAAGTCCGCCAGGTTGATGCGCTGGCGGTCTTCGGCGGTCAGCATCCGGTATGCCTTGTGCCATTCCCGGTCGCGCAAATGCCCGAAATACAGGGTCATCAGGGTTTCCGGCGTGCGTTCCCCGGATGCGCCCGTCTCCCGTCCGGATGGCAGCGCGCGGGCGCTCCGCTGCAGCTGGGTGTCATACTGCCGCCGCTTTTCCGGATCCCCGAGCACCGAATAGGCCTCCGTGATCTGGTGCATGCGGCGGACGGCCTCCTGGTCGGCATTGACATCCGGGTGATACTTGCGGCACAGGCGCCGATAGACGGCGTCCACCACCTCCTGCTCGGCCTCGGGCCTTATCTGGAGGATTTCGTAGGCATTCCGTTTCATATGTCCTCCTGCGATGCCATCCACCGGCGGATGATCCGCTCGAACATGTTCAGGTCGACCGGCTTTTCCAGATAGTCGTCAAAGCCTGCCTGCAGCATTCGTTCCCGGTCTCCGTCCATCGCATAGGCCGTTACGGCGATCACCACCGTATGGCGTCCCGTTCCCCGCTCATGCTCCCTGATCTGCCCGAGGAGCTCCACGCCGCTCATGCCCGGCATCTGGATGTCGGTCAGGATCAGCCGGAATGATTGGCTGCCGTGCAGGTTCAGCGCTTCGGGCGCGGATGCCGCAAGGCTCGCATGCAGGCCGAACAGCGCGCAGAACATGCCCATGAGGGTACGGCTGGTGAGATCGTCCTCGACGACAAGCACCTCCCTGGATGCGGGAGCCTGCTTCGGTGCCGTGTCCGTCTCCACAGGCACCTGCACCGAGAAACAGCTTCCTTCCCCTTTCGTGCTGCATACATCCACCTGCCCGCCCATCAGCCGGGCGAGTTTCCGGCAGATCAGCAGCCCGAGGCCTGCGCCCTGGTATCGCCGGGTAAAGGAATCGTCCACCAGCCGGAAGGCGTTGAACAGATCGGGAACAACCTCGGGATCGATGCCCGTCCCCGTATCCCGGACCTGCACCTGCAATGCCGGTTTCCCGGACGGGCGGCGCTCTCCCGGATCGGAAAGAGGCGCAGGGGCCTGCCCGCGGGCGTCAACGGCCGTCGTGCCTGCCGCCGCTCTCCCGGAACAGCCTGAAGCGGCCTCCTCATCCCTGCACCGACCGCCCTGCGCAACCAGGGAAGCCTTCAGGACGATCTCGCCGCGCGGCGTGTGCCGGATGGCATTGTCAATGAGCTGCTGGAGCAGCAGCGCCAGATTCCTGCGATCACCCAGCACCTGGGCCGGCAGCTGCTCCTCGCCCTCCAACCGGAGAGTCACCCGCTCCCCGTCGTTCACCCGGCCGCGGTACGCATCCAGCAGGTCCCTGAGGAACAGGGCGGGAGAAAACAGTTCAGACACGGCCTCATGGCGGCCGGCCTCGATCTCTGTATGAAGCAGCACGTTCTCCACCAGATGGATCAGGCGGCGGGCCGAGTCGTGGATCGACTCGAACAGCTCCGTCTGTCCGGGGTCGTGCGGCATCATCTCGAGCAGCCGCACACTGCCGAGAATGCCGTTGAGGGGGGTACGCATCTCATGGCTGATGTTGGCGAGAAACCTTTCCTTGACCGCATCGGGGCCTGCCTGTGTTTCTTCCCGCAGCCACGCGGGCAGTACGGGAGGTGCGTCGGTTGGATGCCCGGTCCCCCATTCATTCATGATATGCCTCCTCCACGAGCAGCGTCAGGGAGAAACGGAACGTGCTGCCATGATCCGGCTTGCTTTCGACCTCCATCGTTCCGCCAAGCGCGTCGAGCAGCCGCCTCACGAGCGGCAGGCCAAGGCCCGCTCCCGTCGGCGCGCCTGGTTGCGGCGGGTGCTGTGCTGCATAGAAGTCCTCGAACAGGTGTTCCTGTCGCTCCGGCGTGATGCCTGCTCCGGTGTCCGTCACCTGGAACTGGATGACCGCCCTGTCGGCGGACATGTCGATAAAGCGGGCGGACAATCGGACCACGCCTTCCCGCGTGAAGCGGATGGCATTGTCCGTCAGCTGGTTGAGAATCTGCCGGATGCGGATTTCATCTCCCCGCAGCACCGGCGGGATGAGCCGGTCCCAGCGCATGCTCAGATCCAGGCCCTTGCGCATGGCCGCATCGGAGAACGCGCGGACGGTTTCCTCCAGGATCGCCTGCACACGCATCGGCTTGTCCGCGATTTGATAGGTGCCGGCGTCGAGCTCCGCCACCGCGAGCACATCGCTGGTCATGCGCTGCAGCACCTCGGCACTGCCGCGCAGCATGCGAAGGCATTCGCGTTTTTCCGGATCGGCTTCGCGGAACAGCAGCAGGTCGGTTGCCCCCAGCACGCCGCCCAGCGGATTCTTGAACTCACGGCTCATGCTGCGGATGAACCGGCTCTTCGCCTGATCCGAGCGCTCCGCCTCCTCCGCCTTCTGGCGGGCTTCCTCCTCGGCCAGCCGCAGGGACTCCGCCATCTGGTAGAAGTCCCGCATCAAGCCGTCGAAGTTGTTGAAACGCACGCCGATGACCTGGGCGTCCCGGCCGGATGCCTCCCCCCGGTCGATCCGCTCGACCATCCGGTGCAGATCCTGACGGACGTTTCCATAGGCGGTGACCCAGATGCGGTGCGTCCGCCACGTCATCGCCATGACGGAGAGCACCAGCAGCACAAACAAGCCGCCGATTCCCACCAGGATTCTTCTGGACATGTCCAGCACGCTGTCACGCTCCGCAATCACCATGACAACCCAGGGGGGATTGTCAAGGCGCTCATACTCCGCCAGGTAACCCGTGCCGTCATGCGAGAACGCATAACCGCCACGCTCCCGGCTGAACCCTTCCACCGGCAGATGGCCCATGGTCACCCGTTGAAGCACATCGTCCATGCTGTGGCCGACGATCATCCGGTTTGCCTCGTCAAGGATGTCGATGTGCATGCCCGTCGGCATGTCCATTTCCTTGACCAACGAGTTCAGAGCCCGCAAATCGAGCTCCGCCTGCAGCAGCCATCCGTTCAGGGCATACAGGCAGGATACCGCCGCCTCTCCGGTGCTGGCGGATAGATAGACGGGAGACCAGGTGACGGCATCACGTCCGGGAACGGCCGGATACCAGGGCATGCGCGTCATGTCCATGCCGAGCCATGCACGCTTCGTGGAGTCGGCGTACGCGACCGTTCCGTCGGCATGCAGCACGGTGGCCGAAATCATCAGTTGGGAGGCGGCCACCGCATTGTCCAGGGCGCCCGTGACAAACGCGTCATCCCGCTCCAGATCCGCATGTATGGAAATGGCTGCCCCAAGCCCCATCAGCAGGTCGGCCGAGCGTGTGACCTCCGCCTGGACCGTCTGGGATGCGAAATCCGCAATCCAGGCGTTCCGGCTGCGCGCCTTCTCCACAAGGTCCGGCTGCACGCGCAACACGATCAGCAGGGAGCCAATGAGGAAGAAAAACACGATCAGGACCAGCATCCGTTCGATGATATACCGTTGGATGCCGATGGGCTTTTTCCGCAGGAGGGGGATCCGTTCCTGCTTTTGTTCGTGCCTGCCCGCCAGCGGGGAACCATGTCTACTCATGCGACACCCAGGGGGTGAACCGCCCCGATTCCAGGACCATCAGCCGATAGCCGCGCGAGGAATCCCCGTTCGCATCCAATGGAATGTCCGACTGCAGTCCCGGCCAGGGCGCTCCAGCCACAAGGGCGTCGCCGATGCTTGCCGCGTCCGCGCTTCCGGCCGCCCGAAGGGCGCCGATGGCGACCTGCATGGCCTCATATCCGTAGACCGCCGCAAAATCGGGCTCCTCCCCATATGCGTCCAGATAAGCCCTCTGAAACGCGATCCAGCGCGCCTCGGTCGAATCAGGATCAAAGACGGAGGGAAACACGGTGCCCTCGCCGGCGGCACCGGCATGCGCGACAAAATCGGCCGTCATGCCCCACATGCCCGCATAGAACCGGGCTTCCGGGGTCAGCAGATGCACCTTCTGCACCAGCAGCCCCAGATCCATGCCGCCCGTGACGAGCAGGACGGTGTCCGCTCCGCTCCCGGCAATGCTTTCGGCCAGCCGGTCAAAGGGAATCTCGCCCTCGGCGCGGTAGTCCGCCTCGAACACGACGTCTCCGCCGGCTTCCTCCCAGGCCTCGATGAATCCGTCCTTCACGTCGGCGGTGTAGGCCGCGTTGACGGATTCGGTCAGCACGGCGGCGCGCAGCGGCCTGCCCAGCCGGACTGACGTGTCCCGCGCCGCCTTCGCCAGAACCTTGCCCTGTACCGTGTTCTCATCGATGATGCGGTAAAACCCATCCCTGCGGCCGGTCAGCGAGGCCGCGCTCATCAGCGGGCTCAGCACCGGGATGCCGGCCGCCTGCAGCACGGGAATGCCGGCCTGTCCCGGTCCGCTCGTCGCATGACCGACCACGAGCGCCACATGACGGGCGGCAAGGGCACGATCCGCCTCGACCGCGCCTTCCGGTGTCCCCTGGTCATCCACGACCGTCAGGCGGATGACGGCTTGTCCGCCTCCCGCCTGCCGTTCCGCCTCCCGGACGGCCAGGTTCGCGCCGTTGCGCGCGCTCACGCCCACATGTGAACCCCGGCCGCTCAAATCGGCGACAAATCCCACTTCGAGGACCCGCCTGCCGCACCCGGCACAGGCAATGACCATCACCGCCGCAAGCAGTGCCGATCCGCACCGCAACGACGGACACGTCGCTCGTTTCATCATCATCCCTTCCTCCCCCCGACTTGCATCAGGGGGCGGACAACTCTCCGGCACCATCAAAACCGATCTCCCGGAGCACCTGCGCGAACTTGTCCAGGTCGATCGGCTTCCACGCATAGCCGACACATCCCAACCCATAAGCCTCCATGACGGTCTTCCTGTCGTTGAGCGCGGTCGTCATGATCACCTTGACCCGCTTCTCCTCGGGAATGCCCCGCTGGGCCTCGATGTCGCGCATGGCGCGCAGCACCTTGAGTCCGTCGAGCTGCGGCATCATGATGTCGAGGCAGACCAGGTCGAACGGCTGGTTGTTCTGGATGGACTCCGCGAACAGGTTCAATGTCTCCAGCCCGTCGACCGCAATGTCGCATTCACCGTATGCGGACAGGAACCGTTTCATCGTCCGCCTTCCGATCATGTCGTCCTCTGCAATCAGAATTCTTTTCATGCTTTACCCCTTTCCCGTTCATCCGACACCGGCAGCCTGATCCAAAAACGCGTCCCCTCTCCGGATTCAGACCGGAATTCGACCATGCCGCCGAGAACCCGTTCCCCGAACAGCTTCATGCTGTAGGTGCCCAAACCGCGCCCCCCGCCCTTGGTGCTCCAGCTGCGCCGGAACATGTGGGTGCGGGCCTGTGCGTCCAGCACGGCGTCGTTCCAGACCCAGATGGTGACGAAATCGCATCCCTGCGCGTCCTTCTCCGGCCCATCCGTGCCGACGCGCACGACACTGCCGGCGGGCGAGGCCTCCAGGGCATTCTTGATCATGTTCTCCAGCACGCGCCGCAGCAGCAGGTAATCGCTTGTCACATGCGGGGATTTCCGCGTGTCGTCCTGTTCGATCCGCTTTCCCCTGGACAGGTCGTTGGCACGATACAAGCGCACCAGCTGGGCCAGCAGATCGTCCGGATCCAGCCGCATCCATTCGGGCTGCAGTTCCCCGTTTTCGGCATCCAGCAGATTCTTCTGCACGCGGATGTCATCGAGCACCTCGCGGAAGGACTGTTCCACAAAACCCATCTCATCGGTGAACTGCGGGGGCAGGTCCTGCCGCATCAGGCGCATGTAGTTCGACAGGGCGCCGATCTTGTTGACGATGTCGTGGAAGAAAAGCCGTTCCAGCCATCTTCGGTAGAGCGTGTCGGAGATGTCGACGAACGAGACGATGTAGCACCGGATGCCCAGCAGCTCCACGGGCACCACATGCTCGAGCATGTTCAGGGTGCGTTCCCCCTCCGGACCGGACACCTGGAGCGAGGCGTCGCCGGTGGTGGGGGTCTTGAGCGAGATGGCCTCCAGGATGAGCCGCAAGGTGGAGCAGTTCCGGCACGCGGCGGATCCGCCGCACCCGTTCCGTCCCGCTCCGGCATGGATGCATCCGACCGCATCGCCCGGCCGCAGGCCGATCAATGCCTCCTCGGGCGGCATGTCCAGCATGCTGCGGATCCCGGAGCTGGCATACAGGATCTGGCGCCGGTCATTGAGGATCATGACCATCAGGCCGGTCGCGTCCAGCAGCAGATGCACCAGCGGATTGTCACGCAACGACGCCACCTGTGCGTCGAGGATGTGTTCCGCCACCCGGTCGTTGCGACTGCCGATATGTTGTTGATGCAATGTCGACATCTGATCCGTCATGTCATCCCCTGCGCGTCCCGCGCCGTATCCTTCCGTGTCTTAGCCGCCGCATGCCTCCAGGATCGCACCGGCCATGTCGTCCAGATGCACCTGCCGCTCCACGGCCCCCATCTTCCACGCCTCCATGGGCATGCCGTAGACAACGCAGCTTTCCTGATCCTGTCCCAGCGTCCGCGCGCCTGCCCTGCGCATGGCAAGCAGGCCCCGCGCACCGTCCGCCCCCATGCCCGTCAGGAGTGCGCCGACCGCATCGCGCCCCGCCTCACGGGCAACCGACTCGAACAGGACATCCACGGACGGGCAGTGGCCCGATACCTTCTCGCCGGCCTCGCAGCGGACGATATACGCCTCCCCCGACCGACGCAGCCGCATGTGCCGGTCTCCCGGCGCCACCAGCACAAGGCCGGCCCGAACGGCATCATGGTCCTTCGCCTCGCGCACCTCCATCCGGCATTCCCGGTTGAGCCGCTCCGCGTACATGCGGGTGAACATCGGCGGCATGTGCTGGACGACGACAATCGGCGGACAATCGGCCTCGAGACTCGACAGCACCGCCTGGATGGCTTCGGTGCCGCCCGTCGAAGCCCCGATGGCGACGATGCCCCGCCCGGCCCCGGTGCCCCGCACGGTGCGCCGGACGGGTCCCGCACGGTGCTTGTGGGCACCCAGCTTTGCGGTGGAGGCGATCTTGAGCTTGACGATGAGCTCCGCGATGAACGCCTGGCGTCCTTCGGGCCCCAGCGCATCGGGCTTGGTCACAAAATCGATGGCACCTGCCGCCATCGCATCGAACACATTGCCCCCGGCCGCGCTCATCACGACCACCGGCATCGGATATTGCGGCATCAGCAGTCGCAGGAACTCGATGCCGTTCATGCGGGGCATCTCGACATCGAGCGCCATCACATCCGGCTCAAGCTCCTCGATGCGGTCGCGGGCCTCGAACGGATTGGCCGCCGTCGCCACAACCTCCATGCCGGCATCCGCGGCAATGCCCTGCGAGACAATCTCCCGCACGAGCGGAGAGTCGTCGACGACAAGGACCCTGAGCTTGCGGCTTGGCATCGGTTCACGCCTCCCTTCGGAATACGGCCGGCATGACGTATCTGAATCCGGACACCTCACGGGCGATCGTCTCCGTCTGCCCGATGTACAGGTGTCCGCCCGGGTGGATGTTGTCCAGAAAGCGACGGACAAGCTGCTGCTTGGTCTGCGGCTCGAAGTAGATCATGACATTGCGGCAGAAGATCACATGGAATGGCCTTCTGAAGGGGAATGACGCCTCCATGAGGTTGAACGGCCGGAAGATGACCCCTTCGCGCACCGCCTGCTTGAACCGGCTTGTGCCGTCCCCCTCGTCCGTCAGGTACTTCGCGCGCCACTCCGCGGGCAGGTCGACGAGTCCCTCGTTATCATAACAGCCTTCCCGCGCCACATCCAGCGCCCTGGCGGAAATGTCGGTCGCCAGCACCCGGTAGTCCCACCTGCCGGGCGTGCGGCTGAAGAACTCGTGCATCAGCAGATAGAGCGTGTACGCCTCCTGGCCTGTCGAGCAGCCGGCGCTCCAGACACGGATGTCGCCGGCGCGCACCTCCCGGGCGAGCCGGGGCAGGACCTGCTGGGCAAAGTGGCGGAAATGCTCGGGTTCCCGCATGAAGTAGGTGTGGTTCGTCGTCAGGCGGTTCAGCAGGCCGACCAGCTCCTGACCGGTGCCATCGGATGCGACCGCCTCGAGATACGCATCCATGTCGGCAAAGCCCCGCTCGTCGAGCAGGCGGCCAAGCCGCCCTTCGACCAACGTGCGCTTGCGTCGCAGGTCGATGCCGTATGTGCCCCGCATCATGTCCGTCAGCCGCCCGAACGCGGCATCGCTCATTTCCATGCATCACCCCGGTCGTCCGCCGTCCGGCATATCCGCCGGGATCGGAACCGGGCCGCCCCGTCCGGGATCCTGAAAGGCACGGTTGTCTCCTGTGCCTGCCAGGTCCGGCGGGCGGGGCAGCCCCGCACCTCAGTACTTGCCAAAATCACGGTCATTCAGGGAGATCTTCGGTTTGCCCTCCGACAGGCGTTTCTTCGGTGCCTTCGCTATCTCCTCGGAAGGCTCCGCGGCGATGCGGCGACGCGCCTCCGCCATCGGCAGCCGGGCGACCCCACCGTGCGTGCGCAGGCGGAACCGGCCGACCATGTCCTTGAGCAGGTCAGCCTGACTGGAGAGCTCCTCGCTGGCTGCGGCGCTCTCCTCGGCCGTGGCGGAATTCGTCTGGATGACCTTGGAGACCTGCTCGACACCCTGGTTGATCTGGGCGATGCCGGTCGCCTGGTCGTTGGATGCCGTGGCGATCGAAGAGACCAGGTCGGCCACCTTCGTGACGCCGACCACGATCTTGTCGAGGGCCACCGCCGTCTCGTTGGCGATGCGCGTGCCGGCCTCCACCTTCTGGATGGATCCCTCGATCATGCCGGTGGTTTCCTTCGCGGCGCTCGCGCTGCGGGCGGCCAGGTTGCGGACCTCCTCGGCGACGACGGCGAAGCCCTTGCCGTGCTGGCCCGCGCGGGCCGCCTCCACGGCGGCGTTCAGCGCGAGGATGTTGGTCTGGAAGGCGATTTCGTCGATGACCTTGATGATCTTGGAGATGTTGGTCGAGGACACGTTGATGTCCTCCATCGCCTTGAGCATGTCCTTCATCTGCCGGTTGCCCGTGCCCGCATTCTGCGAGGCGGTGACGGCCAGTTCGTTGGCCTCGTTGGCACTCATGGCGTTCTTGCGGGTCTGGTTGGCGATGTCGTTGATGGAGGCGGTCAGCTGCTCGATGGAGGCCGCCTGCTCGGTGGCACCCTGCGAGAGGGCCTGGCTGCCGTCGGAAACCTGCCGGCTGCCGGCCGCAACCTGGTCGGCCGAGCTGTTGATGTCGCCCAGCGTCTGGTTGAGCGACTCGAGGATGAGGTTCAGCGCTTCCTTGATCGCGGAGAAATCGCCACGGTAATCGCCGGTGATCTGGTTGTCCATGTTGCCGTTCGCCATTTCCGAGAGCGTGGAGGCGATTTCGTTGACATAGTCGGACAGCGCGTCGAGTGTGGAATTGAGAGCCCGCTTGATTTCCGCGTGGTCGCCCTTGTATTCGCCCCGGACCCTGATCTGGAGATTGCCCTGGGACATCTCCTGCAGGACGGCGGCGGCCTCGTTGACAGGCTCCACGACAGCATCGAGCGTGCGGTTGACGCCCTCGACGATCTTGCGGAAATCGCCGCCGTGCTTCGCCGCGTCGGCCCGGGTGGAGAGCCGGCCTTCGACAGCCGCGACCGCGAGCATGTCCGCGTCGGCAATCAGGGCCTTGAGATTTGCACGGACCTGTTCGACGGTTTCGTTGATGAACGCTTTCTTGCCCGGGAATTTCTCCAGCGGCGCATCGAAGTTGCCCCGGCCGAATTCGCCGATGCAAGCCATCGCCTTCTTCTTGACGGCGATGTGTCCGAACACCATGGTGTTGACACCGGCGGCCATGGTCCGGTATGCGCCCTGGAAGCGGGACTCGTCGACCCGCACGTCGATGTCGCCCAGATCGTGCTGGTTCGACATGTTGTTCATCTCGGCCACCAGCAGGTTCATGGCGTCGATGCACTGGTTGAGGTTGTTCTTGATCTCGTTGAAATCGCCGTTGTACCGGTCGGTGATCTTCGGCGGGATGTCGCCCTTGGAGATGCGGTCGACGTATTCCGCGGCCACGTTGAGCGGACCGATGACCGAGTCGAGCGTACGGTTGACGCCCTCGACGATCTTGCGGTACTCGCCGCCGTGCTTCGTCGCGTCCGCACGGGTGTCGAGCCGGCCTTCGACCGCCGCGACGGCCAGCATGTCGGCGTCTGCGACAAGGCGTTTCACGTTGCCGATGCAGGTGGCCAGGGCAGGCGATATCTCATCCTGGCCATCGACGGGAATCACCTCTGTGGAGAGATCACCGGCCGCAATCATCTTGATGGTGCCGACCATCCTGTTCTGCAGATTGTCCGCAAACGCGTCCATGGCCTGCGCCATCAGCCCGACCTCGTCGCGGGTCGTCATGCCCAGGCGCATGCCCAGATGTCCCCTCGACAGCTCCTGGATCATCGTCAGCGCCTTGTTGAGCGGCTTGCTGATGAGGGACGACAGGAAGATGCCCAGGAGGATGGCCAGACCCATGACGACGAGGAGCACGACGACCATGACGAGGATGGTCGTGCCGGCGTCGCGTTCGTTGTCCGCCGCCAGCGCGTCCGCATCGTTCACCTTGGCGTCGACGATGGCTGTGATCGCGTCCTGAAGGGCTCTCGACGCGATGCCGGAGTCTCCCTTCTCGGACATGAGCTGGTTCGCCGTGTCGATCTCACCCTTCCTGACATGGCCGATGACGATTTGGGTTTGCTTCCTGAACTCCTCGAGCGCCTTCTCGAAGGTCGTGTTCATCGCCGTCATTTCCGTGGACAGGATGGTTTTCTTGAACTCGGCGGCCAGGGTGTCGATTTCGTCGAACCGCTCCGTCGTACGCGACTCGAAATCGGCCATCGCAGACGCATCACCCTCCGAGAGGATCATGTCGCGGATGTTCACCCGGATCCGTTGAAAGGCGGTTGATATCTTGCCGATCTGCGATAGGGGGACGGTCATGTTCTTGTAGAGCTTGCCATCCGTTTCCGCAAGGGTCCTGATGTTGAATACCGCGAACACACCCATGGCACCCGCGATGAGAGCCGTCAGGATGAATGCGGCCAGCAGCTTTGTGCCGATTTTCCAGTTGAGGAAACCTTTCATGTCCTGCCTCCTTGTTCGTGTTGTCCACTGCAGCCGTGCCGGGTGGACCGGTCGGGATGGGAATGTGCCATGTCCAGTGAATGCCGGAGCATCTCGCCGCACCGCTCCGCCAAGGGTTCGCCATGTCCGAAGTAAATCCGTTCCACCGGCAGCCGGGCCAGGCGCTCGAGCACCCGTACGAACGCCGGTTCATACCAGCCGTCCGCACTGCGGATCAGCAAGGGACTGTCGCCCGCGAACAGCACCCCTTCCTCCCGGCTATACAGCAGGATGGAATCCTGGCTGTGCCCCGGCATGTGGATGGTCTCAAACAGCGCATCGCCGATCCGAAGCTGCTCCCCGTCGTGAAGGGAGCGATCCACGCACCGGTGATGGGTAGACCAGGCCAGGACTTCCGCGTGGTACGCCGCCTTCAATGCTTCTGCCTGGCCCGCGTGGTCCGAGTGGCTGTGCGTCAGGATGATGCGGTCGAGCCTTCGCTTTCCCAGCCCGCAGGGCACCTCGGCGATCCGCGCGACGATGGCGGGGTCCATGCCCGCATCGACCAGCGTGTTCACGTCGTCCAGCCCCTTCCAGGTGCCGGTGACATACCACGCGTTCGCCGTGTACACCGGACTGTCCTTGGTGAGATTGATGATCTGCATGGTCCATGCCATCCTCCCTGCCCGCGGATGCGGCCGGGCAGTGTCCACACCGGTCGCGATGCCGCGTCGTGCCTGTCAGCCGATGCGGCGGTACAGCTGCGCGTTCGGCACGGCCTGCTCGAACAGGCCGGCGCAATCCTCAGGCAGCTTCTGTGTCTGTTCCATGGCAAGATACCCGCCTTCCGCCAGCGCGTCGTGGAACATGCGGATCACCGCCACCCGCTCTTCCGGCTGGAAATGCAGCAGGACGTTCTTGCACAGCACCAGGGAGAATCCGTCCCCGGGCGGCTGCAGCGTCAAGAGGTCATGCCGCTGGAACTGCACCGCCCGGCGCAGCTCCGCGGAGATTTCATACGCATCCTGCTCGGGAAGATGCCGGAAATGGGATGCGAGAAGATTTCCCGGGATCCGCTCCACCTGTTCCCTGGGGTACACGCCCTGCTCGATGATCGGCCCGAACAGGCTGCTGCCGTCGAGATCCGTCGCCGTGATGCGCACGTTGCGGAACAGCATGTTGCCCATGTTCTCGCGCAGCACGATGGCCAGCGTGTACGGCTCCGGCCCCATCGCGCAGCCGGCGTCCCAGACCGCGATCCGCGCCTTGCCGCGCAGCGTCGGCAGCGCGATGTCCCGGATCATCTCGATGGTCTGCATGTCCCGGAAGAAATAGGTGAATGCCATGCCTCGTCCCCCGTAAGGTGCCTGTTCGGCCTGAGCGCGCAATGCATGGGCGATCGGCCGACGACGCCCGCATCATGTCCGGGCCGCCATGTCCTCCAACGTCTCCAGCTCCTCGCTTGTCACCAGTTTCCGGCAGTCGAGGATGAGCTTGATGTCGTTGCCGACCTTGCCGATGCCCATGATGTACCGGCTGTTGAAGCCGCTCTTCGAGTCCGGCGGCGGCACAATCTGCTCGTCCGGGATGTCGAGCACCTCGGCGACGTTGTCGACGATCAGGCCGATGCCGATCGTGCCGATGTCGACGACGATGATGCAGGTCCGGTCGTTGTAGGCGATGCCGGGCTTGCGGAACTTCAGCCGGACATCCATGACCGGAATGATCTTGCCGCGCAGGTTGATGATGCCCCGGATGTAGTCGCTCGACTCGGGCACCTTCGTGATGGGCTGGATGCCGATGATCTCGGTCACATACCGGATTTCGATGCCATAGACCTCGTCCTCGACGACAAAGGTGAGGTACTTGCCTTTCTGTGTGTCTTCCCATTCTTCCAGGTTCTGTGTCAGGTCCGCCATGGCTCCCTCCTGTTCCTGTTCACTTGTCCACACCGCCGACATCGAGAATGAGGCTGATGCTGCCGTCACCGAGGATCGTACAGCCCGATATGCCCCGTACCTGTCGGAAGTACGCCGGCAGCGGCTTGACGACCACATGCTGTTCGCCCAGCAGCTCGTCCGCAAACAGGGCCAGCCGGGTCTCTTCATGCTCGATCACGATCAGGATGCCCTCATCAAGACGCTTCGCCCTGGCCTCGTTCCCAAAGCGCCGGTCGAGTCGGATCATCGGATAGGCCTCTCCGCGGATCATGATCAGCTCGTTGCCGTTCGCATCGCGGATGGTGCGCGATGCGTCCGCCCGGAGTGATTCCCGGATGGCCATCGTCGGGATGATGTAGCTGGCCTCTCCCACGGAAACCAGCATGCCGTCGATGATGGCGAGCGTCAGGGGAATGCGGATGATCACGCTGCTTCCCCTGCCCCACTGGCTCTCGATCGAGACCGATCCGCCCATGCGCGTGATGTTCTCGCGCACGACATCCATGCCGACACCGCGTCCGGAGAACTCGGAAACCTTCTCCTTCGTGGAAAAGCCGGGCAGCATCACGAACCCGTATATCTCCCGGTCCGTCAGCTCCGCATCCGTCTTTGTCGTCAGGCCGTGCTCGCGCGCCTTGGCCAGAATCCGCTCGCGGTTGAGACCCTTGCCGTCATCCCGGACGGAGATCCAGATCTCCCCGCCATCATTGCGGGCTTCCAGGGTCACGGTGCCCTTCGGGGACTTCCCGGCCGCAACGCGCTCCTCCATGGTTTCCAGTCCGTGGTCCATGGCGTTGCGGACCAGGTGCATCAGCGGATCCGCCAGCTGGTCGATGAGATTCTTGTCGACCTCGGTCTCCTCGCCGATCAGGACAAGCTCCGCCTCCTTGCCCAGCCGCCTGCCCATGTCGCGCACGATGCGGTGCATCTTCTGGAAGGTGTTCGCGATCGGCAGCATGCGGATCGACATGACGATGTCCTGCAGTTCGTCCGTCAGCTTGCGCAGCTGGTTGGCGGACTTGTGGAACACATCGAGCGGCAGGCCGGCCAGCTCCGGGCACCGGGTCACCATGGACTCGGTGATGACGATTTCGCCGACCAGATCCATCAGGGCATCCAGCTTGTGGATGTTGACGCTGATGAGACTGCTTTTGGCCGCCTTCGCGGCATTCTCCCTGACCCCGTCGGTCCGCTCCGCCTCCTGCCTTTCCGGCTCGTCGCCCCGGGCACCTGTCTCCTCCGCGGAAACCGCGGAAGCAGCGACCGACCCCTGCGACACGCCCGTCTCCCCTTCCGGGCGCCCGTCATC
>JAEXRM010000009.1 GCA_023440865.1 Bacillota bacterium
CGGGGCCCGGGAGGGCGCCTAAACCGGCGGGTGCGCATCCTCGCCGTCGGCCGCCACGCCGCCCGCACGCTCCGCCGTTCCGTCATCCGTCGCCAGCGTGGCATCCGATGAAGATCGAGCGGCTTCGCCCCTTTCCGACGTCTCATGGCCGGCACCGGCCGCCATCTCCGCCCTGACCGCCGCTTCCGCCTGCGTTTGCTCCTCGAGTGTGCGCAGAACGTCACCATAAGCGCTCTGGCCGACAACCGGCGCTTCCTGGGCAGAGGGATCCGCCGTGCCGATCGTTTCTGCGGGGACAGGCGCCCCCATGTCCAGCGGGATCCATTGCGCATCGGGCGTGCGGCCGCGCAGCAGGAAAAAGACAAGTCCGATCACGGCGATGACGGCGGCGACGACCATGTTGGCACGCACATCCGTGTCCCCGATCGAAAAGACATCCGTCCGGACGAACTCCATACCGAACCGGCCGATGCTGTACAAAAACAGATACGCCGCGAACACCTGCCCGCGCTTTTTGCTCTTGCCGCGGAACCGGTAGAGGATCGCGAACACAAGCAAATTCCAGACACTCTCGTACAGGAAGGTCGGATGGACGGTCCGGGCCGGATCCACGCCCGGATTGGGCCACGCCTGGATGATGTCGCCGGTCATGCCGAGGGGGAACCCGTCGCCCGTATTGCCGCCATAGAGCTCCTGATTGAAGAAATTGCCCCAGCGGCCGATCGCCTGCGCCATCGGCAGATATATGCCCGCGAAGTCGAGCCAGTCCCAGAACCTGAATTTCCTGACCAGGCAGAAGACGGCCACCGTCAGCACCGCCCCGATGACCGCGCCGTAGATCGCGATGCCACCCTCCCAGATGCGGAAGATGCCCAGCAGGTCGTTCCGGAACGCATCCCATTCGACGACGACGAAGAACAGCCGTGCGAAGATGACGGAGACCGGCAGGGCGAACATGAACATGTCGATCAGGCTGTCGGGATGGATGCCGAAACGGGGCGACTGGCGCAGCGCCAGCAGCAGGGCCGAGAAGATCGCAAGCGAGATCACGATGCCGTACCAACGGACCGTGAAAGGGCCGACGGTGAAGGCGATCGGATCGATGTTCAGATGGATGCCCAGATTCGGGAACTCGATGAAGTGCATGGCGCTTCCTCCTGTGCGGGTGTCATGAGGCCTGTCAGCCAGCCTGAAGCCGACGTGCGGGCCAGGCGGATCGGACCATTGGACGGTCAGGCCGTTTCAAGCGGGCGGATGATCGAAAGCGCGCGCGGGTTGCCAAGCACCTCGCGCAGGATGCCATTGGTCTCCTCGCGCGTGAGTGTGGCATACGCATCGGCCAGGTCCAAAAAGCCGGCATCGGCAAAGTGGCTGTCGACCAGCTCGCGCGCCAGCCTGTCGGATGAGTTGAGGCTGCGGATGAACACGCCTTCATGGGCGCGTTTGACACGGTCGAAGGCTTCCCCGTCGATACCGTCGCGCACAAAGGCCGTCACCGCTTCGCCGATGCGCGCCGCGGCACGGTCGGGGTCCGCGCTCTGGCCACCCATCATGGCAAATCCGAAAGCGGGCACGAACGTGACATCGGTTCCGAACGATTCGTTGACGAGCCCCTCCTCGTAAAGCTGGTTGTACAAAACCGAACTGCGGCCCGCGAGTGCGTCGAGGGCGATCTCGACGGCGATGCGGCGACGCTGCAGTGCCATCCCGGTGCAACGGACATCGTCGCGCACCCCCATCAGAAACTGCGGCATCGACACGGCAAGCGACTGCTCGCGCAACGAGCGTGCCACACCCGGTTTTTCAGCCGGATAGACCTTGCCGATGCGTCCTTTGTTCTCCCTTTGGGAAATGTGCGCCTCGACCAGCGCCACGACCTCGTCGGGCGACACGTCGCCAACGACGGCGAGCGCCATGTTCGACGGACTGTAGAATGTGCGCCAGCAGTCCATGAGCATGTCCCGCGTGATGGGTGCGATCGACTCGACGGAACCGGCGATGTCCAGCCGCACCGGATGAACCTCGTACAGGCAGGTGAGCAGGTTGAAGAACGCCCGCCAATCGGCGTCGTCGTCATACATGCGGATTTCCTGGCCGATGATGCCCTTCTCCTTTTCAACGTTCTCGTCCGTCAGCCACGGATGCTGGACAAAATCGAGCAGCAGCGCCAGATTCTCATCGAACCTGTCGGTGCAGGTGAAGTGGTAGGCGGTCTCATGGAAGCTTGTGAATGCGTTCGGCGAGGCACCGAGCCGCGAGAACTTCTCGAGGACGTTCTGGTCGGGCTGCTCGAAGAGCTTGTGTTCCAAGAAATGGGCAATGCCGTCGGGCACTTCGGTCTCATCCGTCTCGCCCGGTTTGCGGAAACGGTTGTCAATCGATCCGTAGCTGGTGGCGAAGATCGCCGTTTTCTTCTGGTAGCCTTCCTTGCGCACCACGAACACCTTCATGCCGCTGGCATGGGTCCAGGTGTGGAGGGTCTCGCCCAGACGTGGATATTCAGTCGTTTGCAGCATGTGTCCTCCTGTCGGCCGGATCGGAAAACCCGGACGCGATCGTCATTCTCCGTCCCGGTGCCCGTCCGCGGGCATCGTTGCGCCCGGCTTGAGGAAAAAGACGGTATCGAGCCGGACGCCCTGCGCCACCCGCACCACATCCCCGATCGTCACCCGGGACACCTTGTCGGCCAATGAGGCATAGGTATCGTCCGTGCCGAGCAGGTGCTGGGCAAAATGGAACTCCACGATGCCGAACTGGTTGTCCTGCGCCGCCTTGAAGGCAGTCTGGAGCGACCGCAGCGTCGCCTCATGCTCGTCATGGGTGATGTTTCCCCGGCGCATGTCCTCAAGCTGGGCGAGGATGATCGCCTCGGCCTTTTCCCGGTTCTCCGCCTCGATACCGCTGTTGATGTACATCAGACCCTTGTTGCGTTCAAGCTGGCTCGACGCGTAGTAGGCAAGGCTCGCCTTTTCACGCACATTCTGGAACAGCTTGCTGTGCAGGTCGCCGCCGAGGATGCCGTTATAGACCATCATGGCGGGCCAGTCCGCGGACAACGGCGGGACACCGGTCGCCAGTCCCATGCTCAGCTTGCCCTGGTTGACGTCCATGGTCTCCTCGACACGGTTCACGGGGCGGACCGCGTCGAACTGCCGCGTGGCGGGCACCGTTGCGGCACCCGACCGGCCGATGGCGTCGAAACGCTCCATGAACCGCTCCACATCAGCATCCGGCATCTCTCCGGAAAAATAGGCCCATCCGGGGGCCTCGCGCAGCTGCCGCCGCCAGGCCGCAGTGGCGGTTTCCGTCGTCAGGGCCAGCGCCTCCGCCTCGCCTCCCTCGGCCTGGATGGCGAACACATCGCCATGACACATCGTCTCGTTGCAACGCATCGCGGCATAGCGAATCTTGTCGTTCACACGGCTGCGGATGAGATCGACAAGGTTTTCCCGCTCCTGGGAGAACACGTCGTCCGGAAACAGGCCATCGGTCAAAACGGGGCTGCGCAGCAGATCCAGCAGCAAACCGGCGCTTTGAGCGAACAGGGGCTCGCCGCCGCTGGCATACCGGTCTGCGACATGGGCGACCCCCACATGGACGACCTGCGTGTCGCCCTTCTTGAGGACACGCCAGTCGTAGGAGGCCCCGTAAAGCGCCTCGAGCCGACGCTCGAGCGCGAGCGAGTTCGGATGCGGGGTGCAGCCGCGCCGCAGCAACGGCCCGACGAGGGCGTTGGCGGGTGCGGCATCCGCCGTGAGCGGATTTGCGAAAAACAGGTCGGTGCGGGCCGTCTTGAACTTGTCCGACCGGATGCGGTGGAAACGGATGCCGTTCCTTTGGCCGAGGAACTCGGCATGCACGGTTTGCTGGCTCATGAATCCTCCCCTTCGTCCGCCTGCGACCCGGCCCGCAGGCGGCGCGGTTTCCATGGCATACGGCCGGACGCGATTCCGCCCGGAGCGCATCGGACGCGTCGCAGGCGGAACCATCAGCGAAACCATTATACCATTTGACGAATGGCGCCGAAACCCCGATACTTGAATCAGGAACGAGGCTTGCAGCCGTTCCGCGATGTGTGCGGGCACCCCGCGTGACTTGCTGGGAGGTGGGCTCTTGTTTTTCCTCTCGTTCGACAACCAGCTGCATTTTCTCATCCTGACGCTGCTGCCGGCTTATCTGGTGTTCACAGCCTCCACATGGGACCGGACCGACAGTCCCAAGCGGTTGTTCGGCCTGCTGTACATCTCCCCCCTGCTCCTGTCGGTGTTCGCTTTCCTCAACGCACCGGTCCGGCGCGAACAGGCCGATCTGCTGCTGTACGGAGCCGGCCTGCTGATGGTGCTGCTTGCGACCGCCGCCGAGTATGCGGCGAAGAACGCGCTCGCCGCGCACATCGCCGAGTTCGTCTCGCTGTTCCTGCCTGTCGTCTTCCTGTCCGCCGTGCGGCTGCTCCCGCTCTCGCTGCTGAAGGCCTTCGCCCCCTGGTTGCTCGGCGCATGCGCCGGGCTGCTGGCCATCCTGCTCGCCATCGCCTTCGCCGCAGGCCGCCGCGCCGACCAGATGCGCCTTGCCGGCAGCCTGCTGAGCGCGCTCGGGGTGCTGCTGTTCCATCTGCCGCTGCCCTTGCCGTTCCCGGCCATCTCGCACGGATTGCTGGGCGTTGGTCTGCTCCTGGGAGCCGTTTCGCTGTACCGTGTCACCTATGCCAGCCTGCAGACACTGGTCAGCACACACGAGAAAAAACTCGAGCGCATCGACGCGAACCTGCAGGCCGAGGTCACGAAGCGGATGGCGTCCATCGAGAAATCGAACCGGGCCCTGATGGAACG
>JAEXRM010000121.1 GCA_023440865.1 Bacillota bacterium
GCACAGTTGGGCGAACTCGGGCAGCCATTGGGCCTGCTCTCGGAACATCAGGCGCACCATGTCACGGACTTCCCCCATCGAGCAGACGGCCGTCGTCAGCGGATCGTAGAGGCAGGCGTGGAAGATCTTCTCCGGGTTGCGTTCCAGCGCGCCGGCGACGGCCAGCTCCTCGCACGAGGCGTTGAGGTTGTTCAGGATCTGCAGCTGTGCGGGCAGCGGGCCGACATGGATCGGCTGCAGGCCGTTCGGGCTGGCGAGCACCGGCACCTCGACGCAGCAACCGGACGGCAGGTTGTCGATCAAGCCGAAATTGCGGACGTTGCCGTTGAACTCGAACAGCGTGCCGTCCCCGAAGATCGCGTTGAAGATGTACGCCGCATATTCGTGACCACGCGACAGATCCACCGGACCCTCCAGCCAGTCGCGGAACTCCTTTTCGCGGCGGGCGCCGAAGTCCTCGCCCTTGGCCTTCATCTCCGCGATCCGGTCCATCATGTCCTGGCCCGGGTTCCAGCTGGTGCCATGCATGCAGTAGCGCTCGTAGAGGTCCGGCCGTTTGCGGAACCAGCCGTTGTACTCGGAGTTGTGCCCGCTGGATTCCGTCACGTAGTAGCCCAGCTGCAGGAACATCTCGTTGCGCACCAGCTCCTCGTTCCAGATGGCCTCGCTTCCAAGGACCGCCTCGCGAATCAGCGGATACGCGTCGCGTCCCTTCCAGCGATAGGACAGGTAGTGCGCCTGGTAGTTGATGCCGGCACAGGTGTAGACAATGTCCTTCATGTCGGCCCCGATCCAGCGGGCGAGCATTTCGGCGGTGCCCTGTACGCTGTGGCAAAGCCCGCTGACTGCGACCTTCGTATCGTCCTGCAGCGCGCGACACAGCATCGCCATGGGATTGGTGTAGTTCAGCAGCGTCGCATCCGGGCAGACGCGCTCCATGTCGCGCAGGATCGCAAGCATTGGCGGCAGCGTGCGCAGGAAGCGGAAGATCGCCGACGGGCCGCGCGTGTCGCCGATGTTGATGGATATGCCGAACTGCTTGGGAATGCCGACATCCTTCATGACGGCCTCCCAGCCGCCGACCTGGATGGTCGTCAGCACGCCGTCGGCGCCTTCGAGGGCGCGCACGCGGTCGGTGGTCGCAGTGACCGTCGCGGGATATCCGCCGGCCTGTACGATCTTCTCCGCCGCCTGGCGCGACAAATCCAGCCGCACGGGATCGATGTCCATCAACGCGATTTCACAATCCGCAAATGCAGGGAACGTGAGTATGTCCCGAACGAGATTCCTTGTGAAGATGACACTTCCGGAGCCGACGAAGGCAATTTTCCTCCCCATGGTCTTCCTCTCCCCTCCACGAGCAGGAAGCGCAGCGCAACCGCTGCGCTTCCATAGCCGAGACTGCATGGCGCGACAAAACGAAGGATCAAGCAGAATCCACTCCCCGTTGCATACGGGGGGGCATTTGCGCAGGAGCACTCCCGCGGGCGGGATGCGGACGGCCTGTCGGCCGCGTGCCGCCGAGGACGGAGACGGCGCAATTGTCCCTCCGCCCTAGAGGATTCCCAGTGCCTCCATGGCCTCCACCGCCTCTCCGAATCCGTTGACGGGGACGGCCTGGATACCGAGTTCACGGGCCGCCGCCACATTTGTCGGATGGTCGTCAAAATACAGCACCGTCTCCGGCGGCTCGCCCAACAGGTCGAGCACGGCGCGGAACATCGCTGCATCGGGTTTGACAAGACCCATGCGGAAGGAAAGGAAATGCCACTGGGCGAAGGACAGCGCCGGAAGCAGACGCATGGCTTCCTGCCAGTGAGGTTCGCTCGTGTTCGACAGGATACCGAAGCGGATGCGTCCGGCAAGCATCGGCAGCGTCTGGGACACAAGCGGGAACGGCCCTTCCAGGAAGGTGCGGAACACCTCCAGGAACGCCGTTTCCTCCATCGGGAGATCGAGCTCTGCCACCATGTCGCGACAGAATGTCTCCAGTGAGCTGTTTCCCGATTCGAAGGCACGCACGGCGGGCGATGCGAGCCACCGACGCATGAGCTCGGGCTCATCCATGCGCCCTTCGAGGTGCGCAAGCAGCACCTGCACCCCGCGCAGGCGGATCAAAACGCCACCCAGATCAAACAGGACCACCCGGATACCATGACCCATGGTGTCAGTCCTTGACCTTCGACAGCACCAGATAGCCGAGGCCACCGTAGATGAGGGCGCTGACAAGGGTGCTGAAGCTGAAGTAGCCGTACTTTTGCAGCAGCGATGCCAGCAGGCTGATCGCCAGAAAACCCGCATATCCGAACAGGCCGCCATACAGGAACTGCGTGTGCCCGTTGGCCCACGCGAGCAGCAGGCCCAGCACGAACAGGTACCAGTCGAATGCGCCGACGAAATCGCCGACGATGCCGAGGTTGAGGAGCCGGTTCACCAGCATGAACGCAAGTGCGCCGAAAATGAGGATGACATCCAGATGCATCAGCGAGCTGACGAACGGTGTCTTGCCAAACGCTTCCTTCAGGTCTTCTCCGAGTCTGCGGAAAATACTCATGGCCAGTCCTCCCCCACTCCGTGTCCGGTGCCGTCCATCGGCACAGGCAGCGCAGGCTGCCCGCTTCACCATACCACACGCAGACGGGGCAGTCAATGCCAGAACACGCTTCCGATGCAGGCTT
>JAEXRM010000207.1 GCA_023440865.1 Bacillota bacterium
CCGAGCTCGAGCAACCTGCGCAGGCGGTTGTTGCGGTTGATCACCCGCCGGTACAGGTCGTTGAGGTCGGAGGTCGCGAAGCGGCCGCCGTCGAGCTGCACCATCGGACGGAGTTCCGGCGGAATGACCGGCACGACGTCGAGGACCATCCACTCGGGCCGGTTCGTGGAGAAGCGGAACGCCTCCACCACCTCCAGGCGCTTGATGGCGCGGATCTTCTTCTGCCCGCTGGTGTTCTCGACCTCGTCGCGGAGCTCCTTGGACAGGGTCTCCATGTTGATCTCGGCCAGCAGCTCCTTGACGGCCTCGGCGCCCATGGCGGCACGGAAATGCGTGCCGAACTTGTCCTGGGTCTCGCGGTATTCCTTCTCGTTGAGGATCTGCTTCTTCGACAGCGGCGTGGTGCCGGGGTCGATGACCACGTACGAGGCGAAATACAGCACCTTCTCGAGCGCACGGGGACTCATGTCGAGCAGCAGGCCCATGCGGGAGGGAATGCCCTTGAAGTACCAGATGTGGGAGACGGGTGCCGCCAGCTCGATGTGGCCCATCCGCTCGCGGCGCACCTTGGCGCGGGTCACCTCGACGCCGCAGCGGTCGCAGACGATGCCCTTGTAGCGCACGCGCTTGTACTTGCCGCAATGGCACTCCCAGTCGCGGGTCGGACCAAAGATGCGTTCGCAGAACAGGCCGTCGCGCTCGGGCTTGAGGGTTCTATAATTGATCGTCTCGGGCTTCTTGACCTCGCCGCGGGACCATTCGCGGATTTTCTCGGGGGAAGCCAGACCGATCTGGATGGCATCAAAGTTGTTCAATTCAAACATTGGGCCGTCACCTCTTCCTCTCTCGTCGCGTCCGGCTCAGTCTTCGTCGTCCGACAGTCCGTCGCGGATGCTCATGCCGTCCAGCACATCCACTTCGTCCTCACCGGATTCGAGGTCGAAATCGTCCTCGACGAGCTCCGTCGCCGGCTCCTCCGTCGGATAGAAGGGCACGACGCCGTCCTCGGTTCCCTCGATGTTGACGTCGAGCTCGTCGAGCTCGTCCTCCACCGATTCCTTGATCTCGATTTCCTCGTGCGCCTCGCCGAAAACCTTGACATCGAGCGCGAGGGACTGCAGTTCCTTCATCAGCACCTTGAACGACTCCGGAATGCCCGGCTCGGGGATGTTGACGCCCTTGACGATGGACTCGTACGTCTTGACACGGCCGACCACGTCGTCGGACTTGACCGTGAGCACCTCCTGCAGCGAGTAGGCCGCGCCGTAGGCCGCGAGCGCCCAGACTTCCATTTCGCCGAAGCGCTGGCCGCCGAACTGCGCCTTGCCGCCGAGGGGCTGCTGCGTGACGAGGGAGTACGGGCCGGTGGAGCGGGCGTGGATCTTGTCGTCGACCAGGTGGGCGAGCTTGAGGTAGTACATGTAGCCGACCGTGACACGGCTGTCGAACGGCTCGCCCGTGCGTCCGTCATAGAGCACGGTCTTTCCGTCGGCCGGCAGGCCCGCCTGCGTGAGGGTGCTGATGATGTCATCCTCCTTCGCGCCGTCGAAGACCGGGGTGGCGATCTTCCAGCCAAGCGCCTTCGCGGCGTAGCCCAGATGGACCTCGAGCACCTGCCCGATGTTCATACGGGAAGGAACGCCCAGGGGGTTGAGCACGATCTGCAGCGGTGTGCCGTCCGGCAGGAACGGCATGTCCTCCTGCGGGAGAATGCGCGAGATGACGCCCTTGTTGCCGTGGCGGCCGGCCATCTTGTCGCCGACGGAGATCTTGCGCTTCTGGGCGATGTACACACGCACCAGCTGGTTGACGCCGGGGCTCATGTCGTCGCCGTTCTCGCGGGTGAACACCTTCACGTCCACGATGATGCCGCTCTCGCCGTGCGGAATGCGCAGGGACGTGTCGCGGACCTCGCGGGCCTTCTCGCCGAAAATGGCGCGCAGCAGGCGTTCCTCGGCAGTCAGCTCGGTTTCGCCCTTCGGGGTGACCTTGCCGACCAGGATGTCGCCGGCGCGGACCTCGGCGCCGATGCGGATGATGCCGCGGTCATCCAGGTCCTTGAGCGAATCCTCGCCCACGTTCGGGATGTCGCGTGTGATTTCCTCCGGCCCGAGCTTCGTGTCGCGCGATTCGGACTCGTACTCCTCGATGTGGATGGAGGTATACACGTCGTCGCGCACCAGCTCCTCGGAGATGAGGATGGCGTCCTCGTAGTTGTAGCCCTCCCAGGTCATGAACCCGATGAGGATGTTCTTGCCCAGCGAGATCTCGCCGTTGTCGGTGGACGGGCCGTCCGCAAGGATGTCGCCCGCCTCGACCTTCTCACCCTTCTTGACCAGCGGACGCTGGTTGATGCAGGTGCCCTGGTTGGAGCGCTTGTACTTGAGCAGGCGGTAGGTGTCCTTCTGGCCGGATTCGGTGCGGATCACGATTTCGTTCGCGACGACCTTCTCGACCACGCCGGCGCGCTTGGCGACCGGGCAGGTGCCCGAGTCCTTTGCGGCGCGGTACTCCATGCCGGTGGCGACGATCGGCGCCTGCGGCTTGATCAGCGGCACGGCCTGACGCTGCATGTTCGAGCCCATGAGGGCGCGGTTGGCGTCGTCGTTCTCAAGGAACGGGATCATCGCCGTCGCGACGGAGACGAGCATCTTGGGCGAGATGTCCATGAAGTCGATCTTTTCGCGGTCGACCTCGATGATCTGGTCCTGGTAGCGGCAGCCCACGCGGTGGTGCACGAAGTGGCCCGCCTCGTCGAGCGGCTCGTTGGCTTCCGCGATGGTGTAGATGTCCTCCTCGTCGGCGGTCATGTAGCGGACCTCGTCGGTGACGATGCCCTTGTCCTTGTCGTACTTGCGGTACGGCGCCTCGATGAAGCCATACTCGTTGATGCGGGCGAAGGTCGACAGCGAGCCGATGAGGCCGATGTTCGGACCTTCAGGCGTCTCGATGGGGCACATGCGGCCGTAGTGGGAGTGGTGGACGTCGCGGACCTCGAACGAGGCGCGGTCGCGGGACAGGCCACCGGGGCCCAGGGCCGAAAGGCGGCGCTTGTGCGTGAGTTCGGCCAGCGGGTTCGTCTGGTCCATGAACTGCGACAGCTGGGAGGATCCGAAGAACTCCTTGATCGCGGCCGACACCGGACGGATGTTGATGAGGGCCTGCGGCGTCGCGATGTCGATGTCCTGGATGGTCATGCGTTCGCGGACGACGCGCTCCATGCGGGCAAGGCCGATGCGGAACTGGTTTTGCAGGAGCTCCCCGACCGAACGCAGGCGGCGGTTGCCCAGGTGGTCGATGTCATCGGTGTGGCCGATGCCGTGGTCGAGGTTGAGGATATAGGACATGGAGGCGATGATGTCCTCCTTGGTGATGTGCTTGGGCATGAGGATGTCGCGGTTGGCGCGCAGGAGCGCCTTGAGTTCGGGCTCCTTCATGCCGGCGCCTTCGGCGAGCAGCTCGGTCAACGCGTCGAAACGGACCTTTTCGTTGATGCCCGCTTCCTTGGGATCGAACTTGACAAAGGCACCCAGATCGACTGTCATGTTGCCGATGACCTTGACGGACTTGCCCTCGACATCGAGGTGCACGACATTGACACCCGCGTTCTGGATCTTCCAGGCGACGGCTTCGGAAATCTCGTCACCGGCCTTGACAAGGACCTTGCCGGTCTTCGGATCCTTCACGTCCTCGCCGGCAACCTGCCAGCGGATGCGGGTCGCGATGGAAAGCTTCTTGTTGAACTTGTAGCGGCCGACATGGGAGAGGTCGTAGCGCTTGGGATCGAAGAACAGGTTGTTCAGCAGCGTGCTGGCGCTCTCCTCCGTCGGCGGCTCGCCCGGACGCAGGCGCTT
Source organism: Bacillota bacterium (assembly GCA_023440865.1). Taxonomy (GTDB): domain Bacteria; phylum Bacillota; class Clostridia; order DSM-8532; family DSM-8532; genus JAEWSN01. The sequence goes on from JAEXRM010000207.1 coordinate 3,855, forward strand.
GTAGACCTCGAACAGGCCTTCCTCGCGGCTCTTGGTGTTGTCCTTCTGGATGGTGTTGAGGAGCTTCTCCTCCTCGCCGAACATCGCGAGGATCTCGGCGTCCGTGCCCCAGCCGAGGGCGCGCAGGAACTGGGTGATGGGCAGCTTGCGGGTGCGGTCGATGCGCACGTAGATGATCGCGGAGGCATCGGTCTCGTACTCGAGCCATGCGCCGCGGTAAGGAATGACGGTGTTCGCATACAGGTTGTTGCCGGAACGGTCCTTGCTGCGGACGTAGTAGATGCCCGGGGAGCGAACCAGCTGCGAGACGATGACGCGCTCGGCGCCGTTGATGACGAACGTGCCGTGATCGGTCATGAGCGGAAAGTCGCCCATGAAGATCTCCTGCTCCTTCACCTCGCCGGTTTCCTTGTTGATGAGGCGCACCTTGACCTTGAGGGCTGCGGAATACGTGCTGTCCCGTTCCTTGCACTCCTCGACGTCGTACTTGATGTTTTCAAGATCAAGCGAGTAGTCGATGAACTCCATCACGAGGTTGCCGGTGTAGTCCGAGATCGGGGAAACGTCGCGGAGCACGTCGCGCAGGCCATCGTTGAGGAATTGACGGTAGGAGTTCTTCTGGATCTCGATCAGGTTGGGCATTTCGAGGACTTCCCGGATCTTGGAGTAGCTCATGCGGGTAGTCCGGCCCAATTGCACTGGATGAACCATTCACATCACCTCATAAAGACTGTCATGCATCCCATTGGAAACAGGTCCGGAACAGACAAAAAAATACAGCCGGGACGAATGTCGCCTGGATCACCGATGTGGGTTGCTCTGCCAAACGCCATCACCAAGTTCTCATTCTCCCGATCCGTATCCGTTTGTCACCGTCCGCCCTCCCCCGCCCGACAGGCTGCCGGAGCGGGAACTGACGCCGGCCTCGTCCTTGCGGACGCCTGCGCATCCCCCTTTGCCGGTATTGTCGGTTTTCATGGGCCATGCTATAATGACGACATCGGACCCGCCAAATTTCGTCATCCTGCACAATCCGCGAAAAGGGCACAGTACGGGCAAAGGTATATAATGCAGTATGTAATTGTAACATACGCCCCCGGCAGCGTCAAGGCGATTACGCCTTTTTTTGTTGCTGCCGAACTGCGGTCGCATCATTGACGTAACACGTCGGCATCGTCAGTCCGACAGCGGGTTGCCACCGGCACGCGCTCAATCCTCCACGCGGATCTCCATGCGCTCGAACAGCACACGTTCGAAGAACTGGTCGGCATTGAACGTTGTCCGGCGGAAGCGCACGTATTCGCGGGTGTTCTTTGAAAGCCACATCGGCACCGGCACGCCGAGTCCGTGGCAGGTCTCGACAAGCAGCCGCTCGAGCCGGTCCTGGTAGCCGCCCTCGCTGTCCGGCACCTCGGCGGTGACATCCAGCAGCACGTTCGGGCCCTTGTACAGGCGTCCGTTCATTTTCATTCCGCATCCTCCCCGTCTCCGTCATCGGCCGGTTCTCCGCCCGCTTTTTCGTCCGCCTCATACCGGACGGCCATCATGCACAACCCGCCTGCCGGCGCCGTGATGCCCGCCCTGCGGCGGTCTCCTGCAGCCAGCAGCATCCGGATGTCCGTATCGGGCCGTTTCCCCCGGCCGATCTCCACCAGCGTGCCGACCACGATCCGCACCATGTTGTACAGGAAGCCGCTTCCCTCGATGTCGAACCGCAGCAGGCCGGAATCCGGCTCCTCCGTCCATTCTGCACGCCGGATCGTCCGCACATACGTCTTCACGCTGTGCCCGGAAGCGCAGAAGGAGCGAAAGTCATGTGTGCCGAGCAGGTCTGCCGCCGCACGTCGCATCGCGGACAGATCGAGTGTGGCGGGCACATGCCATGCGCGGCCCGCCAGCAGTGCGCTCCGGTACGGCCGGTTCAGCACCGTGTACCGGTAATGCTTGCCGGTTGCATGCTTGCGCGGGTGGAATCCCGCAGCCGCCTCCGCGGACGCCGTGACGGCCACATTTCGGGGAAGCACCGCGTTGAGCGCGTCCGCAAAACGTTCCGCGGGAATGCGCGACGCGGTCCGGAAGCAGGCGACCTGCCCCAGGGCATGCACGCCGGCATCGGTGCGTCCCGCCCCTTCCGGCAGCGTCCGCTCGCCCGTGATGGCGGCGATCGCCCCGGCAAGCGTTTCCTGAACGCTGGTCCCGTTCTTTTGGCACTGCCACCCGTGATAGGAGGCGCCATCGTATTCGAGCGTCAATCGGATGTTCCGCATCGCTACTCCTCTGCTTCCGGGTGTCGCCCGGCGATTTCCCTTGTGTGCCCGGCTTCCGTTCCGGGTATGTATCCGGCGACGGTCATGGGTCCAAAGCGGGCGTGCGAGCCGGCAGCCCCCTGCGGGTGCGCACGCCCGCAAACGGGATGATATAATGGTCGGGCGCAAGCCGCATCGTCGGCCGCCGGAAGGGAGACAACCGCATGCTCAGGGGAAGAACAGTCACGCTCCGGACCATCCGTCCGGACGAACTGGAGTCCGTCTACCGCCGCATCACCGACATCAACGCCAAGGGGCCCTGGTGGCACCTCGATCTTCCCTCGGAAGCGGCCTTCCGGCGTGAATACGCTGAAAACGGCTGCTGGGGCGAGCGGGAAGGGCGCATCCTCATCGTGCCGAACCAGTCCGACGATCCGGCCGGCCCGTTCGATCCGCCGCCCATCGGCGAACTGCTGTATTTCAAGGGCCTCGATTACCAGTCCGGCGTGGAGATCGGATACGAGCTCTTCGACGCCCGGCATTACGGACGCGGCTACATGACCGAGGCCCTCTCCCTGTTTTGCGCCTGGCTGTTCTCGGTTCGCCCGTTCAACCGCGTGCAGGTCAACCTCATGCAGGGCAACACCGGCAGCAGGCGGGTTGCGGAGAAATGCGGCTTCCGCTACGAGGGCACCATGCGCGAGGCCACCTTCCACCGGGGCCGCTACCACGACCTCGAGCTTTTCTCCCTGCTGCGCGCCGAGTGCCCGCCGCTGGAGAATCTCCTCGATCCATCCGCCGCGTCACAGGAGGAAGCATGAAGACAAAGACACCCGCGGACTCCCGCGTGGAGATGACCGAACTTGTCCTGCCGAACGACACGAACCTGCTTGGCAACCTGCTGGGGGGTCGCCTGCTGCACTGGATGGACATCGCCGGCGCCATGGCCGCCCAACGCCACTGCAACCACATCGTCGCCACCGCGGCCATCGACAGCGTCGACTTCCGCCAGCCCGTGCACGTCGGTGAGATCATCCGGCTGCAGGCCGTCGTCACCTGGGTCGGCCGCACCTCGATGGAGATCCGCGTGGATGTGCACGCGGAGGACTACCGTTCCGACACGATGCGCTTTACCAACCGGGCCTATCTCACGTTTGTCGCCATTGGCGAGGACGGGCATCCGGTGCCCATTCCGACGCTCGTGCCGCAGACCCCCGAGGAGGAAGAGGAGTTCAGGCTTGCACTGGCGCGCCGTGAGCAGCGACTCGCGCGCAAGGATGGCTGACTCGCCATGACGCGCCGAACCCGATGTCCTTTCCTCCGCCCGCGATGCCGTCACGGCTCGGCGCCCTGTCACGGCAGCATGCGCGTGTCGCGCGTGCTGACACGCTTGTTGTCCGCATGATGCATGATGTGCTCGAGGATGCGGTTCATGATCTCGAGCTCGAGCTTTCGGCGAACCTGCTCTTGCAACCCCTCGAGTATCCCGCTCGGGTATTCGAACGTGACCTTCGGGGGCCTGCGGACCACCGACACGGGAATCCCGGTGAGTTTCAACGTATCGCTCTCGTAGTGCACCACCACATGGAAGTGCGGATCAAAGCTCTTGTCCCTGATCACCTCGACCTTGATCTTCGGCTGCATGTCCCATCTCCATCCGGCGATACCGGCTGCCACCCGCCGCTTTCATGCGGCGGACGGCGCTTCCATCGCCTCTCGTTGTCACCTCATGCCCTGATGCACACCGGATTCCGGTGCTGTCGCAGCATCGCCGCCAGATCCGCCGAGTCCGCCGGCAGCGCCTGCAGCCGGATACCGCCGCGCCCCTCGTCTCCCGGTTGATGGAAGTCAGATCCGGATATGCCGATCCACCCGTTGGCCCGCGCCAGCCGATCCGCCCGCGCATTGTCGGACATGTGCCGCGGGTTTCCGTTGTAGACCTCGAGCCCCTCGACCAGTTCATCATACACCCGGCTGATATAAGGCCGGTATGGATGCGCCTGGATCACCAGCAGCCCGTGGGTCTGGACGAATCGTCCGAATCCGGCGGGGCCGAGCCGGAACAGATCCGGATTGCCGTACAGGAGCTCCGGGGTCGCACCGTAGACGAGCATGTCGTCATAGGTGCCGGGAAAGGCATACTCCATCCCCAGCAGCACCCGGACGCCGCAGGCGTCACCCGCCGTTTTCGCACGCCGCCACCCTTCGAGATAACGATCCACCTGCTCCGGCCACGGCAGGCGTGCGTGTGTTTCAAAAAATCCGGTGAAAAAGTGATCCGTCACCACCACTGCGTCATAACCGAGCCGCTGGTAGGCGCGTATGCCCTCGGCAGCAGGAACGCGGCCGCAAGGGCTGGTTTCGGACGTATGGAAATGGGTTTCGACCAGAAAGGACATGTCATCCTCCACATTGCAGGCAGGGTACGGCCACCGATGCTGCGGGCCGGCCGGAAAGCCGTGCGGCGCACGCGTGCCAATCGAACGGAATGAAGCGCGGCGCATGCTGCCAATCGAACGGAATGAAGCGCGGCGCATGCTGCCAACAGACCGGAGCAGGCGCCGGACGCCATCAGACGGGCAACCGGAGCAGGCGCAGCACCACAAACAGGGCAATGACGCCAAGGCAGGCAAGCGCCCCGCCAAGATCCGCCTTCGTGAACCGGAGGACCTTCAACCGGGTGCGTCCCTCGCCACCGCGATAGCCACGCGACTCCATCGCCTCCGCCAACTCGTCGGCGCGCTTGAACGCGCTGACAAACAAGGGCACCAGCACCGGCACAAAGCTTTTGACGCGCCGGAAGAGGTTGCCCGTGTCGAACTCGGCGCCACGTGATGCCTGCGCTTTCATGATGCGCTCGGTTTCCTCAAGCAATGTCGGAATGAAACGCAGCGCGATCGACATCATCATGGAGATCTCGTGCACCGGCACGTGCAGGCGCTTGAGGGGACCCATGAGCCGTTCGAGCCCGTCCGTCAACGACATCGGTGTCGTTGTCAGCGTCATCAGCGAGGCGATGATCACCAGCATGCAGAGCCGGAAGAAGATCTTGACCGCCATGCGGATGCCCTCGACCGTCACGGTCAGCGGGCCGAGCGTCACCAGCGGATCCCCCGGAATCAGGAACAGATTGAGCACGGTGGTGAACGCCAGCAGCAGAATCAACGGCTTGAGTCCCTTGAGCGATTGCCGGGCCGGCACCTCGCTGATCCTGATCAGCAGCACCGTCCACACCGACAGCAGGATATACTCCGGCCAGGATTCCATCAGGAATACCAGCACCATGAAGACGCCTGTCCAGAAGATCTTGGATCGCGGGTCCATGCGGTGCATCGCGGAGTTGCCGGGGATGTACTGGCCCAGTGTGATGTTGCCGATCATGCGCCGACACCTCCCTTCATGCAGGCCTCGACCAGGTCGGCCGCCTCCTTGACGGTCAGCACGGTCGGCAGCGGCCGGCCATGCCGAACCGCCGCGTCATGGAACAGCCGTGTGATTGCCGGCGTATCCAGATGCATGCCGCGCAGCGCATCCTGACGGGCAAACACCTCACGCGGGGGGCCCTCGAGGGCGAGACGCCCGTTCCTGAGAACGGCCACACGGTCCGCATGGGCGGCCATGTCCTCCATGTTGTGGGAAATGAGAACAATCGTCGTGCCTTCCCTGCGGTTGAGATCGGTCAGCAGGCCAAACACCTCGCGGCTCCCGCTCGGATCCAGTCCTGCGGTCGGTTCGTCGAGAATGAGAATGGCAGGCTGCATGGCCAGAACGCCGGCAATGGCCACCCGGCGCTTCTGCCCGCCGGAAAGCTCGAACGGGGATTTGTGGAGCAGCGATTCAGGGATCGACAGCTGCCGCGCCGCCCAGGCGACACGTCGCGCCGTTTCCTCCGCCGGAAGCCCCATCTGCACCAGGCCGAAGGCGATGTCCTTCTCCACGGTTTCCTCGAACAGCTGATGCTCGGGGTACTGGAAGATCAGTCCGACCTTTCTTCGCAGCAGCTTGAGCGATTTTGCGTCAACCGGCTGGCCATCGACCTCGAGCAAGCCGGAGGTGGCCTTGAGCAGCCCGTTCAGATGCTGGACGAAGGTCGACTTGCCGGATCCAGTATGGCCGATGATGCCGAGAAACTCGCCCGTGCGGATCGTCAGCGATATGCCGTCCACCGCCGTTCGCTCGTACAGTGTGCCGGGCATGTAGACATGGCGCAGGTCCGTGACGCGTATCAGCGGCGCTTCCTTGCCGGCGGGCGCCTGTCCTGCCCCGATCATGTGCCCGCCGGGAGTCGCGCCGGCGCGCTCCATGGTGTCGGCTCCGCCACGGGGTGAACCGCTTTGCGAACCGGGGGTGGAACCGGCCGGAGACGGCTCGGTGTCCTCCCGCCCCGCCTGCCCGGGGGGACAGGTCATGTCTGTAAGCAGCCTGTCCATCAGCGCATCCGCATCCTCGGGTGTCACCGGGAGGGCACCGTCGTACAGCCCCCGGCTTCGAAGCGCTTCACCGAAGGCGGTCACCTGGGGCACATCGAGCCCTGCCTCCCGCAGCAGCTCGGGTTGTTGGAACACTTCGCGGGGAGACCCGGAAGCCAGCTGCGCGCCGGCCTGCATCACGAGCACGTGGTCGGCTCCGACGGCCTCCTCCATGTGGTGCGTGATCAACACCACGGTCATGCCGTGCGCGGCATGCAGCGACCGGATGGCGCCCAGCACCTCGGACCTGCCCTCCGGATCGAGCATGGAGGTCGCTTCATCAAGCACGATGCACTTTGGCTTCATCGCGAGGATGCCGGCGATGGCAACCCGTTGCTTCTGGCCACCGGAGAGCATGTGCGGCGAGTGGGCCAGATATCCGTCCATGGAGACGGTGGCCAACGCATCATCGACACGCGTCCGGAGTTCCGCCTGCGGTACGCCGAGGTTCTCCGGTCCGAAGGCCACATCCTCCTCGACCGTGGTCGCGACGATCTGATTGTCGGGATTTTGAAACACGACCCCAACCGTACGACGGATCTCCCACAGGTGCTCTCCGTCGTGCGTCGAAAACCCGTCCACGATGACGGTTCCCTCCCTGGGGATCAGCAGGGCGTTCATGAGCCGGGACAGCGTGGACTTGCCGGAGCCGTTCCTGCCCAGAACAACCCAGAACGCCCCCTGCGGAATGGCCAGAGTCATGCCCGCAACGGCTGTGACAGGCGGGACGTCCGGGCTGTGCGGCAGATACCGGTAGACGGCCTGCTGCATGTCGATGATGTGGTGCATGTTGTCACTCCTCGCCAAACGGACAGTCTCGGCCCGGAAAAGGGTCCATGCCGTCCGTTTCGGGTTCGGCCGTTCCCGGGACGCGGGAACGGTGCAGCTGGCTGCGTAAAAAAAGGATGGAGAGCGGCACAAGCACACTCTCCATCCGGTTGTTACGGTCTTTTGGCTTCCGGAGCGGAGAATTCCGCCTGCGAGCCGTTGTCTGACAGATGCGCAGGCCGGTGGAATTCCGGCATCTTCCCGGCGCCTTGGCTTGGAAGAGACCAGCCTGCTCTTTTCCGGCGCCTTACTTCGTCAGTTCGAGGACGACGACGGGCGCGCCGTCGCCACGGCGGGCACCGAGCTTGTAGGTGCGGGTGTAGCCACCCTTGACACCCTTGAACTTCGGGCCGATCTCGTTCATCAGCTTGTTGGTCAGGCTGACGGACTTGCCTTCCGCATCATGGATGCGGTACACCCAATTCATCATGTTGCGGCGCGCGGCCAGACGGGACGGAGCATCCACCTGGCGGAGCTCTTCCTTCTTGGTACGTTCCACAACCTGATACTTGTTGCCATTCTTGCTCGTCACGGTCTTGTAGGACTTGTAGCCCTTGCTGTCAACGACCGGCGCGCTGATGGTGACGCTCTTGGACGTGAAGTTGTCGCATTCCCTGACAGCCAGCGTGATGAGCTTTTCAGCGATCGCGGCCACTTCCTTCGCACGGGTCTCCGTGGTCTCGATGCGGCCGTGCTGGATCAAAGAGGTGACCAGGCCTTTCAGCATGGCTTTGCGCTGATCGGTCGGCCGTCCCAGCTTCCTCTGTGTCGGCATTGTTTTCCCTCCCTCAATCTACCCTGCAGATACGCGTGGCGTTGTGCCGGGCTTCCCGGTGCGTTCCGGGCGATGCTGTTTGTGAACCATGATGCCCGGGAATGACCACGGGACACCTTGTCGGCGGTTCCGGCGCAAGCCGTCCTGCCGCGTTCATTCCGTTCTGTGGTTCATTCCTCGGTCGGCGCGAGCGAAAGGCCCATGGCCTCGAGCTTCTGCACGACTTCCTCAAGCGACTTCCGGCCCAGGTTGCGGACCTTCATCATGTCGTCCTCGGTCTTGTTCGTCAGGTCCTCCACCGTGTTGATGCCGGCGCGCTTGAGGCAGTTGTAGGAACGGACCGACAGGTCGAGTTCCTCGATCGTCATCTCGAGGATCTTGTCGCGGGCGGGTTCGCCCTTCTCGACGAGAATCTCGGCATGACGCGCCTTGTCGTTGAGGTTGATGAACAGGTTGAGGTGATCGCTCAGGATCTTGGCTCCCAGGCTGATCGCCTCTTCCGGCGCGATGCTGCCATCGGTCCAGACCTCGATCGTCAGACGATCGTAGTCTGTCACCTGTCCCACACGGGTGTTGTCAACCACATAGTTGACCTTCGTGCAGGGCGTGTAGATGGAATCGACCGGGATGATGCCGATCGGCTGGTTGGGCGTCTTGTTCTTGTCCGCGGACACATAGCCGCGGCCATGGTTCACCGCGATCTCCATGAAGAAGCGGTTGCTTCCCGAGATGGTCGCGATGTGCATGTCCGGGTTGAGGATTTCCACATCCGCGTCCGTCTTGATATCGCCGGCCTTGATCTCCCCTTCGCCCTCGTAATCGATGTAGAGGGTCTTCGGCTCGTCGCCGTGCAGCTTCAGGCGCAGGCCCTTGATGTTCAGGATGATTTCCGTCACATCTTCGACCACGCCGGGAACCGTGGAGAACTCATGGAGAACCCCGTCGATCTTGATCGACGTGACCGCGGCGCCGGGCAGCGAGGACAGAAGAATCCGGCGGAGCGAGTTGCCCAGCGTGATGCCGTAGCCCCGTTCCAGCGGTTCCACCACGAACTTCCCGTAGGAGTTGTTCCCGGAGGTCTCCACGCATTCGATCCTCGGCTTTTCAATTTCGATCATCAGTCAACCCTCCTTGGGTTCCAGCCCGCGGCGGCGGGCGGACGCGCGCAGCGTCGCCCGTGCCGCATGTTCCGGTTTCTTACTTGGAGTAGAGTTCGACGATGAGGTGTTCCTGCACCGGCAGGTCGATGTCTTCCCGGGCGGGAAGGGCCACGATCTTGCCCTTGAGGTTCTCCTGATCGACTTCAATCCACTTCGGAACAACCTTGGAACCGGTGATGTCGAGGATTTCCTTGAAACGGACGGACTTGCGGCTGGCCTCGGCGACCTCGATCGCCTCGCCGACCCGGGTCTGGTAGGAAGGGATGTTGACGCGCTTGCCGTTCACGGTGAAGTGGCCGTGCGTGACAAGCTGACGGGCTTCCGCACGCGTGGAGCCGAAGCCCATGCGGTACACGACATTGTCGAGGCGGGACTCGAGCAGCTGGAGCAGCACTTCGCCGGTGATGCCCTTCTTGCTGTCCGCGGTTTCAAAGTAGCCGCGGAACTGGCTCTCGAGGACGCCGTAGAAACGCTTCGCCTTCTGCTTCTCACGCAGCTGGACGCCATATTCGGACAACTTCTTCTTGGCCTGGCCGTGCTGACCGGGGGCGTAGGCCCTCCTGGAAAGCGCGCACTTGCCGCCGTAGCAACGTTCGCCCTTGAGGAACAGCTTCTGGCCCTCGCGACGGCAGAGCTTGCATGATGCACCTGTATATCTTGCCATGGATTCCTACACCTCCGTCAAACTCTTCTTCTCTTGGGCGGTCTGCAGCCGTTGTGCGGAATCGGAGTGACGTCCTTGATGAGGTTCACTTCGAGACCTGCCGTCTGCAGTGCGCGGATGGCCGCTTCGCGTCCGGAACCCGGACCCTTGACGTAGACCGAGACCAGGCGGAGGCCATGTTCCATGGCGGCCCGGGCGGCGGTTTCCGCAGCCTGCTGTGCGGCGAACGGCGTGCTCTTCTTGGAACCGCGGAAGCCGAGTCCACCGGCACTGGCCCACGAGAGCGCGTTGCCCATCGTGTCCGTCATGGTCACGATGGTATTGTTGAACGAAGAGTGAATGTGGCAGGCGCCACGTTCGATATTCTTCTTTTCCTTTTTCTTTCTGGACCTTCTGACAACTTTGCCTGCTGCAGCCATTTACGATCGACCTCCCGCTTACTTCTTCTTGTTGGCTATGGTCTTTCTCGGGCCCTTGCGGGTTCTCGCGTTCGTCTTCGTACGCTGGCCGCGGACCGGCAGACCCATTCTGTGACGCAGACCGCGATAGCAGCGGATTTCCATCAGCCGCTTGATGTTCAGTGCGGTCTCGCGGCGCAGGTCGCCTTCGACGGTGTAGTTCTTCTCGATCGTGTCACGCAGCTTGCTGATTTCCTCGTCGGTCAGGTCGCGGACGCGTGTGTCGGGATTGACACCCGTGGCATCGAGGATCTCATGGGAGCGGGTACGGCCGATTCCGAAGATATAGGTCAGCCCGATCTCCACCCTCTTTTCTCTTGGCAAGTCGACACCTGCTATACGAGCCAATTTCGTGCACCTCCGATAATGTGCGTCACCGCATGTGCGGCGTGGGCTTGTCGCCCGTTCCGGTATTGTTCATTCTCCGTTTCCGATGCAATTGACCCATCGCGGATGGAGTTCCCGGACCTGTCGGCCCTGTATGTGAAGATCGTTCCGGGTAACCGGAATACCGGTCAGCCGCCCCTTTCCGATCCTTTTCTTCCACTTCGCGGCGCCCGGGGGCGCCGCACGCGAAAGAACGCATGTGTCCGCCGCCCGGCCGGAGCCGGCGCGGCAAAGGGCTCAGCCCTGGCGCTGCTTGTGCTTGGGGGTGCTGCAGATGACCATCACGCGGCCCTTGCGGCGGATGATCTTGCACTTTTCGCAAATCTTCTTCACAGACGGCTTGACTTTCATTTCGGGTTCCCTCCGTTCATCAATGACGTGTTCGGTATCCTGTTTCCCGGTCTTTATTTCGCACGCCACGTGATGCGGCCGCGGGTCAGGTCGTAGGTGGACATCTCGATGGTGACGCGGTCACCGGGCAGGATGCGGATGTAATTCATGCGCAGCTTGCCGGAGATGTGGGCGAGGATTTCGATGCCGTTCTGCAGCTTCACCTTGAACATGGCGTTCGGAAGCGCTTCCTGGACGACGCCCTCCAATTCGATGATATCTTCCTTGTTGCTGGTGTCCTTTGCCAAGTTCAGCCCTCCTGTCGCTCTGGTTCGCTGCCTTGCGGCGCCTCATACGCGCGGATCACCCTGCGCAGGTCCGCATCGAGCAGCCTGCGCCGGTTCGCAAGAATCCCGGCGACCTCCGCGCTTGTCTGTTCCAGGATCTCGAGGTGGCGCAGCTTCTTCTTCTTCGGCCGTTCCACCCGACGGATCTCGCCGTCCGCCACCTGCACATGCGCCTCGTCGACGATGCCGGTGATGATGAACAGACGATCCTTGTCCCTTCCGGCCTTGGACCTAGCAAACCTGCCAATGACGGAATCCACGTGAACACCCCATGCAAAAGCTCGGCGCCGCCTCATTCCCGCCATTCGGAAAGGGAAATGATGGCATGGTACGTCGAGTCTAACTACTGTATTCTATCGAAAACCGCCATCCATTTCAAGCGTCCGGATGCATTCTTCAGAAATATTTCCTCGACGCCGTTTGCTTGCCCGGATGCCCCCCTACCACGGCCGTGTCAGGATCACCGGACCGTCCGACGTGATGGCGAGCGTGTTCTCGAAGTGGGCCGACAGCTTTCCGTCCGCCGTCACGATCGTCCACTTGTCATCGAGCACGTTGACGCGCCAGGTACCGACATTGACCATGGGCTCGATGCAGAGCGTCATGTTCTCGACGATCCGGGGGCCGCGCTCGCGACCGGCGTAGTTCGGAATCTGCGGCTCCTCGTGCATTTCCGTGCCGATGCCGTGCCCGACGAAGTCGCGGACGACGGTGAATCCGCTGCTTTCAACGACCTGCTGCACGGCGGCCGAGATGTCGCGGATGCGGTTGCCCGGCACGGCTGCGCGCATGCCTGCCATGAAGCTCTCCTCCGTGACCCGGATGAGCCTTTCGGCTTCCGGGGACACGCGCCCCACTGCAAAGGTGCGTGCCGCGTCCCCATGCCAGCCGTCGACGATCGCGCCGACATCCACACTCAGGATGTCGCCCTCCTTGAGTACCTGCGCACCGGGGATGCCGTGGATGACCACTTCATTCACCGAAGCGCAGATGACGCCGGGGAAGTCGATGCCGCCGTACGGACAGGGCTCGCCAAGAAAGGACGGGATGGCCCCGGCCGCCTTCATGATGTCGAGTGCCGCACGATTGAGCTCAGCGGTTGTGACGCCGGGAACGACCAGCTCGCCCAGACGGGCGAGGACGCGCGCGACGACGTCGCCGGCCTTTTTCATGCTGTCGATTTCACGTTGTGACTTGATGGTCATCATGCCTTGATTTCCTTCACCCTGTCCAGGATGTCCCGGGTTGTGTCGGCGATGGACTGCGTGCCGTCGATGTCCCGCACCACGCCCTGGAGGGCGTAATGGGCGATCAGCGGCTCCGTCTGGCTGTGGTAGGTTGCCAGCCGGCTCCTGACGGTTTCCTCCTTGTCATCCTCCCGGATGTAGAGGGTGTTGCCGTCCTGGTCGCACACGTTCTCGACCCGGGGCGGGTTGCTGGTGACGTGGTAGGTCCTGCCGCAGCTGCACATACGTCGTCCGGACATGCGGCCGACGATGATCTGGTCGGGGCATTCGAGGTTCACGACGATTTCGATGCGCTTGCCTTCCCCCGCCAGCAGCGCGTCGAGACGCTCCGCCTGCGGGATGGTGCGGGGAAAACCGTCGAGAATGAAGCCTTCCAGGCAGTCCGGCTTCGCCAGCCGGTCCGCCACGATGCCGACCGTCAGTTCGTCGGGCACGAGGCCGCCCGCGTCGATGATCGTCTTGACCTGCCTGCCCAGTTCGGTGCCTTCCTTGATGTTGGCCCTGAAGATGTCGCCCGTCGAAATGTGCGGGACGTTCAACGCGGCCGAAAGGTTTTGGGCCTGGCTTCCCTTGCCTGCGCCGGGGGGGCCGAGCAAAATCATTCTCATGCGTGATCCATCCAATCTCCCGTACCCTGCCCGCGGCCGGCGCGTCATGACGCGCGCCGGTGCCGGATCGGTGCGGGTGGTCATTCGAGCTGTCGAGGTGCCGTTTCTATGGGGTGATGGCGGTTCCGAAGACCGCCACAATGGGGAAACGGCCCATGGCGCCCGTTCGGACGCCATGGGACCGTCATCGACCGGTTGGCCCCGGCCGTGCCTTATTCGAGGAAGCCCTTGTAGTGGCGCATCAGCAGCTGGGACTCGATCTGCTTCATCGTGTCAAGCGCGACGCCGACCATGATGAGCATCGAGGTGCCGCCGAACCACAGCCCCTGCACGCCGGTGACGGACTGCAGGATGCTCGGGAAGATGGTGATGAGGGCGAGGAACAGGGCGCCGAACCACGTGATGCGGTTCAGGACCTTGGAAATGTAGTCGGAGGTGGGCTTGCCGGGACGGATGCCGGGAATGAAGCCGCCGTTCTTGCGGATGTTGTTCGCAAGCTCGATGGGGTTGAACACCAGCACCGTGTAGAAGAACGTGAACGCCATGACGAACACGGCCAGCAGGATCGTGTACAGCCAGCCGCCGTTGAAGTTGCGCAACGTCGACCAGAAGCCGGTGGAGTTCGGGGCCACCAGGTTGATGATGGTGGCCGGGAACGCGAGGATGGACATGGCGAAGATGATCGGAATGACGCCGGACACATTCACCTTCATCGGAATGTGGGTGCTCTGTCCGCCGTACATCTTCCGGCCCACCACGCGCTTGGCGTACTGTACGGGGATGCGGCGCTCGGCCTGGGTGACCCAGATGACGAAAGCGACAACGCCCGTGAAGACGGCCACGATGGCAACGACGATGGCGATGCCGATCAGCACGCGCCCTTCCTGGCCATAGCTCTTGATGATGTCGATCATCGCCGTGAGTGCGGACGGACCGCGGGAGATGATGTTCACGAAGATGATCATGGACATGCCGTTGCCGATGCCGTACTGGTTGATCTGCTCACCGAGCCACATGATGAACGCGGTGCCGGCGGTCAGGGACAGCGTGATGGTCAGGAAGGACCAGATCCCGGGCGTGGTGACCGCGCTGCGGAAACCGATGTACATGGCCGACGCCTCGACAAAGCCGAGAATGACGGTGCCGTACCGGATCCACTGGGCCAGGATCTTGCGGCCCTCCTCGCCTTCCTTCTGCAGCTGTTCCAGGCGCGGAATCGCGATCGTGAGCAGCTGCATGATGATGGAGGCGTTGATGTACGGGGTGATGGACATGGCAAAGATGCTGGCCTTCTCGAACGCACCGCCGGCCAGGATGTCCATGAACCCGAGCAGGCTGCCCTGCCCGGAGACCATGCTTGCCAATGCACTGGCGGAAAGACCGGGGACGGGGATGTAGACACCCACGCGATAGATGACCAGCAGCAAGACGGTCATGAAGATCTTCTTGCGCAGATCCTGAATCTTCCAGGCATTTTTCAATGGAGCGAGTACGTTCTCCATGTCAAATCACCTCTGCCTTTCCTCCTGCGGCTTCGATCTTCCCGGCGGCGGACGCGGTGAACCGCGCGGCCTTGACGGTCAGCTTCTTCGAAAGTTCTCCGTTGCCCAGCACGACAATGCCGTCCTGGATCTTCTTGATGACGCCTTCCGCCTTGAGCAGCTCGGCGGTCACCTCGGTGCCGTTCTCGAAACGCTCGAGATCGGACACCTTCACCTCGGCATACACCTTGGCGAATTCGTAGTTGTTGAAACCGCGCTTGGGGATGCGGCGGTACAGGGGCATCTGGCCGCCTTCGAAACCGGGGCGGACACCGCCGCCGGCACGGGCGTTCTGACCCTTGTGGCCCTTGCCGCCGGTCTTGCCGTTTCCGGAACCATGACCGCGGCCCTTGCGCTTGGGAGCCTGGCGGGGTGCGCCCGGCTGCAATTCAAACAGATTCATGGGGTACACCTCCCTATCAGTTCTCTTCGACCGAGACAAGGTGCGAAACCTTGCTGATCATGCCGCGGATCTGGACATTGTCCTGCTGCTCGACCACCTGGCCGATTTTTCGCAGGCCGAGGGCGGCAATGGTCGCCTTCTGCTTCTCGAGTACCTTGCAGGTGCTCTTGACCAACTTGATCTTCAACGTGCCCATGTTGCCTCCTCAGCCCAGAATTTCCTCGACGGACTTGCCGCGCAGCTTGGCGATCTGTTCGACCGTGCGGAGCTGGGCGAGGCCTTCGATGGTCGCGCGCACCATGTTGGTCGGGTTGTTGGACCCGATCGACTTGGTGGTGATGTCGTGAATGCCCGCGAGCTCGAGCACGGCACGGACGGGGCCGCCCGCGATGACGCCGGTGCCCTCGGGAGCCGGACGCAGCAGGACCTGGCCGGCGCCGAAGATGCCGGTCGATTCGTGCGGGATCGTGGTGCCGGTGGTCGGCACCTTGATGAGGTTCTTCTTCGCGTCCTCGATGCCCTTGCGGATGGCATTCGGGATTTCGGCGGCCTTGCCGGAACCAACGCCCACATGGCCGTTTTCATCGCCGATGACGACGAGCGCTGCGAAGCGGAAATTGCGGCCACCCTTGACAACCTTGGTCACGCGGCCGATGTTGACGACCTTTTCCTTGAGGTCGAGTGTGCTGGCATCAATCTTCTGCAAGTTGTTCCCCTCCTTTGCTGCGGCTTAAAACTCGAGGCCGGCTTCACGAGCGCCGTCCGCGAGTTCCTTCACCCTGCCGTGATAGAGGTAGCCGCCGCGATCGAAAACGACCTGCGAGATACCCTTCTGCTTTGCCTTTTCCGCAACGAGCTTGCCGACGGCCTTGGCCGCGTCCTTGTTGCCGGTGTAGCCCACCGTGCCCTTGATCGCCTCGTCGAGGGTGGAAGCCGCCACAAGGGTGGTTCCCGCCACGTCGTCGATGATCTGCGCGTAGATGTGCCGTGCGCTTCTGAAAACAGCCAGTCTCGGTCTTGCGGACGTGCCGGAGATCTTCTTGCGGACCCGCACGTGCTTGCGAAGACGGACCTTTTTCCTGTCAACGATCTTAATCATCGCTTACCTGCTCCCTTCCTTACTTCTTGCCCTTGCCGCCGGGCTTGCCTTCCTTGCGGATGCTGGCCTCACCGGAGTAGCGGATGCCCTCGCCCTTGTAGGGTTCCGGCGGGCGCTTCTCGCGGATCTGGGCCGCGATTTCGCCGACGAGCTGCTTGTCCGCGCCGCGGACAATCACCTTGTCCTGGGAGGGAACATCGAAGGTGATGCCGGCAGGCTCTTCCATCTCAACGGGATGGGAGTAGCCCAGGGTGAGCATCAGCTTCTTGCCCTGCTTCTGGGCCCTGTAGCCGACGCCGACGACGTCGAGGCTCTTT
Organism: Bacillota bacterium; assembly: GCA_023440865.1. Classification (GTDB taxonomy): domain Bacteria; phylum Bacillota; class Clostridia; order DSM-8532; family DSM-8532; genus JAEWSN01. Next base: position 20,734 of record JAEXRM010000207.1, read on the forward strand.
TCGAAGCCCTTGGAGACGCCGTTGACCATGTTGGCAAGCAGAGCGCGGGTCAGGCCATGCAGGGCGCGGTTTTCCTTTTCGTCATTCGGGCGCTTGACCAGAACGGTCGCGCCTTCCTTTTCGAGCTGCATGTTCTTGTGGAACGTCTGGGTGAGGGTGCCCTTCGGGCCCTTCACGGTGACAGTCTGGCCGTCGATCTTGATGTCGACGCCCGCCGGGATTTCCACCGGCATTCTTCCGATACGAGACATGTTTTCCCTCCAGTCCTTAGATTGCGGATGACGGCATCTGCGCCATCATCCTTTTCAGAACTCTCCCCCGCTGATGCGGGTCGTGTTCCAGCCTTGCGGCTTCTTACCAGACAAAGGCGAGCACTTCGCCGCCGATGCCGAGCTTGCGGGCCTGCTTGTCGGTCATGATTCCCTTGGAGGTGGAAACAATCGCGATGCCGAGTCCGCCCAGGACGCGGGGCATTTCTTCCTTGCCGGCGTACACACGCAGGCCGGGCTTGGAAATGCGCTTGATCCCGGTGATGATGTTTTTCTTGTTTTCGACGTACTTGAGGGTGATGCGGATCATCCCCTGCTTGTCGTCGGCGACTTCGGAGAAGTCGCGGATGTAGCCTTCCTCGAGCAGAATGGCCGCAATCTGCTTCTTGAGATTGGAAGCCGGCACGTCCACGGTTTCGTGACGGGACGTTGCCGCATTGCGGATTCGGGTGAGCATATCTGCAATCACGTCGGTAGCTTGCATGGATTCGGACCTCCTTTCGCGTTGTTTACCAGCTGGCCTTCTTCACGCCGGGAATCTGTCCCTTGTACGCCAGGTCACGGAAGCACAGACGGCAGATGCCGAACTTGCGCATGTAGGCGTGGGGGCGGCCACAGAGTTTGCAGCGGTTGTAAGCGCGAGTGCTGAACTTCGGCTTCTTCAGCTGCTTGAGTTTCATCGATAACTTCGCCATCGTATCCTCCTTAGCCCTTCACGAACGGCATGCCCAGCAGCGTGAGCAGCTCCTTGGCTTCCTCGTCGGTGGCGGCGGTCGTCACGAACGTGATGTCCATGCCGCGCACCTTGTCGACCTTCTCAATGTCGATTTCCGGGAAAATCAGCTGCTCCTTGACGCCCATGGAGAAGTTGCCGCGGCCGTCGAAGGAATCGGCGCCCACGCCGCGGAAGTCGCGGACACGGGGAAGGGCGATGTTGAAGAGCTTGTCCACAAACTCGTACATGCGGTTGCCACGCAGGGTGACCTTGACGCCGATGTTCATGCCTTCACGCAGCTTGAACGCGGCGACAGACTGCTTCGCCTTGGTGATGACCGGCTTCTGGCCGGTGATGGTGGCGATTTCCGCCGCCGCGACCTCAATGGCCTTGGGATTGTCCTTGACATCCCCGCAACCCGTATTGAGGACGACCTTGACGAGCCTGGGCGTCTGCATCTTGCTCCCGAACTTGAACTTTTCCTGGAGCGCCGGAGCGACGTCCTTGTTGTATTTGTCCAATAATCTCGGCATGTCCCGTCAACCTCCTCCGGTTACTCTTTCTCGCCGATCACGTCGATCGTCTCGCCGCACTTCTTGCAGACGCGGGCCTTGGCGCCGCTGTCCAGGAACTTGTGGCCGACCTTCGTGGGCTTGTTGCACTTGCTGCAGATGAGCATGACCTTCGATGCGTTGATCGGGGACTCCTGGTGGACCAGACCGCCCTGACGCATGCCCTGCTTCGGCTTGACGTGCTTGGTGACGATGTTGACGCCCTCAACGAGGACCTTGTTTTCCTTCGGGTCTTCGGAGGGAGAGACCGACATGACCTTTCCCTTCTTGCCGCCGTCCTTGCCGTTGAGCACATAGACGGTGTCGCCCTTTTTCACATGAACCTTTGCCATCTTCGTCGGCCTCCTCTCACAGCACTTCGGGAGCGAGAGAAATGATCTTCATGTAATCCTTCTCGCGCAGTTCCCTGGCCACGGGCCCGAAGATACGGGTCCCCTTCGGGTTTCCATCGTCCTTGATGATGACGGCCGCATTCTCGTCAAAACGGATGGTGGAGCCGTCCGGGCGCTTGAGGCCCTTGACGGAACGCACGATGACGGCCTTGACGACCTCACCCTTTTTGACAACACCGCCGGGTGTTGCATTTTTGACCGAGCAGACAATCACGTCGCCGATGTTGGCGTACTTGCGCTTGGAGCCGCCCAGCACCTTGATGCAGAACAGTTCCTTGGCGCCCGTGTTGTCGGCCGACTTGAGATAGGTTTGCATCTGTACCATCTGTAGCCGCCTCCCTTACTTCGCCTTCTCGACAATCGAAACCAGTCTCCAGCGCTTGTCCTTGCTGAGCGGACGGGTTTCCATGACCTCGACGCGGTCGCCGACGCCGCACTCATTGTTTTCGTCGTGCGCCTTGAGCGTATAGGTACGCTTCATGATCTTCTTGTACAGGGGGTGAACCACCCTGTCCTCGATCGCGACGACGATCGTCTTGTCCATCTTATCGCTGACGACCCGGCCAACGCGGGTCTTTCTCAATGCTCTTGTTTCAGCCACGCGGAACGAACCTCCTTCCGATTTTGAAGCGGACTTGCCGCATTACCTCTTGATCCCGATTTCCTGCTCGCGGATGAGGGTCTTGACCACCGCGATGTTCTTCTTGACGGTCTTGAGCTTCATCGGGTTGTCAAGCTGGCTCGTCGCGTGCTGAAAACGCAGTTTGAACAGCTCGGCCTTGAGGGCGGAAAGCTCCTCGACCAGTTCATCGCGGTTCTTTTCTCTCAGGGCGCTCAATTCAGTCGACTTCATTCTCTCCACCTACCTCTTCACTCCGTGCCACAACCTTGCACTTCAGGGGCAGCTTGTGCATGGCCAGACGGAGCGCCTCGCGTGCTACGTCTTCCGACACACCGGCAATCTCGAACATCACGCGGCCCGGCTTGACGACCGCGACCCAGTATTCGGGCGATCCCTTGCCGGAACCCATTCGGGTTTCAGCCGGCTTCTTGGTGACCGGCTTGTCGGGGAAGATCTTGATCCAGACCTGGCCGCCGCGCTTGATGAAACGGGTCATCGCGATACGGGCGGATTCGATCTGGTTGCTGGTGACCCATGCGGGCTCGGTGGCCATGAGGCCGTACTCGCCGTGGGAAACGGTGTTGCCGCGGGTGGCGACGCCGGTCATGCGACCACGGTGCACCCTTCTGTATTTGACTCGCTTCGGCATCAACATATTACTTGTCTCCCCCTTCCCTCGATTCCTTCTTCTTCGTGGGAAGTACCTCGCCCTTGTAGATCCAGACCTTGCAGCCGATCTTGCCGTACGTGGTGCTCGCTTCGGCAAAGCCGTAGTCGATGTCCGCGCGCAGCGTCTGGAGCGGGATGGTGCCCTCGTGGTAGTGTTCCTCGCGGGCGATTTCGGCGCCGCCGAGACGGCCGGAGCAGTTGGTCTTGATGCCCTTGGCGCCGAACTTCAGCGCGCGGGTCATCACCTGCTTCATGGCGCGACGGAACGAGGTGCGCTTCTCGAGCTGGGCGGCGATGTTCTCGGCCACAAGCTGCGCGCACTGGTCGGGCTGGCGGATCTCGGTGATGTTCAGCAGCACGCTCTTGCCGGTCATCTTCTCGAGCTCCTTGCGGAGGGCCTCGATGCCCGCGCCCTGGCGGCCGATCACGATGCCGGGCTTCGCCGTGTGGATGTTCATCTTGATCTTGTTCGCGGCGCGCTCGATTTCAATGCGGGCGATGCCGGCGGCGAAGAGCTTTTCCTTGACATACTTGCGGAGCTTGACGTCCTCGACGAGGTAGTTGCTGAACTCCTTGGAGCCGGCGTACCACTTCGTGTCCCAATCCTTGATGATGCCAATGCGCAGCCCGTGCGGGTTGACTTTCTGACCCATACCTTCCTCCTTACGCCCTTTCCTTCAGCACCAGCGTCAAGTGGCTGGTCCTCTTGCGGATGTGGAACGCCCGGCCCTGGGCGCGCGGCATGACGCGCTTCATCGTGGGGCCCTGCTCCGCAAACGCTTCGGCCACGAACAGCTTGTCGCGGTTGAGGCCGTTGTTGTTGACGGCGTTGGCTTCTGCCGACTTCAGGAGCTTGATGAGGATTTCGGAGGCATTGCGGGGCGAGTAGGTCAGAATGGCCGTCGCCTCGTCGATGCCCTTGTCGCGGATGGTGTCGAGCACGAGCTTCGCCTTGCGGCTGGAAACACGGGCGTGCATCACCACGGCGCGACCTTCGTCCTTGCCGATGCCCAGAACCTTCTTCTCCTTCTTCGTCAGAATCGGGAGTTTTTTGGACTTCGGCTGATCCTTGCCATATTGTTCGAGGAGCTCCGCTTTTTTCGCGAGGAGCTCATCCTTCGACATTGCTTTCCTGCCCAAGAGTATTCCTCCTTCCAAAACCCGGTGCGCCTCAGCGCTTCTTGGTGCTCTTCTCGTTCTTGCCGTGACCGCGGTAGGTGCGGGTGGGGGCGAACTCGCCGAGCTTGTGTCCGACCATGTCCTCGCTGATGTAGACGGGCACGTGCTTGCGTCCGTCGTGGACGGCAACCGTATGTCCGACAAACTGCGGGAAGATGGTGGAGGAGCGGGACCAGGTCTTCAGGACCTTCTTCTCGTTCCTGGTGTTCATGTCCTCAATCTTCTTCAGAAGCCCTTCGAGAACGTAAGGCCCTTTCTTCAACGATCTGCTCACGGTGGAGACCTCCTCTCGCGCTGATTACTTGTCGTTACGGCGCTTCACGATGAACTTGTTGCTCTGCTTGTTCTTCTTGCGGGTCTTGTAGCCGAGCGTCGGCTTGCCCCACGGGGTGACCGGGCTGGGCATGCCGATCGGCGAACGGCCTTCGCCACCACCGTGCGGGTGGTCGCAGGGGTTCATGACGACACCGCGGACGGTCGGGCGGATGCCCATCCAGCGCTTGCGGCCCGCCTTGCCGATCTTCACGTTCTCGTGCTCGAGGTTTCCGACCTGGCCGATCGTCGCCTTGCAGCGCAGCATGATCTTGCGCATTTCGCCGGAAGGCAGGCGGACGAGGGCGTAACCGGCATCCTTGCCCATGAGCTGTGCCATGTTGCCGGCCGCGCGGACCAGCTGGCCGCCCTTGCCGGGCTTGAGCTCCAGGTTGTGGATGAGGGTGCCGACGGGGATGAGTTCCATCGGCAGGCAGTTGCCCGGCTTGATGTCGGCGCCTTGTCCGGACAGGATCGCGTCGCCGACCTTCAGGCCGTTCGGGGCGAGGATGTAGCGCTTCTCGCCATCGACATACTGCAGCAGGGCGATGTTGGCGGAACGGTTCGGATCGTACTCGATCGTGGCAACCTTCGCCGGAACGCCGTCCTTGTCGCGCTTGAAGTCGATGATGCGGTACTTCTGACGGTTTCCGCCGCCCTTGTGGCGAACGGTGATGCGGCCGTAGCTGTTGCGGCCGGCCTTCTTCGAGAGAGGCGCGAGCAGGCTCTTCTCGGGCACTGTCGTGGTGATCTCCTCGAAGGTGGAAACAGTCATGGTTCTTCTCGCAGGAGATGTCGGATTGTACTTCTTGGTCGGCATTGTCTTCCACTCCTTTACTGAATCGGCCATCCCGTTGGCAGGCTGACTGTGGTTCCTATCGATCCGGGATGCCGACAATCAAACGGCGCAAGTCGTGCGTCGCAGGTCACTGCGATACGCCGAATTCCTCAATCGAGGTCTTGAGCTTCTTCGCCGTCGAGGTTTCCTTCTTGCCCTTGGTGAGGTAGGAAACCGGCTTGCCTTCGAGGTCGATCTTCACCATGGCCTTCTTGTAGGCGTTGGTGTAACCGGCGTGGGCGCCCTGGCGCTTCCACTTGCCGTCGTAGTTGACGGTGTTGACCGAGACGACCTTCACGTTGAACAGCTTCTCGACCGCCTGACGGATCTCGGTCTTCGTGGCCTTTGTGTCGACGATGAAGGTGTAACGGCCTTCAGCGATGTCGATGTTGCTCTTCTCCGTGATGTACGGACGGAGCAGGATGTCTTCGGCGCGCTTCATTATGCGTACACCTCCTCGACTTTGGACACGGCATCCTGGGTGATGACAAGCTTGCCATACTTGAGGATGTCATAGGTGTTGATGGTGTTGACATAGGCCGTCTTCACGTCGGCGATGTTGCGGACGCTCTTGGCGACCACTTCGTCGACGCCGGGCAGCACGATGAGGGCGGAACCGCACACGTTCAGGCTCTTGAGCATCACGGCGACATCCTTGGTCTTGACGGCGGCGAGTGCCAGCTTGTCGAGCACGATGACGTCGTTGGCGAGCACCTTGCTCGACAGCGCGCTCTGCAGTGCGATGCGCTTGACCTTCTTGTTGATGGTGTAGCGGTAGCTGCGCGGCTTCGGGCCGAGCACGATGCCGCCGCCGACCCACTGCGCGGAGCGCGTGGACCCCTGGCGGGCGCGGCCGGTGCCCTTCTGGCGCCACGGCTTCTTGCCGCCGCCGCGGACTTCGTGCTTGGTCTTGGTGGACTGGGTGCCCTGCCGGGCGTTGGCGAGCATATTGACCACAGCCGTGTGCATCGCGACTTCGTTGACCTCGACGCCGAATACGCCGTCATTGAGGTTCATGTCGCCGACCTTCTGGCCTTTCATGTTGAATACATCTACCTTCGGCATTCGAAAATCCTCCTTCCAATCCGTAATCCGTTATGCCTTGACCGAATCCCTGATCACAAGGAGGCCTTCCTTCGCGCCGGGAACCGCACCCTTGACGAGCAGCAGGCCGCGCTCGGCATCAACACGGACGACGGTGAGGTTCTGGACGGTGACGCGCTCGGAACCGAGGTGACCCGCCATGCCCTTGCCCTTGTAGATACGGGACGGATCGGAGTGGGCACCCATGGAGCCGGGGCCGCGGTGGTAGCCGGAGCCGTGGGCCATCGGGCCGCGATGGGTGTTCCAGCGCTTGACGGTGCCGGCGAAGCCCTTGCCCTTGGAGATGCCGCAGACATCGATCTTGTCGCCCGCGGTGAACATGTCCTCGACCTTCACGGTCTGTCCGACGCTGTAGTCGGCCGCGTTGTCGAGCTTGAACTCGCGCAGGTGCTTGCGGGTGCTGACGCCCGCCTTCTTGAACTGGCCCTTGTCGGGCTTGTTGGCCTTGCGGTCCGCGATTTCGGCATAACCGAACTTCACGGCCTCGTAGCCGTCGGTTTCCTGGGTCTTCTTCTGCACCACGGAGATCGGACCCGCCATGATGACGGTCACCGGAACCATTTCACCGGCTTCCGTGAACACCTGGGTCATACCGACCTTCTTGCCCATCATGCACTTCTTCATGCTTTCGATACCCTCCTGTCATTGGTTCGGCCTTCGGGGCCGAACGTAACAATTCTATTGCAAGAACCTGGCGCGATGCCGGGCTCCGTCAATCGGAACTTGTTATCACCGCTGTTCGTTTTCCGCTTCGCGGAACGACAGCCGCTTTCATGACTTGCTGCGCAAGTCATTGTCGCTGCTTTGATTTTCTACCGTGTAGAAAATCAAAGCTTGATTTCGATGTCCACACCGGCCGGCAGATCGAGGCGCATGAGCGCGTCCACCGTCTTGGACGTGGGCAGGAGGATGTCGATGAGGCGCTTGTGGGTGCGCATCTC
>JAEXRM010000139.1 GCA_023440865.1 Bacillota bacterium
GGGGGAAGTGGCACTCCTCCCCCATGGGCGCACGTTTCGTCTTTTTCACGCCATCGTCTCGAGCATCTTCTCCGTCACACCGTACCGAAGCGGCTCGCCGCGCAGCAGCCGGCCGCACTCCCCGACCATCCATTCGCCCATGCGGACGACCTCCTGGCCGGAGCTGCCGGCGATGTGCGGGGTCCGGACGACATTGGGCAAATCGTGCAGCGGGTTGTCCGGTGCCATCGGCTCGGGCCAGGTGACGTCGAGCACCGCGGTGCGTCCGGGTTCGGCGCGCAATGCGGCGGCCAGGTCGGCCTCGACGACCTGCGCCCCGCGCCCCGTGTTGATGAAGGTCGCATGTGCGCCCATCGCGTCAAAGTGCTTCGCATGCAGGATGCCCACCGTGGCGGGCAGATTCGCCAGATGGTTCGAGATGGTCTGGCAGGTGGCGAAGATTTCCTCGAGCGTTGTCCTGCGCACCTTGAGCGCCGCCGCCTTCTCGTCTGACAGGAACGGATCGAACGCGAGCACCTCGAAGCCGAAGGGCATCAGCAGCTCCGCGACCATCGTGCCGATGGCGCCGATGCCAAGCAGTCCGACACGGGTGCGGTAGTTGCCGGGAAAGGATGCGCTGTAGGCCCCCGCCGCCCGGTAATCCGACCCGCAGCGCGCCGCGCTCTGAAAGTAGCCCTTGTTCGCCAGCAGGATCTGCGCCAGCGTATACTGCGCCACCGGCACGCCGTTCGCCACCCAGGCGGATGCCACCTGAACACCCCGTGCCAGGAACGGGCGTGCGAAGCCCTGTACCGTACCCGCGCCGTACAGCACGGCCTTGAGGAGCGGCATCGCATCGGCAACCTCTTCCTCCGTGAAGGCGGGCATGCCCCACGTGGAGAAGGCGATGTCCGCCTCCCGAAGTGCCGCCGCGATTTCGGGATCCCGATAATTGTGGTGCCCCGCGGGAACCGGATACAGCGCGACCATCGCCTCGATGCGCCGTTTCAGATCCTCCGGATAGATCCGGTCGATGTGTTCCGCCGGCGATTCGGCCAAAAATACCGCCTTCATCATGGGGATGCCTCCTCCGGGGACGTGCCCCGTCCTGGTGTTTGCCTGATGCATGTCATGCTGGCGGCTCCTCCTCGGGAAACCCCGCCCGGTAGTCGCGCCAGACATGCTCGAACCAGTCGTCGCGCTCGGGCACCGGCCTGACCGGAACCCAGCAAAACCGGATCCGTGCGGGGGACTGGCAGGCTTCTTCCGATGCGGGTTCCAGCCAGGTCTCACAGATGAGCTGGCGCAATCCGGCATTCTCCGGTCGCACGGTGAATCCGCCCGGAAGTGACCCCGGGAGTGGTGAAGAGAGAACGCCTCCGACTGCGTCACCTTCATTCGGAGGCGACACCGACTCCGCCACCAGGCTCGAGCCGCGGCTGCCCCCGTCGTGCGCGACATACGCGCGGATGGCCGAAAGATAGGTCCACCGCGTGACCAGGATGTCGCGCAGGCGGAACGCGTCGGGCAGCTCGAACGGATGCGCCACCCGCACCAGATCCGGGAACGATGCCACCCAGCCCTCCGCCTCCGCCATGGCCGCGTCGAGCGCGTCCACCGGCCGGATGTGCGCGCCGACCTCTGACATCCGGCGACCGGCGGCATCCCGCAGCTGCGCCACGGTCGGTGCGCCGTCACGCGGCCCTCGCAGGAGCTGCGCAATCAGACCCTTCTTCTCCATGAGCAGGGGTGTGGCGCATGTCAGGAAATCCGACAACGGCAGCGGATTTTGCCCATATCGCGACACAATGCGCTCCGCCGCTCGGAGTCCGCCGACCTGCGTGGCATTGAGCGCGCTTCCGCCCGGCCGGTGCACGCCGAAGGAGCCGTTGACCTCGCCGACCGGGAACAGGTGACGCACATTGCTTTCCCACCAGATGTCGCCGACAAGGCCCCCGTTGTTGTGCTGGGCGCAGACGGCGATCTCCAGCCATTCGGTCGCCAGGTCGATGCCATGGCTGCGATACAGCTCGATGGCCGGCGGGTTCATGTGCGCCAGCCGATCGATCGGCGTGCCGAAACAAGCGCCTGACCGTTCCAGATAGGACCGCGCCTCCGTGCCAAGTGCGTCGAAGGCGAAGGGTTCCCCGCCAGGCAGGGAGGGATTGCGGGTGAAATCCAGGAACACCCGCCGCCCTTTGGCGGCCTCCCTTCCCACCAGCAGGTCGATGACCGAGGAACCGCCGGGTGCGGTCTTGGCCGGATCGAACGGCCACTGGTAGCCCTTGAGGAATACGGCGTCGAGCAGGGCGCCGGGCTCCCGGTACCAGTCCAGGAGGAACTCGCGCGCATCGCCGCCATTGATGTCCGTCGACACATAGCGCGGCAGCACCTGCTGATAGGTGCCGGACAGATTCCAGCGGAACTTCACGGAAGCAATGCCATACTGCGATTCGGTGAGGTTGGCCGCGACGGCGCCCGCCTCGAGGGCGATGCCGGTTGAACCGGTCTGGCTCTCGGGATAGACGGAATGCAGGTACATGCCGGCGGGACCGCCGGTCGCCCAGACCAGGTTCGTGCAGTTGAACAGGGTCAGGCCGCGGGAAGGTGCGTCCAACCGGCTCATGTCGAGGGCCAGCAGACCGACGGCCTGTCTGGCGGGAACAGCGTGACCGGCCGTCGGATCGGCATCCCGGGGCACCGTCACGATGCCGATGGCAAGAAACCGGTCGAAGATGCGGATGCCCTGTGCCCGCACCTGCGCTTCGAGCCGTTCGGTCATGTAGCGCGACGTGAGCGGACCGGCGGAGGTCGCACGCCGCCGGCGGTCATGGTCGGTCTGGTAACCCACGTACTCGCCCAGCCGGTTCTGCGGGAACGGCACGCCGATGTCGCACAGTCGCAGGAAGCATCGGGCGGACTGCGACGCCTGCACGAGCGCGATGTCGCCGTGGACGGCGCCACCCTCGAAGAGCGTGCGGGCCATGTCCTCCACCGAGTCCGGCTCCGCACCGGACAGGGTGAGCTTGTAATAGGTCTGCTTGTCACTGCCGGTGTTGCGCGACGTCCCCATCGCAATGCCCTCGGTCAGCAGCGCGACGGATGCCTGGCCCAGCGCGCGCACCCGATCCGCGGCCTGGAAGCCGGCGGCGCCGGAACCGACGACCAGCGTGTTGAGCGAATGGACTTCGATGGCGAGATCGCCGAGGGTGACGGTTTGGCTGTGAATGGCCATGCGGAATCTCCTGTCGGGATGTCGCCTTCCAGTCGTGCAGGCGCACGCGGAGGACATTGTTCGCGTCGGTCAGTCGGCTGCACCCTGCGGATGTGGAAGACATCGTTCGATGCCATCGGGTCAGGCGTCACAGCCTGCGGATGTGAAAGACATCGTTCGATGCCATCGGTCGGGCGTCACAGCCTGCGGATGTGGAAACCACCGTCGACGTTGATCACGTCGCCGGTGGAAAAACGGAGCCGTCCGGCACACAACAGGGAAACGGCATCCGCGACATCCTCCGGCGTGCCCCAGCGCTGGATGGGCGTCAGCCCGCCCGCGATGAGCGCATCATACTTCGCGGTCACGCCGGCGGTCATGTCGGTGCGGATGATGCCCGGCCGCACCTCGTAGACGCCGATGCCATGCGCTGCCAGCCGGTCGGCGAACAGCAGGGTCACCATCGACAGGCCGGCCTTGGAGATGCAGTACTCGCCGCGCGCCGTCGAGGACGTGTACGCCGAGACGGAGGAGACGTTCACGATGGCCGGTTCCAGCGCCACACCAGCCGCCTGCAGGCGCAGCATCTCGCTGGCGACCCGCTGCGTGAGGAAAAACGTGCCCTTGAGGTTGATGCCGAGGACGCGGTCCATACTCTCCTCGGTCATCTCCAGCAGGTCGCGCCGCACCTGGGGCGCAACGCCCGCGTTGTTGACGAGTACGTCGATGCGTCCGTAACGTGCCAGCACCGTGTCGACGATATTGTTCCGGGCGGCTTCGCTGCCATTGTCGCCCTGTACATAGAGGACGGGCGTGCCATACCCCTCAAGCGCCGCGACGGCCTCCGCCGCCTCCGCGGCGGGGCGGGTGCCGGTGACGGCCAACGCGAAGCCGTCCGCCGCCAGACGCCGGGCGATGCCATGTCCGATGCCGCGGGTCGCGCCGGTGACCAGCGCCGTTTTCTGTGTCATGTATCTTTCCCCTTTCCCGGGTTAGCCGGTGGATGCCGCCGACCGAACTTCCGCTGCCGGTTCTCGCATGGGAACGTCAGGCGGGGCATGCGCCTTGCCCAGGGCGCCTTCGTCGGCAAACGAGGCGGTCAGACGCGGATGCCCCGTGTCCCCGCAGCGCGCCACCTTATCCCTTCGGCATGCAGCAGGCCTTGTAGATCGGCGCATAGACGGCGCTGTCGCGGATCACGCAGCCCGCGGTGCCGCCCGCGCGCAGGATCTCCGCACACTTGCCGCAGGTGATGCAGCACTTGTCCTTCGACAGCCCGCCCGTGCGGATGAGATCATCGGCAAAGTCCGGATAGGCGAAGGCCTGCCGCCCGAAACCGACGACGGCCGCATACCCCTGCGCCACGGCGCCCGCCGCCATCCGTGCCGCATGCTGCCGCACCCAGGTGTACCCCGTGCCGACGATCGCCATGCCGGGGACGGCCGCCTGCACGATCCGCGCACCCTCGAGCAGGCGTGCCGTGCCGATCAGCGGATGCTCCGGCGGCACATAGCCGCCCTTGTCGTAGGGGCGATTGACATGCGGGTTGTAGTACGGCGTGCCCATCGTCACATTCAGCAGGCGCACACCGTGCGCATACAGCTCTTCGGCCAGCTTGACCGGCTCTGTGTAATCGGGGGTTCCGACTGCCTCGCGGTCCACACCCCATCCATACGGCCATGCGATGCCATCGTACAGGTTCACGCGTGAACCCAGCAGGAAATCGTCCCCACAGGCCGCGCGCACGCTGTCCACCACCTCGAGCAGGAAGCGTGTGCGGTTCTCGTAGCTGCCGCCGTACCTGCCGTCGCGCGTGAATGCGGACAGCAGCTCGGAACAGAGGTACCGGTGGCAGCTCTTGAGGTCGACGCCGTCGAAGCCGGCGCGCTTGGCCAGCAGGGCGGCCTGGACGAATTTCCCGCGGAGCGTGTCGAGTTCCTCATCGGAAATGGCGACTGTGGTGTCGTCGACCTTCGTGCGTTCATCCAGCACGGGGTTGCGGCAGGCGAAAATGGGCGCCGGCCTTCCCTCCGGTTTCGAGAAACGGCCGGAATGGGTCAGCTGCATGATGACGACGGGCCGGTGCGCGGGACCGTGCGTGTCGGCGGCCACTTCGCGGATGCGGCTTGCCAGCGCTGCGAACGCGGGCCAGTTGGACTCATTGATCGCCAGCTGGTCGGGCGATGCCTTGCCCTCTGGCACGACCGCCACCGCCTCGAACCAGATCAGGCCCGCACCGCCGGCCGCGAACCGCTCATACCGGCGAATCGTCAGCGGCCCCGGCGTCCCGTCCGGGTTGCCGTCGCTGCCCTCCATGGGATGGCAGGCCAGGCGGTTGGGCAGCGTCCACCGGTTTCCCGCATGCGCCACGAGCAGCGGATTCGCCAGAACGGACACGTCATCTGTTGCCGGCAGCGTCACGGAAAGCGCATCCGCGTCCGCCCGCAGGGCTGCCAGACTGTCATAGTGGAATTCGGCAAATGCGCGGTCGATCATGCTTACCTCCCGGGTGGCTTGCCCCGCACCATCGGCACAAGCGGCTCCACCGCATCCTCTGCCGTGATTGTACGTCCACGGGCACGCGAATAGTGATGCGTTCTTGATTGTTTTTTGATCTTTTTTGCGTTATGCTGGTTGCCGGAACGACAGCCGGCACAGGGGGGCACACGTGGCCTTCTTGTCCGCTCCCTTGGTACGGCTCCCGTGTTTTCCTCTCCGGCAGCTGTCATGTAAAATTAACGATTCCTGATCATCAGCCGATTCACCCGCTATCGCCTCAAAAGGTGGAAGGAACACCATGCAGGCACCCGCACACGCAGCCATTCATGTCACATACCGGGAGGATGCCGCGCCCTTCGCGCTGTCACGCCACCATCACACCAGTCACGAGATGATCCTGGTCACGGCCGGCCGCGCACGTTTTCATGTCAACGACCGCTGCTACGAAGTCGTGGCTGGCGATCTGCTGCTGATCTCGAACATGGAGCCGCACGATGTGGATGTGATCGAGTGGCCGTATCACCGGCATGACATCCATCTGGATCCGGACACGCTGCAGGCCGTGCTGCGCGATCCCGAGCTCGTTTCGCTTTTCCGGCGCCGCCCCGCGGCCTTCTGCCACCGCATCCGCCTCGCGCCGGTGGAAGCCCGTCACGCGGCGGAAACCTTCCGCGGCATGGCCATCGAGCAAGCCTCGGCGCTCCCGTGCTGGGAGGGTGGCATGGAATCCGCGCTGCGCCTCTTCCTGATTGCCCTGTACCGCGCACACCCCGCATGCTTTCCCCCGCTGGAGGTCTCCGACACCGCACAAACCATGCTGGCGGTGCAGCGCCATCTCGACACGCATGACACCGAGGACTTACGGCTCGACGAAGTGGCCCGCCTCTTCCACTTCGATCCGTATCATCTCTGTCGCGCCTTTCACAACACCACGGGCTTTCACTTCAAGGCGTATCTCATCCGCAGGCGTGTCAACCGTGCCGCGGATCTGCTGCGCGGTTCCGCCGACAGCGTGGCGCAGGTTGCCGCGGCATGCGGGTTCAACAGCGTCCCCCACTTCATCCGCACGTTCCGGCGTGTGACAGGCACGACGCCGCTCCAATACCGGAAAAAGGGTTGACCGGATTCGCCGGTGCCTATGCGCCGGTGCCTATGCGCCGGTGCCGTTTCCTGTCTATCCGTGCCTGGAGGGAGATGCCGCGGCACCTTCTCCGGCGGGGTTCCCGCGACTGTCCTCAAAACGGACCAGCCGGGCGATCAACCAGGAGACAGCCATGAGCACAACCGGAAACACGGAAAACATGAACCGCGCAGCCAGGTCCGGATGGTCCCCTGTCCTGGAGCTGTCCACAAAACCGAACACCAGCGTGATCAACAGGAAGATGAGGCTTCTGACAAAGCCGGAAAACCGGATCAGGAAGCTGATGGCGCTGATGTAGATGCCTTCGCGCCGCAGGCCGGATTCGGCCGCATCCGCATCGATGATCTTGGCATTGATCAGGTCGATGTTGGCGGTCACGCCGGCGATGCCGATGCCGACCAGCGCGCCGAACAGCATCGCCGGCACAAGGCTTCTGACGAAGAACATCGGGATGACGGAGAGTCCAAGGAAACCAAGCGCGGCCTGCCAGACGCGAAGCGCGCCGAACCGGTTGATGAGCCTTGCCCAGAGTATCATGGCGGGGATCGCGGTCACGAAGACGGCGGCTGTCAGGTAGGTCGCGTCCCCGTCCCGCAGCCCAAGCGCGTACTTGACGAAATAGGGGATGGCGGCAAGCAGCAGGCCGGCCGTCGCCTGATAGAAGAAGTTCGCGAAGGCGACCGTCCAGAAGTTGCGGTTTTTTGCGACCGCAAGCATCGACTCCTTCAGTCCGGGCGTTTTGGTCTCGATGAAATCCGGATCCTCATGCGCATTGAGCGTCGAGAGCATCAGCAGCGACATGCCCAGGATCGACAGGAAGGCGGCTGTCGCCGGATACCCGAAGCGTTCCGCCAATGTGGGCGTCAGGGAGACCCCGATGATCATGCCGACAAGTTGGAGCGCCTGTCTGAGCGCATTGGCGAAGGTCCGCTGCCTGCCGCCCCGGAAGAGCTCGGGAAACAGCGAATGGTAGTTGGTTCCCGTCACCGTCCCCATGGTTTCGAGCAGCATCAGGAACACGGTGAACCAGATGGCGAGCGGCACGACATCCAGGCCAGCCGGCGGCGTGAAGAACAGGATGTAGAACAGGCAGAAGAGCGGCGCGCCGGCCAGCAGCCAGGGGCGGCGGCGGCCGATGCGGGTGCGTGTCCGGTCGGAGAGAAAACCGACCAGCGGATCGTTGAACGCATCCCAGATGGTGAAGAACACCATGCCGAGAGAGATCATGTACAACGGCAGCCGCAGCTTGTCGTTGTAGAAGAAGGTCGCATACGCCGTGTACATCTGCCCGGGAATCGTCAGGCCCAGCATGCCGAGTGCGTACAGGACAGGATGGGTCGCGCGCGCGGGACCGGTGCGTCGACCGGGTTGACCGGCAGGATCAACGATGGGATCCGACGTGCTGTCGACATCGGTCTGATCGGGATGGAGCCGTTCGTTTGTTCCATTCATCGGGATCCTCCCTGTGAGCCGCACCGGGCCCGGTTCCATCTAGCCGTCCGGTCACAGCTGCATCGTGTCCACACACATGTGCAGCAGCAACGTCGGAAGCACCTTGAAGGCCTCCGCCCGTTCGCAGCCCTTACCCTGGGCATATTGGCGCGCCTTGTACTCGAAGTAGCCGCCCAGCAGGGCGAACGATGCCTCGTCGAACTGGGAGCGATGTGTCAGGATCGCCCGGTTGCGAAGCTCCCAGGTGTCATCGACGTTGATGAAGGTGTTCGGCCAGGCGGTGGACTGATAAACGATGCCGGAAACCTTCCAGGGGTGGTTGTCTCCGGAGCCGGCGACGGCATTGGGCAGATCAAGGGGATTGAACAGGCAGGCCTCCGTCGCCGCAAGGCCCACACGCCGGTGATCGGGATGTCCCTCGTACGGCAGGTACGGGTCCACGGACATGACCAGCTCCGGGCGCACCTCCTGGATGACCGCCGCGATGGCGTGGCACAAGGCCTGCTCATCCGGGTAGCTGCCATCCTCGAAGTCGAGGAACCGGTGCTCCGTGACACCCAGGACCCGGGCGGCCGCCATCGCCTCCTGCCTGCGGATGGCCGCCAGCGGCGCACCGCGCAGTGCCGGGTCGTCGGTGCCGCGACTGCCGTCCGTCACGGTCAGGTAGACGACGCGGCAGCCCTTTGCAGCCAGCCTTGCTATGGTTCCGCCCGCCCCGACCTCGTTGTCATCGGGGTGCGGCTGGATGCACAGCAGGGATGTGCATGTCTCGAGATCCGGCATGGGCAGCATGTTTCGCAGATCCATGATCCACCACCGTCCTTCTTCGTTGTTTCGCTCCTCCCCATTCTCCCATTCCGATCAGGTTCCGTCCACAAGATTCCCAAAAGGCGCATGGAGCGGAGTTCGTCATGCCTGCGGGGGCTCGTCGCCACCGGATTGCACCACCATGGCGCCGACCCGCTTCTTTCTTCCCAACAGCAGCCACACCCCCGCCGCAACAACCAGCAGGGCGGGCAACGCCATCCACCAGGCGGGCCGGAACCCCGGCGCACCGCCTCCCCGCGCATGCGCGATCAGCGTGCGGTCCTCGGGACGCGCCGTATAAGCGGTTGATTCATAGACCACGCCGGAGTCCGGCACGAGGACGGCCAGCCGGGAGGCGCCCGGCTTGTTCGCACGCACCCTGACGGTGGCCCGCCGATCGCTGCCGACCGGCCCGACCGATTCCACCGAGAGGAACTCGTCATCCGACTCGCAGGCCAGCGTCAGACCTTCCGCTCCCACCGCCTCGACCCTGACCTTGAGCGTTGTCGTCTCCCCGACCGGAAGCACCTTGGGCATCTCGACATCGACCCGCTTGGGCAGGTTCCGGCATGTCGACGCCATGGTGCTCTCCGCCGCCGGGATGCCGTTGTAGCCGGTCACAACCGGCTTGAGCGTCACGCTGCAGGGCGTGCCGACAGGGATCTCCGCACCCTCGTGCAGCAACGTGAACCGGGATGCGAGCATCGTCCCGTCGTCCGACGCCTCCTGGTTCTCCGCCTTCACGGCGACAGCCGGCGACGTGCCGTCCGATGCCTTCAGGGCAAAGCCTTCCGCCGCCGAATCCACCGTGACATAGCGGTTCAGCTGCACGACCGTCCTGCCCGGCGAGACATAGACCGATTGGATGCCGGGCGCTTCCCGCGACACGAGACCGACATGCACCTCGGTCTGGGGTGGCGGCACGGGCAGCCACGCCGTCGTGGCGTCGGCATACCGGCCCTGTGGATCGGAGAAGGAGACCGACCACATGCCCTGCGGCACCATCCAGGAAAAGGCGCCGGCGGCATCGGTCGTCTGCGGATTCGTCTGCCCGAACGCGGCGGCATCCCAGACCGCCGGCGATCCATCCGCCTGCTGCTGCAGGCACGTGGCCGTGACGCCGGATATCCGGTTGCTGCGGACCGCCTCGTACACGGTTCCGGACGGATCCCACTGGATGCCGGTCGGTGTCTTTCCGGGAATGTCGTTGCCGGAGTCGCCATCCCCGCCATCCCCGCCGCCCGGCGGCGGCGCCGAGCCTGTCGGCGAAGGGGGTGTGGTCGGCTTTGGTGTCGGTTTCGAGGTCGGTGATGGCGAGGGCGTGGGCGTAGGGGTTTCCCGGCACTTCTTGAAAAGTTCCTGAATGTTTCCCTCGGACTGCGCGAGCGACGCCTCGATGTTTTTCGCGCGTTCCTCGTTCTGCCGCAGCAGCGCGTCAAACGGATCCTCGAGCTGCCGGTTGACCCATTGCTTGGCGTCCTGGGTCATGGTGTCGATGCTTTCCTGCATGTCCGCTTTCCATTGCTTGTACTGCGCCGCCTTGTCGAACCCCAGGCTGTCGGCGAGATCCACCGCTTCATCAAAGCCGGGCGGGGTCACCTGCTCCAGCAGCGCGTCCACATCCACCGCCGCAAGACCCGCCATCGAAATGCGGGCCGCTCCGGCGAGCAATGCCTTGCTTGCACCGATGCGCTGCCGGTTCACCATGTCCTGCGCAGCCTGCGTCTCAATGGCGGAAAGCGAATCATAGAAGGCGTTGAGCCCCTCTCTTCCCAGATCGGCGGCATCCAGGCCTGGACACTTGTTCTGCATCAACCGGTTCTGCAGTTCCTGCAGCAGCTGATAGTCTCCCTGAATGCGGTTCTTCCAGTTCTCATAATTGACCTTGTTCGCCGGCCCGAACAGCTGGTCGAAATACTGGTAGGCGGTATCGGCTGTCGGCTGGATGAGGTCGAGCGAGCCGAGGAGCGACTTGACCGGCTTGAGCGGCCGCGCAAAACGCTTCAGCTTCGCATCGTAATAGGCCGGATCCGTTTCCTTGATCTGCTCGAAGATTTCGTCGGCGGCATCCACCGCCTCCGTCGTACCTTCGAGCAGGGCCGCCTTGAGCTGTTCGACCGCTTCCTTGCCCAGAATGACATCGTTGCGGATGACGACCTGCGACACGCCGCCCGTCAGGGTGGTTGTGGCGCCTCCTGCGGCGGTGGCACTGCCCGACCGGGACGACGCGCGCGTGGGGAGCGATGCGCGGCCGGAGCCGCGACCAACCGAGCCTTCCGTTGCCACCCCTTCGGCGACACCGCCGGGGAATCCCCGCAGGATGCTGGTCACGACACCCGTGGCGTCATCCACCGTCTCCAGCTGGTAGAACACGCTCCCGCCGAGCTCGACCCGTTCGTATCCCTGGGCGAGGAGGGATTCCGGCGTATCGCCGCCCGCCTCGCAGGTGATCGTCTGCAGCAGCATGCCCTTGTCGTCGAGACCGGGCAGGTCGATGTCATGGAATGCCACGGTGCCGTCCGGACAAAGCATGATGGCACTCTCTTCCGGCTCCACGGTTTCCGCGACCGCCGCGACACGCCCCTCGTCGAGCCGGATGCCGGTGAAGGCTGCGATCGAGCCTGCGGTGCCGTCCTTGCGCGTGTACCGGATGACGAAGTTCCCCGGCGCGTCGTTCGGATCCTCGGAGAAGATGCCCGACGCGATCCACAGGTCCTTCTGCTTGTCATAGAAAGCCTGGAGGCGCTTCTCCCCTTCCCGCGTGCTGACGACATGCAGCGTCTCGATCGCTTCGTCGTTCGACATGCCGATGTCGAACGTCAGCACCGATCCCGGCCAGAAGTCGTAGGAGAACGCCTGGGTCTTGAAGGCTTCCCCGCTGAGCCGGATGTCGGAGGACTGACCGTGCACGTAGTAGTAGAACCGGAAGCTTTCGATATCCGGTGCCGTCGGATCATACCGGACCTGCACCTCCGTGGAGCGGTGCTCGTTCGGCTTTCCCTGGTTCACGACCGCGACCAGCGTGTGGAGGCTCGTTTTCCAGCAGTCCACGAGCGACACCCGCGCGGACCAGGTGCCGTCTCCCCGGCCGACAGCCGTACCGACAACAGTGCCGTTGTCCAGGATCGCAACGGTCTGGTTGATGCCTGCGGAGCCCGACACCGCCACCGTTTCGGCGGACGCGACATCCTGTGCCGCAAGCGTGATGCTGCTGACCTCGACATGCGCGGCGCCGACAAACTCGGTGCGCGATTCGTTGCGGAATTCCAGCTCCATCGCCGCAAGGACGGTCATGCCGACATCCGGCTTCGACGGCCGCACATAGAACCGGACGGTGCCGGACGGGGCGGTCACGGGCACGCGCAGCACCCCGTCAGCAAAGGTGAAGTCCCCTGCCGCCGCCTCGCCGACAACGACACCGTCGGACACAAACTCCGTGCCGGCGGACAGCTCGAACCGGGCGGCCATGCCATCGACCGACTCGGCCGCTTCCGGGCGGAGCGAGTAGCTCAGGGTCATCAGGACGAGGGAACCGGTTGCGGCGGAGTCGGTCGCCGCCATGAACACCGTGTCCTCCGGCACCAGCGACTGCCCGCCGATGCTGGGGGCTTCGGGGACACCCACATCCCAATACCGCACAAACAGGCCATTCTTCATCTCAAACGTGTCCTTCGCCAGATCGCGCTTGTCGCGCAAGCCGAACCGCTCGAAGGAGGACAGGTTCGGGAACCGGAACACGCCCTGCGGATCGCGGACGAAGACGGCCGTGTAGCTGCCGGCCGGCAGGCTCCAGAAGCTGAAGTACGGACCGTCGCGATACGCGTCCATGCCGACGATGGCACCTTGCCCGTCATACAGGTAGACCCTGTCGTCCGGATTTCCGGAAAGGGTGCCCTCATAGACGCCGCGGGGTGCGGCCACCAGCCGCAGGCTCACCGGTTCGCCCGCGCGCACCTCCACCTCGCCCGTCACCGCGTCATATTCCCACGGCCGGAAGGACGGCGTGGCGGTCACCTGCACACGGTGCCCCGCCAGATCCCCCGCGAACCGAAGCACATCGCCGACCAGGCGAACCTGCGGCACTTCGACGTTGTCCGTCAGATCCCGGAGGGAGAACCGGAAATCGCCCGGATCGGCCGGGGTTTCCGCCACAGGCTCCCCTTCGCCGCCACGTCCGCGCAGCGCAAGGTCGAGCCGCACACCGGCCGCTCCGGTCACGTCCACCTCCAGATCCGCTCCCTGCCTGCTCCCGAGCACGCACAGCGCCACCGTGCCCGCCTGCCCGACGATGAAGGCGTCGCGGCCGACGCCGCCGTCACTGGATACGATGCGGCTGGTGCCATCGGGCAGATACGCGACGACCATGCCGCCCGTTCCATAGGAACGGAAGGTGACCGAGAGCGAAGCATCCGCCGGACATGCGCGCGTGAACCAGGTGCCTGCGGCCAGGCCGTTCTCCAGATAAACGCCCTCCATCAGGGGGATGGCGCTGCCGATGCCGGTCGCGCCATCCGTCTCCCCGGCCATGTACTTGTGTGGCATCGAGGATTGTGACGCGCCGGTTTCCAGCGCATCGACCACGGTGTAGGCAAAACGGCGCACCGCTTCCGATGCTTCATCATCCGCTTTTGACGCCTGGTCTTCCGCATCCGCCGGCTGGTCTTCCGCATTCGCATCCGCATCAGCGGAGGCATCCCCCTCCGCGTTGCCGGATCCCGACAAATCCGCCATCAGATCGGGATTCTCCTGCTCGAAGCGGCGGCTGATCGTGACCGACGGCAGTCCGATTTCATCGAGGTCCGCGTATTGGAACAGGTCGCGGTCATTGTCCATCGCATTGGCGGCATCGAGATACAGCTCGTAGAAATCGGTTCGGTCCACCGACACGCCTTCCATCCGGCCGGTCAGCCACACCCGGTCGAATGCGGCATTTCGCGTTTCCAGCCGCCCGCCGTGCACCGTCGCCTTGCCGACACGTCCGACGGAACGATCCTGATTGTCCACGCGGAGGTCGCTGTCGACAGCCAGCAGGGTCTCGATGGCCCGCTCGGAAGCGGTTTGGGAAAGGACCTGTGTACGCAGCGCATGCAGGGCGCCGATGGTGCCCTCGTTCGTCAGCGAACCGCCGGCGATCGCGACCGCGCCGATGCTGCCCCGGTTCAGAACCGGCCGGGCGCCTTCGAGCACGACGGCGCCGTCCACCCTGCCGGGCACATACCCCTCGCCACCCTCCTGCACCTCGAATTGTCCGTCCGCCTCGCACAACAGGCTCTCCACGACCCCCGCACGGGCGACGCTTGCGTATCCGCCGGCTTCGACCCGCACATGTCCGACGCGCCCGCCCTCCTGCACGTAGAAACGCCCGCTCCCGTCCGCCCGGGCCTGTTCGACCGAGCCGTGCACATACACGTTGCCGTCGCCGGTCCAGTGCAGGCTTTCCACCCGCGCACCCGCATGCACGAAGGTTTCCCCCCGCGTTCCCGCGACCGCTTCAAGCGTTCCGACAGAACCGCCGACGCCCACATAGGCGAGCCCGGCCAACGACACGGCATGGGCGGAACCGTTCAGGTCCAGGTGGTTCGGCCGGTACAGCGTGCCGTTGCCGTTGTCGGTCACCGCGGCGGAGGCGGAGGCGTGGAGGAAGACGGTGCCGTTCACCCGGCCGTCCATGCTGACGGACGCGTCCCCCTCGATGCGCAGGTCGCCGTCCAGCACCACATCCCCCTCGATGCGGGCATGTCCGGAGCGAAAGACAAGGGAAGCCCCGTTTTCAAGCGCAATGCGGCCCGCAAGCACGACATCGCGCGACAAGACGATGTCGCCCGTCAGCGTGGCGTTCTCGATGCGCGACATGGACGCCGCCATTTCCGGACCGATCACCGGTAAATCCGCGTCCGGCACGGCATCCGCCCTGGCCGGCAGGTACGTCGCCATGCCGCCCCCGACGAGCAGGACGAAGGCCAGCAGACCCGCCGCCATCCGTTTCCCCATGCGATTCCCCATGTGATTTCCCATGTGATTCCTCATGTGATTCTTCATGTGATTCTTCATGCGTATCCCCATGCGTATCCCCATGCGTATCCCCATGTGTTTCTCCATGCGATGCCTCATGCGTACCGTCATCCTTTCACCGTGCAACCGGATCCTTGCCGCAATCGCAGACATCCCGCCCCTGCAGGTAGCGCACGCCATGCGTTGCGGCGTACGCGTCATAGCCAAACCCAACCCGCCATACACGCCGCAAGCCTGCGCGCATCAGCAGCTCGGCCGCCTTGCCGCTGCGGACGCCCCTGGCGCAGACAAGCACGATCCGCTTGTGCTGCAGGTGGTGTTCCCGCAGGTACGCAAGCAGCCAGGCGCCTCCGTCGTCAAACGGCACATTCAGCGCGTTGACGAGATGGCTGCCCTGGTAGGGGCGGTTGTCCCGCAAGTCGATCCATACCGTGTCGGGGGGCGGATGCTGCAAAAGCGCTTCCACCTCCTCCATTTGCCCGATGACGCGAAAATCGGCGGGCGGCACATATCCGGTGCCGACGGCGATCAGCACGGCCATCAGCACCAGGCAGGCGCGGCGCGGCATCGGGCGGCTTGTCCGCCTCATCGGGACAGACTCCGCACATAGGTGTGGAGCCGGGTGTAGTTTTCGACGCCGACGATGGACAGATCGCGCAGCGAGGCAAGATCCGCCAGCAGCGTTCGCATGTCCTGCGTCCCGGCAGGCGTCGCCCCTGAAGCCGCGCGTTGCTGCAGCCTGCCGAGAACCGCAAGCAGCACGCCCGTCTCCTCCATCTGGGGATCGCCTCCCTCGAAGCGGTCCGGTGCGATCAGCGCCGGCACATCACCCGCGGTGACCGCCGATACCATGCCATTGACCAGGGCGGGAACCGCCTTCCCGCGTGTGGAAAGACCCGCAAGCCCATCCCGGAGACGGGCCGCCGACATGTCATCCAGCACCGGCATGACGGTGGAATCCTCCGACAGGCGGGCGGGCAGCATCAACACCGACAGGTCCGCCAACACGTCCAGATCCGCGGACAAGGCCTCCGGGCGGGCATCCGCGACTGCGGCAAGAAAATCGCCGGAAAAGGCGAGCAAATCGGGCAGCCGGTCGCGGTTGAGACGGACGGCACGCTGCAGCAGCCGCTGTTTGGCCTCGGCCGACCAGTAGGGCGCATCGCGCACGGCGAGAACCATTTCCCCGACAGCCTCCCCGAACCCGGCGACATCCGCCGCATCGGTCGGAACGACGCCTCCGGCGGCGGACAATCCGTCAAGCCGGGATGCATGGGCCAGGATGAAATCGAGCTCGTCCGGAAAACGATAGGTGTGCTGCGGTGTCCGGACACCGGACATGGCCCGCACGCTCGCCTCGGCCAGCGCTTCGGCTCCCGAAACCCGGAACAGCGGCCGCAGCGCGCAGCCCTGCCATACGCGCGCCAGCCCTCCTGCCGTACGGTCCAGCATTCCCACAGCGGCGTTGGCCGCACCTGCCCTGTCGAGGCTGCGCTGCACGGCAACCAGCGGCGACAGGGCCAGCGGAACAGTCAGCAGCGCCACCGCCAGACCAAGCAGCAAGCCCCCGGCACGGTTCACCGCGGCCGGCATCCGGCTCGGGCGAGCGGTCTGATCGTGGTCCCGGCCACTGTTGCGCGCCAGATACGGATGGAGGATGCGAAAACCAAGCCAGGAAATGGCCTTCATCAACCAGAACAAGGGCAGGAACAGCAGCGGCACGAAGCAGGCGAGGACGATCCTGCCCGCCGGGCCGGCCAGCTCGGGGTATGGCTGGACGGACGGCATGCCGGCCAGCAGGGAAGCAGCCAGCCTTTCCACGGTCCTGCCATCCGCCTCGGCAAGGCGGGATGTGATCGCCAGGAGAACGGGTTCGGCCAGCAGACGCGCTAGCAGTGCGGCCACCAGCGTTCCGGCAACAAAAAGGCCCAGCCGCAGCAGCTGGCGGCGGGCACCCCGCAGCAGCCCTGCCAGGGCGTCTGCCAGGAGCACGAGCAAGACAAAACCGGTCAGACATGTCGCCACAAAACCATACGCTTCCACAACGAACACCTCCGGTCGGCCACATGCGGAAAAACGCCAAGGCGCGCATGGGTGGCCGCTCTTGATTATATGCGCGCAGCCGGCGTGCGTCCAGGCAGGAAAAGGAAGGGAGGTCATGGAAAGGCTTGCTGCTGTAGATGATCGCACCGGCCGGCGTCAAGGGGATACGATGCCACACGAGTCCCAAAAAACACCGCGAACGGTCCCCGCCGGTTATTCCATCCCCCGGCAGGTTCCGTTCTGGCACAGCTGCAGGATTTCATCGGCATGTCCGCCCGCCGGCTTGTACGCGACGCAATCGCGCCCATGCTGCTTGCAGTGGTACATGGCCTGATCGCAATCGGCCAGCAGCGCGTCGATGCGGTCGGTCGACGACGGAATGCCGGCGGAGACACCCATGCTGATGGAATAGGCGGGCAAGTCGCCTTCGGGCTCCACGCGGTGGCGATGAACCGCTTCGTGGATGCGGGTTGCCAGCGCCTTCGCCTCCGTTTCACCCGTATCGGGCAGAAACACGACGAACTCCTCCCCGCCAAAGCGGGCAAACAGGTCGCCCCGCCGAATGGTGGACAGCACGGTTTCGCACAGATGCCGGATGACCCGGTCTCCCACCTGGTGCCCGTGCTCGTCATTGATGCCCTTGAACAGATCGATGTCCAGCATCAGGGCGGAGGTGGCATGTCGTTCCTTCCATGCCCGTTCGTACAGTACCTCCGCCCGCTCGAAGAATGCCTTGCGATTGAAAATGCCCGTCAACGCGTCCCGCGAGGCGATCTCCAGCAGGCGCTGCTCATCCCGCTCGCCGAGCACGAGCAAGAACCCGACGCTGCCGATGATCTGCATCGTCAGAATGGAAATGTAGTACAGCAACCCGATCAGACTGGTCGGATGACCCGGCGCCGTCACCTCCGGCAGCACGGATACATACAGGATGACGGAGGCCAGCGGGATAAGGCCGTAGCATACCCCGATGACACGCTGGAACACGGTCGCATCCCGCGAAAACAGCAGACTCCATGCGGCAAGCATCATGTAGGTCAGATAGGCGGCCAGCAGGATGATGTTGCGGATGGAACCGGCGTCCTGCCACAGGACAACGCAGGCGACCAGCACAAAACCCAGGGACAGGAGATAAAACAGCCGCATTCTCCTGCGAAGGCGCCCCATGAAGTGTACAAACAGAATTGATTCGAGGGCGAAGCCGAAGGTCATGGTCACATCGCACACGATGACGAGTGCGGCGTTCGCGCCGCCCAGCACCAGCAGCCGCAGAAACCAGGAAAGGCCCTGGATCGCCTTGCTACCGATGAAGAACCGCATGGGGGTCCGGGGCTTCGTCAACCGGATGTAGGCGAGGTAGAAACCCGCGGATACCAGGTTGACGACAACCAGCACAAAGATCATCGTGATCATGTCAACATGGACAAGCTGCATGGATCCCCCCCCCTCCGGTCACAATGCTTTCCTATACCCACTTTCACCGTTCGGCAATCAGGACGGCTTCAGGGTGAGAAAAAGGAGGGGTGCGCACGATGGCACACTCCCTCCATTGGACTCCATACGGTGTCAAACACGGCTCGTCCGGTTCGGCCTCAATCCTGCCCGTCGTCCGTGCCCAGCAGCTTGTCTGCCAGGTGGATGGCATGCAGGATTTCGGGATCGATGCGCTTGCCGTTGCGCGTCACATAGATGCCCTCGCCCGGATGATTCTCCTTGAGCCGGATCGTGCGCATGTTGATGAATGCATCCATCTTCATGAGCTTCACCCGGCCGCTGGCTTCCAGATAGAGTTCCTTCGAGCCCTTGCCCGCACAGCTGTCGCAGATGCAGACCGTGTAGTCCTGGGTCACGAAGGCCGAATTGCCCTTGCGACGCAGGATGTCGCAGGAGCCATCGGAGCAGGAGGCATCGCCCAGCGCGGGCGCATAGTGCGTGTGCAGCAGTTCGTGTGCGATGTGGGAGTTCGGTTCACCGTAGAACTCGGTGTACAGGCGCAGGATGTCCGGGTTTTCCTGCGACTTGCGGTACTTCGAGGTCTTGTCGATGTCGACCAGCACCTGCTGACGCTTTTCCAGCGCGTCGACCTTCTCGGGCACCGGATGGCCGGCGCCACAGATGCAGCCGCCGGGGCAGGCCATGACCTCGATGAGGTCGTAGCCGACATCCTCGCCGGCGATGATCTTCTCGATCAGCGGCTCGGCGTTGTGCAGACCCGAGATGACGGCGACACGGACGGTTTTGCCGGGCGCGTCGACGGTCGCTTCCTTGATGCCCTGGAAGCCGCGGATCTCCTCGAAATCGAGCCGGTCCTCCAGCACGGTGCCGGTGAGCTTCTCGACCGCCATGCGCAACGCGGCCTCGGCCACGCCGCCGGATGCACCGAACAGGACACCGGCGCCGGAAACCTGCTTGTAAGGCTCGTCGAAATCGCGGGGCAGGATGTTGGCCGTGTCGAGGCGCATCAGATCGACCATCTCGAGCATTTCGCTGGAGGTGAGCACCGCATCGACATCACGGATGCCATCGGGTGCAAACTCGGGCCGGGCCGCCTCGAACTTCTTGGCGATGCAGGGGACGACGGAGACGACGAACAGTTCGTCGCGCTGCTTGCGGACGAGCTGGCCGTAATGGTTCTTCACGGTGGCACCCATCATCTGCTGCGGGGACTTGCAGGTGGACAGGTGCGGAATGAGCTGCGGGTAGCGGCGCTCCACGAAGTTGACCCAGCCCGGGCAGCAGGAGGTGAACTGCGGCATCACGCCGCCGGCCTCGACACGGTTGAGGAATTCGGTGGTTTCCTCCATGATCGTGAGATCGGCCGCGAACGAGAAGTCGAACACGCGGTTGAAACCCAATCCCTTGAGCAGACCCGACATGTAGCGGGAAGCGCCATCAAAAGGAATGTTGAAGTGGGAGGCGACAACGCTGCGGACCGCCGGCGCGACGAACGCGACGACCGTCTTGGACGGATCGTTGAGCGCGCGGAACACCTTGGCCTTCTCGCTGCGGGCCTGCAGGGCGCCGCAGGGGCAGGCGTTGACGCACTGGCCGCAGCTGACGCAGTCGGTCTTCTCGAGCGGGAGGCCGCTCTTGGTGCCGACGAGCATGCGGCCGTGCTTCATGTAGTAGGACAGCACGTCCGGCCCCTCGACCTCGGCGCAGGCCGCGATGCAGCGGCCGCAGGATATGCACTTGTTCTGGTCGCGCACGATGAACGGATGGTCATCGACGATCGGCACAAACGGGCGCTCGTGCACCGGCTTGACGTACTCGACCTTGTGGTCGCTCGCCTCGCGGCGCAGGTCGCAGTCGTACCGGGAACCGCATCCGCAGCGCAGGCAGCGGCCGGCTTCGGCCTTGGCGGCCTCTTCGGACAGGCCGAGCTCGACCTCGTCGAAGTTGTGCTCGCGTGCCTCTTTGGCAATGGCGGGCATGGCCGCGCGTGCAAACCGGGGCATCTGTTCGAATTCCCACTTCGGCAGATCCTCCATGGTGCCGCGGCTGCAGCTGTAATCGATGGCGGATTCGTGCACGTACCCCTTGACGAGGTAGCTGTCGATGGCGTCGGAGGCGCGTCGGCCGGCGCCGACGGCCGCGATGACCGTGGCCGGGCCGGTGACGCAGTCGCCACCCGCAAAGATGTTGCTCTCCGAGGTTTGCGACGTCTTGCCGTTGATCTCCACGTCACCCCACTTGTTGAGCTTGACGGGCAGGTCATTGTACAGGAACTGGGTGTTCGTGCTCTGGCCGATGGCGCCGATGATGGTGTCGGCCTCGATGACGATGTCGCTGCCCTCGACCGGCACCGGGCGGCGGCGGCCGGAACGGTCGGGTTCGCCGAGCTTCATTTCGGCGCAATGAAGCTTCTTTTTCCCGTCTTCCATCACGATGCTGTTCGGCGCCATGAGGAATCGCATCTCGACGCCTTCGTGGAGCGCTTCTTCCACTTCGTACGGTTCGGCGGGCATTTCCTCCTGCGTGCGGCGGTACAGCAGGGTGACCTTGCCGGCACCCTTGCGCAGCGCGACGCGGGCACAGTCGATGGCGGTGTTGCCGCCGCCGATGACGACGACATGACTGCCAAGTTCGATCTTCGTGCCCTTGGTTTCCGCTTCGAGGTACTGGATGCCCAGCCAGACGCCAGGCAGGTTCTCGCCTTCGATCTGCAGGGGGGTGGCGCGCCAGGAACCGATGGCGAGGTACACGGCGTCGAAATCCTTCGCCAGGTCCTCCAACCGGATCTGCTGGCCCAGGGCCTTGCCGGTCTGGATCTTCACGCCGAGGCGCTTCATGACGTCGATTTCCTTGTCGAGGGTGGCCTTGGGCAGGCGGTACTCGGGAATGCCGTAGCGCATCATGCCGCCGGCATGGGGCTGGCGCTCGAAGACCGTGACGTCATGGCCGTTGATGGCGCTGTAGTAGGCGGTGGAAAGGCCCGACGGGCCCGCGCCGACGACGGCGATCTTCTTGCCGGTGGCCGCCTTCTTCGCGGGCAGCCAGGATTCCTCGCGGTTCATGTCGTAGTCGGCCACGAAACGCTTGACATGGTTGATGGCGACCGGGGAGTCGACCAGGTTGCGCCGGCACTGGGCTTCGCACGGATGCGGGCAGACGCGGCCACAGGCCACCGGGAAGGGATTGCGGTCCTTGATGACGCGCAGCGCGTTTTCATAGTTGCCGTTCATCGCGTGGCGCAGGTACAGCTGGATGTCGATGTTCGCCGGGCAGGTCTGCACGCAGGGCGCGACGCAGTCGGCGTTGTGGTCGGAGAGGATCTGCTCGAGGCGCACCTTGCGATAGCTTTCGAGCTTGGGCGTGTGCGTGTTGATGACCATGCCAGCGCGGATGGGCGTCTGGCAGGCCTTGACCTCGCGCACCGTCTCGCCTTCGACCAGTTCCACGGCACACAGGCCGCAGTTGCCGTTCGCGCGCTCGAGCCGGATGTCGTAGCACAGGTGCGGAATGTGCACCTCTTCCTGCAGGAGGGCCTGAAGAATGGTCAGGTCCTCGTACACTTCCATTTCCCGCTTGTTGACCGTGACCTTGATACGCTGTTTGTTCGTGATCGTCTTCATGCCTCTCCTCCAAGCTGTGGGTCCGGCGATACGGCCGCATGGCTGTGCGTGCCCCGGCGTATGCCCGGTGCGCGGCATGAGCTCCGGGGAAGGGGATGCCTCCCGTCGCCGCGAACCGGTTGTCAGTCTTTTATCAAACATCCACCATTATACCGTATCCATTCATCGGCGGAAAGGCTCCCACCCAGGATTTGTGTACAAAAAATACATGAACCCGAATTGGCGGGAAGGCTGTGAAATACCATATCAAAGCCATTTGTCCGTACATGAGCCATCACTTGCATACAATTTGATTAATCACCTGCCCACAAGATCGCCTGCGTCCCGGAGATCCGCCTGCAGCGACGGCGGGTCACACGCCACACAGTCTCTCCGAAAGATGCCACAATCGTTCCGCCACCACAGGATCACGCGCCGCACCGCTCTCCCGCGCAGGCCGCCCATCCTTCCAATACAGGCTTTCCCGCACGAGGTTACCGGGATATGCAAGCAGCTCCGCCACATGCGCCGCGGGATGTTCCGCCGGCACGCCGCTACGCATGCGCCATTTCCAGACGGCACGAACGATGCCCGCAGTCCCCTTGAGGCCGATTTCCGTCCTGACAAGGCCCGGATCGACGGCGAGCGCCCGCGCGGAGGCGGCGTGCCGCCGGTTCCATTCGGCGGCGAACAGCACATTGCAGAGCTTGGACTGCTTGTAGGCCAGCAACGGGTTGTAGTGCCGCCGCAGCATGATGTCGCCCCAACGGATGCGGGTGTTGGCGTGCGAGCCGGAACTGATCGTGATGATCCGTCCCCCGCGCGCGGCCTGCAGGTTCGCCCGAAGCGCGTGCGCCAGGAGGAACTGGGACAGATGGTTGACGGCAAACTGCGTCTCGTAGCCATCCTCAGTCGCCAGATACCAGTCGGTGACACAGCCGGCGCACAGCACCAGCGCATCAAGGGGGGCGTTGACGGAAAGGGCGGACTCAGGGAGGTCAGGCATGCCGGCCTGTTCCGTGCCGGCCGGAAACAGGTGAGGGGTCGCATCCACGACCGCCCATGCCGCCTGCAGCCGTTCCCGGATCGCTGCCGCCAGCGAGCGGGTCTGCCCGATCGAGGAAAGATCGGCCTCCAGCCATTGCACCCGTGCCCCGGGCACTGCGGCCATGACTTCGCGGTTGGCCGCTTCCGTCCGCAGTTGCGACCTGCCGACCGCAAGGCAGGCCCACCCCCCGGCGAGGAGCGTTTTGAGTGTCGCCAACCCGATTCCGGAGGTGGCGCCTGTCACAACAGCCATTCTCGTGCTTTCCATGTTCCCCTTCCTTTCCACGGCCCGCTGGCCGCGACCACGCCTGCTTGGATCGCCCATGAGCATTTGCCGCAAATACGCGGGATGGGTTCCTCGTGTCTGACCATTTGGTTAAACCTATTGTTTTAACCAAATGGTTTAACCTGATTCTCATCAAACCCCCATTCGTCTCCAACGTGCGCATGGCATGATTGCCTTCAGGAAACACCAACAGGTCCGAGGCGTGCGACAGGCGGCACCATCGGATCCGAACAGGAGGCTGATCATGAATACGGTGATCATCACCGGCGCCGCGGGCGGACTCGGCAAGGCGTTCGCGCATGCATGCGCCGCACGGGGCTGGCCCCTGCTGCTGACCGACTGGGACGAGACGGGTCTGGAAAAGGCTGCGGATGGGCTGCGCCGCCAATACGGCGGCGAGGTCGGCATCCTCCCTTGCGACATGACGCGCGCGGACCAACGGGCGGCATTCTGGCAAGCGCTTGCCGCCAGGGGTCTCAAGGCGGGCATGCTCATCAACGTCGCCGGTCTCGACTTCGAGGGTGCCATGCGCGACATACCGCCGGAAAAACTCATCTTCCTCTTGCGGCTGAACATCGAGGGGACCGTGGACAACATGCGCCGGGTGCTGGATCTGCAGCAGGACCGGATGCCGCTCCACATTCTCAACGTCTCCAGCTGCGCCTCGTTCCAGCCCATGCCGGTCAAGGCAGCATATGCCGCGTCCAAGCGTTTTCTGCTCGACTTCTCCCGGGCCGTGCGCGCCGAGATGCGCGGCAGCGGCGTCACGGTCACCAGCCTCTGCCCCTCCGGCATGCCAACCACGCCGGCTTGCATCGGGAGCATCGCATCCCAGGGCGTCATGGGACTGCTGACGACAAGGAACGTGGGCGATGTCGCCGAGCTGGCCCTGGCGGCATCCCTGAAGGGCCGATCCGTTGTGATTCCCGGTTTCATCAACCGGGCGATGCGGTGGGGTGCCGCGCTCATGCCGAAGGATCTGCTGGCTGAGCTGATCCGCAGACGCTGGGAGTCGACCCGCAGCCGCATCGCCTCCTGATGTGCGAGAAAGGCGCGATCAGGTGGCCGGCCAGGCGCTTCACGGACCACCGGTGCGCCCTGCCTGCCAGGCAATCGTGCTCCGCTCTGGACGCGGATCGTCGCACGGTATACACTGGCTGCAGGGAGGAAGCGCCATGCCCATCCGCGATACGAAGGCCCATATCCTCGAAGCCGCCATCATGACGATCGAACGGTACGGCATCCAGCATGTCACCACACGCCTCATCGCGGAAGCGGCGGGCGTGAACAATGCCGCCCTCCACTATTACTACGGAACCAAGGAACAGCTGGTCGAAGCGGCGCTTGCCCAATCCGTCCGACACATGGGTGAGGACCTGGACGAGATCCTTTCCAGGCCGGATCCATTGCGCGAGCGCCTTCGGGAAGCCCTTGCCTATCTCACCGGCGGTGCCGTGCGCTATCCCAACATTGTGCGCGCGCACTTCCTCGCGCCCATCAGCGGTGCGGACACCCCCTCTCCGGGGGTCGCCCGTTTCGAGGAGAATGTCGCGAAGCTGCGCACGCACATTCTCTCCCATATGCCGGAGCTGACAAAGGCACATGTCACCGCCGCGGTCCATACCGCCATTTCCGCCTGCCTGCTGACTGCCATGGCCCCGGACGTGCTGGCGGAAAAGGCCGGCATCCGCCTGGACGATCCGGTTTCGTTCGATGCGTACATCCGGTTCCAGACCGACATGATCCTGGGCGAACCGATGACCGGGGCATGACACGCCATGTGAATCGATGCAAGCCATACGATCCACCCGCATACGTGGAAATGCGCATCCGGAAGCCGCAATTCAGGCCGGCGAGCGGAAGTTCCGCACCCCGTGTTGATTTCCGCGTTCTTCTCTGATATACCGGAGGCGGTACGATATCGCCGTACGACTTGCCGTGCGGCCACCTCACCGACAAAGGAGGATCCGACATGGAACGGACCAACTTATCCCGGCGACGCGTTTCGTCACGGGCCGCCTCCCTGCTGCTGGCCATCATCCTGATCATCGGCATGCTGCCGCTGCCCGCCGGCGCAGCCACCATCCCCACATCGTTTGCGGCACCGACATCCCTTGCGGCCAGCGCGCCGGTCGACTTCCCCTTCACGACACGCATCACCTTCGCGATCGATTCCGCCCTCATGCGCTTCATCGATGACGCCCAGACCGA
Source organism: Bacillota bacterium (assembly GCA_023440865.1). Classification (GTDB taxonomy): domain Bacteria; phylum Bacillota; class Clostridia; order DSM-8532; family DSM-8532; genus JAEWSN01. Next base: position 25,746 of record JAEXRM010000139.1, read on the forward strand.
TTATGACGCGCTGGGCATCGACAGCGTCAACCATACCGCCCAGGTCGACTACAAGGTCGATTCCGGCAACTGGCAGTACACCGGCGACTGGGACACCCTTTCCGAGCATTACGATGCCAATGCGGGCATCTACAGCACGACCGGCTATCTGTCGACGGAAGCAACCAATTCCGTCGACATCCTTGACCTGCGCAACGGCGACAGCGGACTCACCGGCATCCAGACAAAACTTGGCGGCGCCTGGATCAAGGGAACCACGGACAGCGGGGATGACAACCGGCTCGACACAGCCAGCCACACCTTCACCTTCCGTGTCCGTGTGCTGGTCAGTTATCACGTGACCGACACCGACGAGTCGAAATTCATCCTGTCCCCTTGGTCGCAGACCCTCACCTACGGCAAGGGCGCCGCGACCCTTGCCAAGCCCGCGTCGCTCACCGCACCGGCCATCTCCAATGCAGCGGTCGGCAAGAACGACGACGGCAGTCCCTGCATCCGCTTCACGGCGGCGACGCCCAAGCAGGTGCAGGATGCCTCGAGCTATGTCACCGCAAACGACGAGAAATCGATCGAAGCCGATCATGAGATCAACATCAACAACACCGGCTGGATCCCGGCCGAGGCGGGCGTCTGGTGGCTGGCCAACGAAAACCGCAGCATCAACGTTCCCCTGACCTACGACAACGGCAGAACGGTCGCCGTCGACTCCGCCTACATCCAGCTGCGCATGCGCTACAAGTACGCCGGCGGTGCCACCGTCGGGGCGCTGGTCTCCCCGTGGTCGAACATCATCTCCGTCAACACGCCTTCCTGGAGCAAGGTATCGACCTGGGCGGAAACCTGGCTGAACAAGGCGGTCGGGTACGACCTGCTCCCGGACATCCTCAAGGGCGCGGACATGACCCAGCCCATCAACCGCGAGGAGTTCGCCGCCCTGGCGGTGAAGCTGTACGAATCGCTCAGCGGTACGAAGGTCACCTCGACGGGGAACAATCCCTTCACCGACACGGTCAACCCTGAAATTCTCAAGGCCGTGCAGGTCGGCATCACCAACGGCACATCCGCCACGAAATTCTCCCCCAGGGACTTCATCACGCGGGAACAGTGCGCCGTCATGCTGACCAGAGCCTACAAGTCCGCCTTCTGGGAAGGCTGGACGCTTGCGGGCGACGCCGCCTACAAGACGCACACGCTCGACGCATCGGGGGTGACCGCCTTTGCGGATGACAAGCACATCTCCGCCTACGCAAAGCCCTCGGTGTACTTCATGGTGAAAAACAGCATCATCAACGGCGTGGATCCCACACATTTCGCACCCAGCACGAGCGGCATCACGACAGGGGCCGCCGCCAACTACGGCAAGGCGACCCGCGAAGTGGCCATCAAGATCGCAGTCGCTTCGGTGGAGAACCTGAAGTAAGCTTCGCACGGGCGCGCGGGCCCTTCGGAACCGCCGTTTGCGGAAATATGCGCATCACGCGTCAAGGCCCCCGCCACAGTGTGGCGGGGGCCTTGCTTTCCTCATATCGGCGATTTCAACGCGTGGGACATCAAACAGGGCATGCCTGCGGCTGCGCCGCTTGCAGGCGCATGACTCATCCGCACGCGCCGGATGCGACATACGCCGCGACGGCGTCCCGCAGGAACATGGCCGCTCCCGGCCTGCGGGCGTCATAGTAGGACGTGAAGCGTGCGTCTTCCACATACATCTGTGCCAGTCCCAGATGCGCCTCCGGGCTGTAGTGGTCCCAATAGGCTCCCAGCCATTCGCGATGCAGTGCGGCCGCCTTCATTCCCAGCTCGCCGGCCGGATCGCCGGCATCCATCGCGGCCTCGAGCGTGTCGAGCACCTGCTCGGCCAATGCGGCATACCGGTCGTGCTCCGTCTGCGTCATGCCCATCACCTTCCGGTTCGAGCGTTCGACAGCCTCGTGCCCATATCGCTCCCGGATTTCCTTTCCGTATTTCCGTTCGTTCTCCGCCACCATTTCCCGTTTGAAGCCTTCAAATTTCTCCCTGTCGGACATGATTCCCTTCCCTTCCCGGGCCGCCAGCGTCCTGTCGAGTGTCTCGAGCAGCCGGTCGAGCTGCGCCCTGCGTTCCAGAAGCTGTGTCCTGTGCATCTTCAGCGCGGATGCGGCGTCGAAGGCCGGCGCGTCGAGCAGGGATCGGATCGCCTCCAGTTCCATGCCGAGTTCCCGGTAAAACAGGATCTGCTGCAACCTGTCGACCTGTGCCGGACCGTAGATGCGGTATCCGCCGCCGGAAACGCGAGCGGGCTGCAGCAGGCCCATCTTGTCGTACCAGCGCAGTGTCCGCGGGCTGACGCCGGCGAGTGCCGCCAGCTTCTGAACGGTGTATTCCATAGGACGTGTCTCCTGCCTCTTGTCATCTCTTCGTGTCTGAACCGTGGCCACCCATCCAGTGTACACATTGACGTTACGTCAATGTCAACAAAAAAAACGCAGCAGGAGGCAACGGCATGCGGTGACCGGCATTTCATCCGGCGCATGCCGCCTACTTCGCCTTCGAGAAATAGTACGCCACGCCGTCCGCATACCCGTTGGCGAAGCCCAGCAGGTCCTGCCCCAGCGTGATGCCGCCGGTGCCGAGCGTTGCCTTGATGCCGTTTGCCGAACCCGAGATCTCCGGCAACCCGCCCACGCTGTAGCCCGCCGGCCCCGCCTTGAACTCGAAGGCGTCCTTGATGCCCATCGCATACGCCTTCGCTTTCGACAGGATCTCCCGGTCATCGTCGAGTTCCAGCGAGAAGGCGCTCACCGACCAGAGGGAGGCCGTGTTCGCGAGGTCCGGCAGGATGTCGCGCGTGTCGGGGTCCGCCAGCGTGAAGAGGAGCTCCGCCTCGGCGCCCCTGTCCTCGGCCCGGACGATCTCCATGCCCCGCTCGTCGCCCGGTTCCAGACCGCGCGGCGCATAGGCGGCCTGAAGCGATCCCGGCAGGGTGACGATCGTCTCGCGGCCCGCCTGGACGGGCACCAGACAGGTGCGGCAGGTGCCGAGCGCCTCCTGCGCGGGCTGCACCAGCACATCCCAGTACCCCGGCGGCAGCCAGAAGATGGCGTCGCCCTCCGGCGTCACATCGCCCGGCAGCGAGGATTCATCGTATTCGGGATGGTCGAGGTAGGTGGCATCCCCCAGATACGGCGCCACCGTCACATGGCCGAACGCGGCATTCCGCACACGGATGGCCCCGAGCGTCTCCCGGACCGTGACCCCCGGCAGCGGCGCGACCTCGTAGAGGGTCAGCGTGATCGTCTCCGGCCGGTTCTCGTCCTCCCAGGACACATCCCACGACTGGTAGCCGGGATCCTGCGGGAGCCCGTCGAACAGGAACGCATTGCCCTGCACGTCGGCGACATCGGCCTGGAAGCGGATGTCCCGCGTGTAGGCGTCGTATCCGTTGCGCCGCTCTCCGTCGAGCGACACGCTGCCCTGGCTGAACTCGACCTTCAGGGTGAGAAACCGGTCGCCGGGGTGTTCGACCAGGAAGCCCGCACGCGCCGCCTCGAAATCCGCCGTACGGATGACCAGCGGGTTTCCCGCCTCCAACCGGCGTTCCCGGACCACCGTCACACGGCAGGAGCCGGCGGTGTATTCCGCCTGGCCCCACCAGCGCGCACCGTCCCCATCGGTGCCCCGCATGGCCCACAGCCGGTTCTCTGGCTGCAGCAGGTTCGTCATGCCCTTCGCGAAGGCATGGGTCTTCATGCGGCGCAGGAAGTCGGCGGTTTCCCCGACCTCGTCGACCGTCATCGTCCACACGCCGCCATGGAAGGTCTGCGTGGTCATGCGGTTGTCGGCGCCGATCCAGGAGAGCTGGACGTCGCCGTCGGCCTCGAACGCCACATCGGCGTACTTGTCGCGTTCCCCGTACGGGTTGACGAACGGCATGGCGATGTCGCCCGCCCATGCGGTTACCTTGTCTTCCGGGCCGGGCACCAGCACCTCCTCCCGGACATCGCCGCCGAATCCGCCGGTGTCCGTGGAACCGGAGGGTCGCGCGGTTTGCGCCGCCGTTTCGACGGAAGGCGCGTCATCGGCTTCCCCGCGGCCGCACCCCGCAAGGGAAAGCGGGACAACAAGCAGGCTGGCGCACAGGACGCAGGACAACAGACGAAACAGTGCACGCATGGGGCCACCGCCTTTCGCAGCACGCGCATTCATATCCGTTTCCGGATACTTACCCATCGGGAACGCATGCATGAAGCCCGGACCGAGAATCGCCATGCCAGGGCGTCGGCGGGCCGGCCTTTCCGGTCAGGCCTCCGGCGGACCGGAACGCCGCCCCTGATACGGCTCCCGCAACCGCTGCCGGTATCCGCTGGGCGTTTCCTGCCGGTGTTGGCGGAACCAGCGTGCGAAGTAGAACTGGTCGCAAAAGCCCAGCCGCTCGGCGATCCGGCCGATCGGATCATCCGACGAAAGCAGCAACTGCTGCGCCTTCTGCAGCAACAGGCCGTCCAGATAGCGTGCCGGGGTTTGTCCCGTTTCCGACCGAAACCGGCGGGACAGGGTCCCCGGTGCGATCGCCATTTTCTCGGCAAGGGCGGAGACGGTCGTGCGCGCATCGACCGATTGGCGGGCGAGGGCATACACCTGCTCCAGGAAAACGGAGGGCATTTCACAGGAAGCCGCGCCGACGGACGATTCGGCCAACAGGGAGCCCACCTGGGTGTGAATGGCCTGCCACAGCCGCAAGGCGTCCGCGACCGTCTCTCCCCGGTATGCGCAGAGGACCGTTTCAACGGCATTCATGCCCAGCTGCATCGTGCGGCAGGTCGACATGCGACCCAGCAGGTCGTGCCCGTCGGCCGCAACCAGATTCAGATGAAAGTACAGGTGTCCGAACATCGCATCACACCGGTAGTCGAACACAAACTGGGAGGGAATCAGGCACACGCATCCGGGGGTCAGGTGCGTCACGCCCCCCGCATGGTGAAGGCGGCCCTCCCCCTCGACCGCGTAATACAGCCGTGTATAGGGGGAACAAACCCGCTCCATGTTCCAGTCCGTCCCAACAACGGCATACCCGCTGTCCACGATGCTGAAATGAAGGCTCTGCAGATACGCGACCAGCAGGTCGTTCCGGTTGATCTCCATACGCGCTTCCTCCGCCGCAAGGAGAATGGCACGCACGGCGCTCAACCCACCCCCCGATTCGAAATCTGCATATTGTCGCCCGCTTTGTTCATACCATCAGAAACATTTCTTCATTATACTGTGCACGAAAACACATGACAACGCACACCGCGGGACCGCCACGGCACAGGTCACCACACGCTCATGACAAGGTCCGTTGCATGACTCGCACGTTGCATGGCCCACGCGACACTTCATCCGCAGGAGGAATCGACCATGAGCAGCTACATCACCCGCAAGACCCCCGGCGACACATCCTGGTTCACGCACGACCGCTTCGGCATGTTCATCCACTGGGGCCTGTACGCGCTGCCCGCCCGTCACGAGTGGGTCAAGGCGAACGAGCGCATCCCGGAAGCGAAGTATGACAAGTACTTCGCCCATTTCGACCCGGACCTCTACGACGCCCGCGAATGGGCCCGCCAGGCCAAGGCCGCCGGCATGAAGTACGCCGTCATGACCACGAAGCACCATGAAGGCTTCTGCATGTTCGATACGCAATACACCGACTACAAGTGCACCAACACCCCTGCCGGCCGCGACCTCATCCGCGAGTACGTGGACGCGTTCCGCGCCGAGGGGCTGCACATCGGCTTCTACTATTCCCTCATCGACTGGCATCATCCCGATTTCCCCATCGACATGCTGCATCCCCGCCGCGACGACGCCGACGCAAAGGCGCAGTCGGAGGGCCGCGATGTCAAAAAGTACGCCGCTTACATGCAACACCAGGTCCGCGAGCTGCTGACCAACTATGGCAAGATCGATGTGCTGTGGTTCGACTTCTCCTACTCGACCAACAACGGCACCGGCGACCGCGACTGGATGAAGGGAAAAGGCAAGCTCGACTGGGATGCCGAGGCGCTGCTGCGCACCGCCCGCGAGCTGCAGCCCGGTATCCTCATCGACAACCGCACCGAAATCGAGCAGGACCTGTGGACCCCCGAGCAGTACCAGCCGCTGGAATGGATCCGTCATGCCGAAACCGGCGAGCTGGTGACCTGGGAGGCTTGCCAGACCTTCTCCGGCTCCTGGGGCTACCACCGCGACGAACAGACCTGGAAATCGCCCGAGATGCTCATCCGCATGCTGGTCAACACGGTGGCGATCGGCGGGAACCTGCTGATGAACGTCGGCCCCACGGCCCGCGGCTACCTCGACGTCCGCGCGGAAGCCGCCCTGAAGGTCTATGCAGACTGGATGAAGTACAACGGCCGCGCCATCTACGGCTGCACCATGGCCGAGCCGGAGCTGCTCGCCGCGCTGCCCCAGGACTGCCGGTTCACCCAGAGCGCCGATGGCAAGCGCCTGTATGTTCACCTGCTCGCCTACCCCTATGCCCATCTGCAGCTCAAGGGTCTGGCCGGCAAGGTCGAATATGCCCAGTTCCTGCACGACGCCAGCGAGGTGCTGTATACCGAGGGCGGCGTGAACCACTTCAGCGAGGGTGCCGCCAAGGCGGAAGACCTGCTCGTGCTCGAGCTGCCGCCCGTCAAGCCGAATTCCGTCGTTCCCGTCATCGAGCTGTTCCTGAAGTGACATCCATCGCCACGGGAATAACCGAAACGCCATCTTCCGACAAGCGGGTGGCACCTGTTGCGCGAGCGGGTGTCCCCCGCCCGCATGCTGCGGTGAAATCGAGACCGAGGAATCTGCGCGCTTTTCCGTCCGGCAGCCCTGTGATAGGGTGGATGCGAAGATGAATGACCGGGAGGGAACCGCGGCATGAACGAAGCTTTCACGATGCATACGGGCTACAGGCACGACGACGCCCTGCGCGGCGCCTTCAACGCCTTGGCGGGCGCCGTCTTCGGCATCGATTTCGAACCCTGGTACCGACGCGGTCTTTGGAACGACCAATATGTGCCCTTCACCCTGTTCGACGGGAACCGGGCGGTCGCCAACGTGTCGGCGAATCTGCTCGACCTGGTGCTCGACGGCGTGCCGCGCAAGGCGGCGCAGTTCGGCACGGTCATGACGCATGAGGCCTACCGCAACCGGGGATTGGCCCGCCATCTGCTGTTGCATGCGATGGAGGTCCTGAGGGACCGCTGCGGGCTGTTCTATCTCATGGGTGACAAGGACGCGCTCGGCTTCTATCGAAAAATGGAATTCGAAGCGATCGCGGAATCCACCTTCACACTGCGGCTGGGAAACGATGCCTCCCTGACACATGCCACGCCTGGCGAGGGGCGGTTCCTTGATACGGACAGGCCGGAAGACATGCGGGTCATCCTGGATGCGGCCGCGGTACGCGAACCCGTGTCGCGGAAGGCCGGCGTGCTCGATACCGGATATCTGCTTGGCTTCCACGCCATGCATGGCTTCGGGGAACGGTTCTACTGGGTTCGCCGCACAGCCGGGGGCCGTGCATGCCCGCCGGGCACCGCCACGACATACGCCGCCACAGACTGGTTGATCGTCTGCCATGAGGCCGATGGCATCCTTTTCCTGCACGATGTGCTGGCCACGCGGATGCCGTCGCTGCGTCAGGTGCTGTCCGCCATGCCGCACGGCGTCCTCGATGCCGTCTCGTTCGGCTTTACGCCCGACCGGTTCTGCAGCGACGCGGACGCCGGCACGTTGGAGATCGCCCCCCGTGACAACGAGGACGCCTTCTTCATCAAGTCCGCAGTCGGGTTCTCCGCACCGCCGTTCCTGTATCCGCCGATCGCGCTGGCATAAGGAGCCGGTCGTTCGCCGATCGCGCCGGCAGCAAATCCGCGTGGTTCCGGCACCGAAGCCGTTGTTTGTGGATCCTGCCGGTATGCGGCCGCGCCAAACCTTGATATCATGGTTCCGGAAGGATGCCGCCCTGCGCGGCTCCCTTGCCGGAACCCTTTTTCATGGACAACAACGTTATGACGCCATGGGAGGAACACGCATGGACATCCGGGGAAAGAGGGCCTGCGAGCTGGCCGGCATCGAGTTCGCCTGCAGCTGCGGCATGACGCACAAGGTCGATATCGAGAAGGTCGACATCGGGCCGGGCATGCCGGCCAAAGCCGCCGCCTGGGTCAACGCCCTTGCGCCGGGCAAGGTGGTACTGGTCTATGACGAGGTGATCGCACCCATCGCCGGCGATGCGCTCCATGCGCTCATTCCGGGCAGCGAGACTGTCGTGCTGCGGAACCGTCACGGGCTGCCGCTCGCGCCCGACGAATCGAACATCGGCGAGCTGCTCGTGCGCGTGCCTGCGGACGCCGGATTCCTGCTGGCGGTCGGCAGTGGTGTCATCAACGACCTCACCCGCCATGTCAGCTTCAAGATGGGCATTCCGTACGCCATCTTCGCGACGGCGCCCTCAATGGACGGATATGCGTCCGTCACCTCCTCGCTCATCATCCGCAATGTCAAGCAGACCATCCTCGGCCAGATGCCGAAGGCCATCTTCGCCGACACCGCCATCCTCGGCGCCGCACCCGCCATCATGCTCGCCGCCGGCTTCGGTGACGTGCTGGGCAAGCGCAATGCCATCCGGGAATGGCACTTCGCGCGCGACTACCTGGGCGAGCACTACTGCCCGGTCATGGCCGACCTGGTGATGGATGCCGTCGCTCTCTGCGAAGCGAACGCCGAAGGTCTGCCCAGGCGGGAACCTGCGGCGGTCGAAGCGGTCATGGAGGCCCTCGTGCTGGCCGGCATGGTCATGGGCATGTACCGCAACACCCGTCCCGCCTCCGGCGCGGAGCACCACATGGTCCACTACTGGGATGTCGACTGCATCCGCCGCGGCGTGGAGCACCCGCTGCATGGCATCTCGGTCGGCGTGGGCACCGGCATCGCCTGCCGGCTGTACGACCTGGTTGCAGACCGGTTGCCGGTACAGACAGGGAAGCTCGAAGCCGACGCCATCGAGGCGATGCTCGCAAAGGCAGGCTGTCCCGTATTGCCGACGGAGCTCGACATCTCCGAGGAACTGTTCGTGGAGGGCATCCGCAAGGGACACACGATGTCGGCTAAGTATACGGTGCTGACGTATCTGACGGAAGAGGATCCTTCCCTGCTCGAGGAGGCGGCGCAATCACTCGCACGTCACTATTACCACAGCGCGACATGATCCCCCGGTGCGACTTTCCCCTCCGTGGCCCCATACCGTGACACGTGGGCGCATGCCGCAGCCGCACCCATTAGAAAAGGGATTGTCAGCAGCCGTTTCCAGGCATGCGGACAATCCCTTTCATCCGTTCAGGGCAGCAGGTCATTCCGCCTTCTTCTCGTCGCCGGCGTCCTTCCTGCCTTCCTTCTCCTTCTCGAAGTTCACCTTTTCCATGATCTCGGGCACCATGGCGACCAGGGCTTCCAGCCCGCTGGACTTTTTGATCGGCAGCATCTCCACGTTGCCGTCCTTGATGACGAGTACGGCGATGGGCTTGATGCTGCCGCCGATGCCGCCGCCACCGCCATTGCCCTTGTTTTCGGCGGCGCCGCCCTCACCCAGACCGACGCCGGTGCCGAAGCCGACGGACAGGAACGGAATGATGGTGACGTTGCCGATCTCGATCTTCTCGCCGACAACGGTCTTGTTGACCAGAAACTTCTCGAGCTTGTCCATCATGGCGCCGACGTTTTCCTCAATCGATTTGAATTCAAACATGTTCATATCCTCCTTGCGCTTGTTTGACACGTGGTTTCAACCAGGGGAGTATGTCCTGTCGGAAAGGTCGTGAGATCGCGAGTTTCAAGGCCTCCCAGACAATGAACCAGAGATGGATGCGCCCTTTGATGTCCAGCGCCCCCAGCAGGGTCGCCCCTTCGAAGACGGGGACGATGCGGATGTCGTACCGAACCGGGTCGCCACGGAACAACGCATGCAGCGGCCCCAGCACGGCACACAGGGTGCCGGTGTCGCCCGGATCGTCGAATCCGATGCGGACATCTAGAAGGATCCGCTCCGGCATCACGCGCGCCACCGCCCGTATGCCGGCATGCGCGATCAGCAGCACCTTTTCGCGTGTGATCCGGAACTTCCTCCGTGGCTTGTGTTTGGCCTTCCCGGCCTTCTTCCGGGCAACCGCCTCCTTGCGTTGCTTCGCCGCCTCCTGCTTCTTGCGCCATGCGGCGGCCGCTTCCCCGTCTGTCGCCCCCGCCCCTTCCGCTGGCGCACCGGATCCCGAACGTATGGTTTTGAGCACCCAGCGGGAAAGGAGAAGGAGCCGCATGCGGAGTCCGCCAGCCGGATCGTACACGGCGACGATGGAGATCAGCCCATACAGCCAATCGCATGTGCCCGCAGCCGCCGTGTCGGCCGCCATGGAAGCCATTGCACCGCTTGCGGGGTCTCTTGCCGCGTCCACTTCCGCATCCGCCTCGTTCCGATGCCCCCGGAGATCGTAGCGGAAGGGGATGACCAGCACCAGGATTGTCAGGCAAAGCAGGACCAGCAGCACCCCCGCAAGCAGGCGGAGCAGCAGCAGTCCGAGAAATCCCAGGACGGACAGCATCATCCGCCACCTCCCGCCAGCCGGGCGCGCAACGCCTTCGACAAGCCGATCGTCCGCCCCAGGAGCGTTCTTCCCGAACCCTTGCCCTGATCGGATTCAGGCCGCCGCTCGCCTGCCGGTTCGGCACCGGGCAGCATGCGCAGCCGGATCAAGCGGACGGAAGCCTTGCCCGCCCATTTGACGGCACGAACCGATGCCATGCCGATCTCTTCCGCCACCCGATCCGCACCGGGGACTTGCGGAACCTGCGGCATCCTTGCGGCTGTTTCCCGCGCCGCGTGCCTGAGCCGGTATCCGGCCTGTTGCAGCCAGTTTTCCTTGCCGGAAAGCCATTGGTCAAGCATCGCGCTTTCCGCGCGCCGCAGGGCATCCGGCACGGGAACCGGTTCACGGCGCATGCTTTCGAGCTCCCAGAACAGCAGCTTGATGTGGGACAGCTCGCGCCGGCAATCCGGGCACACCGCCAGATGCGCCTCCAACAGGGTGGTTTCGGCCGTGTCCAGCAGCCCTTCGGCATAATCCTCCAGCAGCCAGGTCTCCATCTTGCACATGCCTCACACCCCCCACACATCCATGGCTTCCAGTTGTTTCTTCAGCAGTCTCCGCCCCCGGAAGATCCAGGTCTTGACCGATCCCTCCGGCGCTTCCATGAGCCGCGCGATCTCCTGATACGAACGGTCCTCCATGTGTCGGAGGATGAGTGCCGTCCGTTCCGGTCCCGGCAGGGCGGCGAGTGCCTCGCCGATGCGTTCCCTCTGCTCGGTCATCAGGTGGTGCCGTTCCGGGGACCGTTCCGGCTTGTCATCGACCGGCTCGGGCATGCCGTTGTCCGGATCCAGGAAATCGGTCGCCTGCTCGCGGTCCGGCGCCCGCGCGTGGTTGATGCAGACATTGACGGCGATGCGGCGGATCCAGGGGGTCAGCGGCTTCTTCGGATCGAACCGGCCGATGCTGCGGACGATGCGCCACAGCACATCCTGTGTCAGGTCCAGCGCATCGGCCTCGTTGCGCGTGCTGCGGAAGCAGATGGTGTATATGTAGGCGCGGTAGCGGTCGAACAGCAGTTCGAAGCCTTCCCGGCTGTTCTTCTGGCACAACCTGACGATCCTGTCGTCATCCCGTCCGTCCACACGCATCTCCTTCTGTCGCCTTCATGACTACCATACCCGGGGGAACGGTGGAAAGTTTCACTGGATGACAAGCAGCACAAAAATCCGCACATGTGCGGCTGCGGCGTTTCCATTCCCGGGATGTGGAGGTCAGGGCGGGAACACGACCGCCAGATGGCTCGTAGTCGCCTCCACCCGGCGACCCAGAAACAGGGACGCCTCGGCATGTCCCGCAAGTACGGGGGTGCCCGCTCCCATGCGCTCCATCGTCATCAGGAAAGTCGCCAGGGTCGGCGGCGCGTCGAGGTACCGGTTGTCGAGTCCCAGCACTCCGTCCGCATCCCCATCCCGCATGCGCTGCCAGGTGACCGCATCGAAGTCAAGCGCCTCCTCCGGTGTCCGGTCATGGGAAAAGTCGATGGATGCCACCACGAGGCAGTGCTTCCGGGTCGTGAATGCCGAGAGGGAGTCGGACAGCGTCTCGCACCCCTTCCCGTCCAGCGCGCCGGATAGCAGCACGGGCAGCAGCGACGCCTCGGGAAAGAAGTGATGGATCCACGGCACCAGATAGGAAAGCGCGTGCTCGCGTTCCATGAGAAGCGGATCGCCGGCCGCAGCATGGATGCGCGCCAGTTCCTCCGCCCAGCGCCGCTCCGCCGGCATGACGCCTTCGGGGGTGTCCCAGTCGTTCGGATAGGTTTGGATTTGCTGAGCGCCTTCCCTGGCATGATTGGGTCCCATGAGGATGACCACCTCCGGCATCATGCCGTCCCGTGCCAGCGCGTCGGCGGTTTCCGACAGCACGCGGCCGATCATCGGCGCGGCGACATCATGGTGCGGCAGGATCATGCCGACCGCCGCTCCGGCAGCCTGCGGCGTTTCCCCGTCGATCGGGAACGCCGTACGCCAGCGGGGTTGGTCCGTCGCGTCCATGGACGCGAGCATCCACGCAAAGCCCCGGCTGTCGACAAAGCGGCACGGGATCGGGGGCTCCGGCCGTTGTTCGGCCGTGTCCCGGGATGCGGGGTTCGCGGTTGGAGCGGATTCCAGGGACAGGGAATGCGCGGAGACTCCCGGAGACGCAGTCGCATGCCCGCTTCCGCCGGTTGCGGACAGCAGGGCGCACAGCAACAGCCAGGCCGGCAGGAAACGCACAGCCCTTCGCACACGGGTGGACGGGCCCATCCGCATGAGGCGGGACGGACCCGGTCCGGCACCGCCCGGCCGACCCTTCAGCGATCGACGCCGACACGCTTTCACGGCGCCAGCACCTTGAGGAAGGAAATCGCGCCAAACCCGCTCGCGTCACTTCCCAGATGCCGCACAACCGGCGCGTCGGCGGAGAAGGCGCCCGCCCCCGACGGGCGCGCCCGGTACCGGAACACACGCGTCCTGGCGCCACCCTTGTGGTACAGCGCCGTGGAAATCTGCTGCCCGTCCGTCTGCCACCAGCACCAGTTGTCCAGGTAGCCTCCCGCGGCTTCTTTCACGGTGCTTCCTCCTGTGAACCGCACACCTGCCGGCAACAGGTCGGTCAGCATGTAATCACCCTGTGGCGAGTCCTTCGTGAAGTTGACCGTGAGCACCACCTCGACCGCATCGGTCGCGGCGGCGGTGTCGACCGTCTTCCCGCCGACCTGGTAGGTACGGGTCACGGTCGCCACCCGGGAGACCTCATCCTGCATGGTTTCGGCACCGACACGCGACACCAGCGTTCCCTCGAGCTCGCCGGATACATCCTCAAAACGAACACCAGCCAACTGGGCAGGCTTGAGCAGCATCCGCCAGGTATCGGCCCCCTCGAGCGTGACGGCATGTGCCGTGCCATCCACAACAACCGTCGCGGTGCCCTTTGCGGAGAGCACCGCCACATGCGACTTGAGCATCGCCAGCTTCTCCGGCAGATACGGATCCTCCCGTGAGCGGTTCTTTTCAAGATATGCATACAGCCCCTCCGTCTGCGGCTGTTCCGTCTTGACCGCCAGCAGGGTTGCCAGCGCGGTCATCTCCAGCACATCCTCGCGCCCGGGGCCGAAATCGAACCAGGAAAGCGGCGCAGCGGTTTTTCCGTAAGCGGCCGCCAGATCCATGTACACGGCGGCGGCGCCCCCGACATCCCCCGCATCGGCCAGCGCTAGCGCCAGGACAAGCCGTTCGTCATCCTTGAGTCCTTCGGTGGCAAGCAGGTCGCGCACCTCGATCAACACCGGATCCCCGAGGGAGGCCAGTCCCCAGAGCGCGGCCGCCGCATGCAGCGGCAGGGCGGTTTCGTCCTTGGCGATCGTCTGGAACCAGGAACGGAGGGCCGCCGTGTCAAACAGGTCCGGCGCGACCGAGCACAGCCGGGCGGACAGCATCACATCGCTCTGCGCATAGGGCAGCAGCGCAAGGCCGCCGTCCGCCTGCTGCCACTGGGAGAAATCGATCTGCGGCACCTCGGTGACCGAAGGATCCTGCAACTCGTCGCGCAGCATCCGGGCAGCCTGGCTGCGGGCAACCGACTGATCGACCCGCATGCCCCAGGCACCGTACAGCTCCCAGAGCGTGTTCTGGACCAGCTGGTACTGCCTGTTGGCCAGCACCAGCACCGACGGCGGACTGTCCTTGGCCCTGGCGATCACCTCGTCTCCCAGGCCCTTGCCTGAGGACACCGCGACAGGGGTTGTCCGCTGGACGGTCATCAGCCGGTTTTCCACCCGGATGGTGCGTTCCACCGCATCCGACAGCGTACCGTTCCTGCCACGGACCGTCAGCGTCCAGCTGCCGGCCTGCAGCGCCTCGAGCGGCACGGCCACATAATCCTGGCCCTTGCCCTGGGCGGTGTATTTCCTGACGGCCCCCGCCTCGTCCGCAAGCGACACGTCGAAGTCGGTGGTCTCCTGCGTCATGCCGCTGCCGTACGCCCGTACCAGCAGGGTCGGCGCGTCACCGGCGAGACAGGTCGACGGGGCGATGGGCTGCACAAAGAACGGCAGCCTTGAAACCGCCTTGCCAAGCCCGGCGCCAGCCTGCACCCCGTCACTCACGGCCTGTGCGGTGACCCGGAAGGTCGTCAGGTTGTCCGGCATCGTGAAGGAGGCCTGCGCCTTTCCCTGCGCATCGGTCTCGACGGATCCGAACCAGGCGGTGTCCTTGAAGTCGCGCCGCACCTTTCCGCCGGCATCGTCGCCCTCCCCGCCTTCCGCACCGCCGCCGGTCGACATCGTTTCATGCGAGATGAACGTGTCGACGATGCCGGACCAGAACACCGGCCGGTACAGCGTCTCAAGCGGATCCACACCCTGCGGGTACATGGCGAAGTAGGCCTCGTCCACCACGGCCAGATTGACGGCAGCCGTCACCGGCTTGCCCTCGGAATCGGTCACCCGCACATCGAGTTGGACCGTCCCACCGGGCCGATAAGCCTCCGCATCCGTAGTCACCTCGACCTGGAGCCGTTTCTCCGATGCGTCGTACTTGACCATCTGGGACGGGGTCTCCCGCAAGGTTCGGCCGTCGAACACGACCGCCTGCGCGTACAGGTTCGGCACATAGGCCTCCAGGAACGGAAAGCGCCGTGCGCCGGCGTGCTCGACCGCCCATGCCACATGACCGTTGCGGGCCAGCAGGTACAGCACCGACAGGGAATCGCCATCCGCCTGCGTCACCGCATTGCCGTTGCGCGTCAGCTCCAGCCGGATGTCAGCGCCCAGACGATACCCCGCCGCCTCGACCGGCCGCAGCTCGTACTGGTCGCCGTAGCCGTATCCATACCAGTTCCACCACATGCCCAGATACTGCGTTTCGCTGATGGCTCGGCCCTTGCCGTCCGCCAGCCGGTACTCGAGACGATAGCTCGCGTCCTCGCGCCATCCGGGTATGGTGAACGTCTGCCGCGCGACACCCTGAACGGTCGTCCAGTCGAAAGCGGCCGCCTCGCGCTCCACCTCGAAGTACTCGTATTTGTCATAGGATACCTTGTTGATGTAGTCGTATCCCTTGCCGATCACCTTGTGGTCCCAGTAATGCTCGATCACAACCGCCCTGACCTGCGTATCCACGGCCTGCCCGCGGTATGGCGCTCCGGCGGGATCGCCCCACCAGGAGGAGAGATCCGCCGCACGGGCGGCTGCCTGGTCGATGCGGTGCACATGCAGCTCGGTCGTGAGCACATCCTTTTCCAGCGTGGCCTCCACCCAGGTCATCGTGTCGCGTGGAAACACGTTGAAGGGCTGGTAGACCGAGATGTCCGCCTCCTCTGTTTCGTGGGCCGACGCCTGGAAGGACCCGTACAGCGGCTGCCAGGACATGGGCTCCGGGAACTCGGGGATGATGGCGTTCGACACGGCATGACCCATTCCATCCAGCTTCGCGGATCCGGACGCCAGTTCCCGGCCGCCGCAGACCACCTGGGTATCGAGCGCGACGCCCGGCACCGGCGTGCCTTCAAAGAAGGTTCCGTTCAGATCCGCCCGCAGGGTCTCTCCCGGGAACAGGATGGCGTCGGGCAGTGTCGCTCCGACAGTATAGGCCGGTTTCACATACGGCTCGAGATAGAACCAGGTCCGGTCGACCTCGGTGTCTCCGTCCTTCACGACCAGGTTGTAGCCGCCGCTTTCCAGACCCTCGAAACGGAAGGCGCCCTCATAGGTGCCCCGTGGGCCTGTCGACACCTGCAGGACATCGAGTGTCATGCCGCTGTTGCCGTCATAGGACCAGTAATCCGCCTTTTCCATGGACACCGTGAGGCGGGCCGGTGCCGCACCGCCGTCGCGCGGGCGCAGCACACCCCAGAAGCTGACCGTATCGGTGGGCAGGTAGGTGCCGCGCTCGGTGAAGAGATAGTGCCAGTTGTCACGGGTCGCGTCGTCCGTATCGTACCAGGTGTAATCGGTGCCGGAAAGCGGGGAGGCCAATGTGGCGAAGAACGTCGGATGCCCTTTGCGGGCAGCCTCCATCAGGCAGGGCACATGCACGGTATCCCCGTAGATGCGTCCTTCGAGCAGCGCGACGCCGTCGTCGCCCGTGACGCCGGTGATGCCGGTGTCGCTCTTGAGCGAAATGCCGGCAAGTGCTCCGCCGGCCACCGCATCATGGGCCCAGGCGAGCGTGTTCGCCTTTGTCACGCTCAGGTAGAGCATCAGGTCGTTGACCTGGAGGAAGGCGAAATCACTGAGCTTGCCGGACTCGCAGCGCACCAGGTAGTGGCCTTCGGGCATCGGCTCCGGGAAGGCGAGCATGGTGCTGTAGTCCTCGGTCTGCGGTCGGGCGGTGAACGAGGCGACCTTCACCAGGCCTTCGCTCTTGGGCATGCGGTCGCCCGCCCGTTCCGTCCAGTAGGGAATGGAGAGCTCCCGGACGACATCCTCCCGAAACCGGCCGCTGTCGGGATACCGCCAGACGGTGACCGACCAGTCCGCCTCGAGGGTGGCGGCGTCGCAGATCAACTGGAACACCGGCACCTGTGCGCTCGTGGCGTTGCGCACCGTGTCGGCCAGATCGAGGTACGCCTCCCTGTTCGCTTCCGTGACAGGCTGGGTCTGGAAGGAAAAGACCGTGTTGTCGGCCGTCTCCTGCCCCGAATCCGCCTGCCGGACGCCTGCCTTCAGGGTAGCCCGATACAGGGTTCCGGGAGAAAGCTCGGCTGCCGGAACAAAGGAAACCGTGTCACGATGCGTCTCCCATCGTCCCAAGACGGCCTTGCCCGTCAC
Source organism: Bacillota bacterium (assembly GCA_023440865.1). Classification (GTDB taxonomy): domain Bacteria; phylum Bacillota; class Clostridia; order DSM-8532; family DSM-8532; genus JAEWSN01. Next base: position 43,149 of record JAEXRM010000139.1, read on the forward strand.
ACCGTCCACGACGGGCACCAGCTCGAACTTGTCCTCAATGCGTTCGAAGTTCGGATCGCTGAAACGGATCTCCACACCCGTATTGACGGGCACGCGGGTCCCCCGGTCGGCGGGCAGGGTGGAAACGACGCGGAAGTCGCGCCGCGTCTGGAAGGCGAAGGACTCCCGCAGGCCGATCTCCGCATCCTCGAGCGTGAAGCGGTAGACCTGCCCCTGGGCCAGCGGCGCGTCGGGGATGAGTGTCGCCGCGTCTCCCGCCGCATCGGCGGTGAGCCTGAAGGCGATCTTCGGCTTGACTTCGATGGCGGAAGCCAGCTTCCCGACGGAGAAGCCCTTCGGAAGGCCGAGACGGAAGGCGGTACCCGTGCCGATACCGCGTGCCGTGTCGTCCTGGGCTGTCATCGTGACACGGGGGCGTTCCACCGTCCCGCCGGCGGTCGGTGTGGCCGTGGCGGTGCCGGAGGCAACAGACGGAGAGGCCGGTGCGGCAGGTGCCGGCCGGATGGCCAGATAAATCGCAACACCTGCGGCGATGGCCACCACGACGACGGCGGCAATCCAGCCGTAGCGCTTGAGGATCGTCTTGAAGTCCATGTTCCCTCCACTCTGCCGGCGCGAGAAGACGCGCCCGTACCACGAGAATGGTCAACCTGACAGTCTGCACACATCTTACCACTTGATGCAACGGGAAACCATCCGCCGCATCGGTGCTGTCGGACACCCCCAGGCGGCATGAGCATCGAATTGCCCGCCATCATCGCGGGTTCCCGCACGGGAAGAAACGGATGCAGACGTTCTTCCCCTTTTCACGAGCATACGCAGCAGATATGCTGTTGGTTGGATGAGAGAACCGCCATCAGCGGACTCGCGGAGGTGTTCGATGAAAGCCACGCACCGCCCCTTCTGTTATGAAAGCGACGACTTCACGCGCATGTGCCGGTTTGTCGTCGATGACAACCACACGCGTGGCGACCGCGCAATCTGGCACCTCGGCCGCATGGTCGACTGGAAGTATGGCTTGTACAACACCGCCAAATTCATGCCGGACAATTTCGCCCGTGAGGCGGAGCTGTGGTTCGACGCCTTCGGTGACCTGTGCGGTATGGTGGTATCCGAGGATTTCGGACCGGAGCTGGCGCTGCTGGTGCGCCGAGGCTGGGAACACCTGGCGCCGGAGCTGCTGGCGTTCGCGCAGGCACACTGGGGCAACCGGCACGACGCGCTGACCATCATGTTGCCCGAGGGCGAGTCGGCGCTCGAAGCCGCGCTGGCTGAGGCCGGATTCCTCCGGACTGAGGCGCTGGAAATCACGCATGCATTTGATACCGCCCGGTTTGCTCACACGGTGCCTGCCCTCCCCCAAGGGTTCCGCTTCGAAAGCATGGCGGAAAACGGCGATTACCCATCCCATGACAACCTGCGGCGGAACGCCTTCCAGAGTGGGCGGGAACCCGAACTCGACCGGCTGCTGCGCGACTACACGCGCCGAAGTCCCATCTACACACCCCAGACCGATTTCGTGCTCATCGACGCCACCGGGCGGCACGTTTCCGGCTGCGAGGCCTTCATCGACCGCTGGAACGGCCTTGCGGAGATCGAGCGCGTCTGCACGCTCCAGGAGGAATGGGGCAAGGGTTATGCACGGATGGCACTGACCGGCTGCCTGCACCGCCTGCATGCGCTCGGCATTCCGCGCGCCGTCCTGGCGGGCAGCTACGACAAGGTGCGGCACCTGTACGGCTCGCTCGGCCATGTCGATGCCTACAACCGGCTGTACTATGAGTGGCGCAGGCAGGGTTGACCGATTGCAATGGCGCAGGCAGGGCTGATCAATGAAAGGTACAGCAGGGTAGAACGGCCTGCGCCCTCACCACCGGTTGGCCACCTTTTCCGCGAAGCCCGGGAACCGGTCGAGTACGATTGTTTCCCCGCCATCAAGCACGGCCTTGCCGCTGAAGCGGCCAAACACCTGATGCTGGTTCGAGCGGATGAGCAGCACATTGGTGTCGGAAGCGCGGTCGAGGGTGGGTTCGAACGTCATCTCGAAACGGCCGTCGCTGCTGGAGAAGCGCCACGGCTTGAGAAAATCGTCATCCGGCATGTGGAAGGTCACCTGGTCGAGCTTGTGCGCCTTGCCCCGGTGGAAGAGCATGTTCTCGGACGCCGCCGACGTGTCGCCGAAGCCGTATCCGATGTTGAAGCCGAAGGGCTCCCCTTCGACCAGGCCGGAGGCGGAGCCCCAGTACCAGGTGTTGCGGTAGGTCCAGACGCCGCGGCCCCAGTCGAGCACCCCGAATGCGGGTTCCCGGCCGAACTCGATCGTTCGGTCCCCGAGCCGCAGGGCGCCCGTGGCCGGCATGCAGTTGACCTTCTGGTTGTAGTAGAAGCGGCGGGCCTTTTCGAAGGGGGTGGCGATGACCATGGTCTCCAGGCCCTCCGGCTGCTTCAGCACCAGTTCGCCTTCCAGCCGCATGCCGTCATGGAAGTCCGAAACATCCACGGCCAGACGACGTTCCGTTCCGTTTTTTGTGAACACGAGCCGCATGCCCTTGTAGTCGAACCGCACGTCCCCTTCCCTGCTGGAGGACGGCATGCCCAGCATGCCCATGGGGAAAGGAACGATGACGGATTTCGATGCCTCCTTCGGCACGGAGAAGTCAAACAGGGTCACCGAGCCCATGGCCAGATACCCGTTGTCGGCAACCGTCAGTGCAAGACCCGCATCGCCGCCCAGGACGCAGTAGTAGTCCCATTCCTTGATCATGAACCGGGGCGCTCTGATGCGGCTGCGGTCGTAGCGCAGCAGCAGGTCGCGCATCCAGCCCTGTTGGACCAGATTTCCGGATTCATCGAGCAGTTCGCCGGGGGTGACGATTTCGTGCTGCATGACAACCTCCCATCCGATGTGCCGGTTCCATGCGCGGCATCCATTCCATTATAGCCGTTTGCGGGGCTGTTCCGGCAATGGGAAATGTGCGAGAATCGGCATGCGGGCATCATGGCGATGCCGCAGGAGGCTCCCATGGAAATCGTCATCCGTCCCCTTCAAGCGGTCGACTGCCCCCTGTTCGCGGAGGCGTTCGCGGCGCAGGGCTGGAACAAGCCGCAGTCGCAATTCGAGCAGTATCTGGCCGAACAGGAGGCCGGAGAACGGCAGGTCTATGTCGCGCTGGCCGACGGGGCGTTCGCCGGATATGCCACCCTGCTGCCGCAGGATCACAGCGGTCCCTTCGCCGGCACGGGCATTCCCGCCATCTGCGACTTCAATGTGCTCGAGAAGTTCCAGCGCAACGGCATCGGCCATGCGATCATGGACCGCATCGAAAGCGATGTCCGCGCGCATGCCGAACGCATCTGCCTGGGCGTGGGCCTGCACCGCGGGTATGGCGCGGCCCAGCGCATGTACGTGAAACGGGGGTATGTGCCCGACGGCAGCGGCGTCTGGTATCGCGACGAGAACCTGACACCCTATCACGACTGCCGCAACGACGACGACCTGGTGCTGTACCTGTCGAAGACACTCTGACGCGCCCCCGGATTGGCGTCCAGGGCGGCCGCGCATCCTCCATGGCCCATGCCGGCCGTCACCTGACACGTTTTCGGATCCACTTCTCCAGTTGGACGACGACCAACGGGATGCAGGACAATCCGCCGATCAGGGCGAGCTGCGACGGGGTCAGGGAAACCACCTCCAGAATCCCGTGCAGGGGATCCAGGAGCAGCACGGCCGCAAGCAGCGACACACCGCCGGCGAGCGCGAGATAGACGAACGGGTTCGAAAACAGGACCCGCGGCCGCAACGGCCCTTCCATGCGGCAGTTGAGACCATGGATGAGGCGGGACAGGCTCAGTGTCGCGAACGCCATCGTCATGGCAACCGAGTTTCCGCCGGCGGAGAATCCCGCATGCCAGGCCGCCATGGTGACCGCGGCGATCACCGCGCCCTGCAGCAGGATCTCCAGCGCGAAGCGCCGCGTGATGATGGATTCCCCCACGTCGCGCGGCTTGCGCGCCATGAGGTCGTCATGGGCGGGTTCGAGGCCGATGGCGATGGCGGGGAGGCTGTCCGTCAGCAGGTTGATGAACAGCAGGTGAACCGGGGCGAACGGCGTCGCCAGGTCCAGCACGGATGCGTACAGGACCGCGAGGATGCCGGCGGTGTTGCCCGACAGGAGGAACCGGATGGCGTTCTTGATGTTTTCGTAAATGCCTCGTCCGTTCCGCACCGCCTTGACAATCGTCGAGAAGCGGTCATCCATCAGCACCATGGCGGCGGCATCCTTTGAGACCTCCGTCCCGGTGATGCCCATCGCGACACCCACATCGGCCTTTTTCAGGGCGGGGGCGTCGTTCACGCCGTCCCCGGTCATCGCGACCACGCGGCCGAGCGCCTGCCAGGCTCCCACGATGCGGATCTTGTGCTCCGGTGACACGCGTGCGTACACGGCGACCTCCGGAACGGCCGCCTCGAGTTCGGCATCGCTCATGCGTTCGACGGCTTCCCCGTCCAGCACGCGATCCGACGGCTGCAGGATGCCGATTTGCCGTGCGATGGCGCTGGCGGTCACCCGATGGTCGCCCGTGATCATGACGGGCCGGATGCCGGCCGCCCGGCAGGCGGCGACGGACTCCGCGGAATCCTCGCGAGGCGGGTCCATCATCGACACGATGCCCAGCAGGATCAGGCCGTTCTCGTCCTCCAGCGCAAGCGGGCCGTCATCATGCGGCCGCCATGCGAATGCCAGCACGCGGAGCCCCTGATCCGAAAGCTCGTGGTTGACATCCGTGAACCTTACGCGATCCTCCTCCGTCAGCGGACAAACCCCGTCGGCGGTCTGGATCGCGTTTGCCCGCCGCAGCAGCACGTCGAGCGCCCCCTTGGTGAACATGACGGTCTCACCGTCGATCCGGTGCTGGGTCGACATCATCTTGCGCTGGCTGTCGAATGGCAGCTCGGATGTCCGGGGGATGTCCCGGCGCACCGCCAGCTCGTCCAGTGCGGCCAGTTCGCCCATGTCCACCAGCGCGATCTCGGTCGGGTCGCCCAGCCTGCCCTTCTCCGTGGTCTGCGCGTCGTTGCACAGCAGCGCGGCCAGGACGATCCGGTGCAACAGCGGTTCCCGCCCCCGTTCCTGCAGCGCCCCGGCCGGCAGGAGCGCGTGATCCGCGTAGACATGCTGCACGACCATCCGGTTCTGCGTCAGGGTGCCGGTCTTGTCCGAACAGATGACGGATATGCTGCCCAGGCTCTCGACGGCATGCAGCTTGCGGATGATCGCCTTCTCGGCCGCAAGCTTGCGTGTGCCGATGGCCAGCACGATGGTCACGATGGAGCTCAGCGCTTCCGGAATGGCGGCGACGGCCAGTGAAATGGCGAACATCAGCGCGTCGAGCACCACATGGCCGCGGAGCACGCTCAACCCGAACAGCAGGGCGGAGATCAGCATGATGCCGATGGCCAGGCGCTTTCCGAACACCTCGAGGTTCTGCTGCAGCGGCGTCGCCTTCTCCTTCGCATTCGAGAGCAGGGTGGCGATCCGGCCGATTTCGGTTTTCTGGCCGACGGCCGTGACAATCGCCAGGCCTCGGCCATAGGTGACGTGGCTGCTGGAGAAGACGCAGTTGATGCGGTCACCGATGGCGGCACCGCCTTCGGTCATCGCCTCGGCGTCCTTCCCGACACTGACGGACTCGCCGGTCAGGGCGCTCTCGTTGGTCTGCAGGCTGAAGCACTCCAGGAGCCTGCCGTCGGCGGCGACAAAGTCACCGGCCTCCAGGACGAGGAGATCGCCGACGACGACCTCCTCCGACGGAATCTCCACGCGCAATCCCTGGCGGATGACCCGCGCCATCGGGCTGGAGAGCGCGCGCAGGCTGCGCAGCGACTGTTCCGCCTTGAGGTGCTGGACGGTTCCGAGCACCGCGTTGAGCACGAGCACGACCAGGATGACCAGCGTGCTTTCCCACTTGCCGATGGCACCGGATATGCCGGCGGCCGCCAGCAGGATGAGCACGAGCATGTCCTTGAACTGGGACAGGAAGATGAGGACAGGAGAAGGTGGCTTGCTCTCCGCCAGCCGGTTCACGCCATGGGTTTCGGCGCTCCGCTTCACCGCGTCGGCGCCAAGGCCGTCCCCTGTCGTCCCGAAAAGCTTCAGGACCTCCGTTCCGGCCATCGTCTCATAGGATCGATCGCTCATGCGCCCTCCGCTTGCATCCTGTGTTCGGCATGCACCTTGCCGGACTCCCCGTGAAAGGGTTTGCCGCCTTGGGTTTATTTACCCAAAAGACTCGCCGACTCTCACCTTGCAGCACAAGACAAACGCCCCCGGCCGGAGAGACCGGAGGCGTTGCGCGGTCCTGTTCGCGGAACAGGCGTCCCCTGCGGAAACTTCATCCCGCAGGGGGCAGAGGGCAGGTCCGGCGCCGTTCAGGCCACCGCGCCGGCAAACTGGCTGTTGTAGAGGTCCGCATAGAAGCCACCCTTGGCAAGGAGCTCCTTGTGCGTGCCCTGCTCGATGATGCTGCCGTGGTTCATGACAAGGATGAGCTCGGCATCGCGGATGGTCGAGAGGCGGTGTGCGATGACGAAGCTGGTGCGGCCTTCCATGAGATTGGCCATCGCCTTCTGGATGAGCACCTCGGTACGGGTGTCGACGCTCGAGGTGGCCTCGTCGAGGATGAGGATGGCGGGATCGGCAAGGATCGCGCGGGCGATTGTCAGCAGCTGCTTCTGGCCCTGCGAGATGTTCGTTGCCTCCTCGTTGAGCACCGTATCGTAGCCCTCGGGCAGTGTGCGGATGAAATGGTCCGCGTGCGCCGCCTTCGCCGCGGCGACGATCTGCGCTTCGGTCGCCCCCTCGCGGCCGTAGGCGATATTGTCGCGGATGGTGCCGTTGAACAGCCAGGTATCCTGCAGCACCATGCCGAACAGGCCGCGCAGGTCGGCGCGCTTGAGGCTGCGCACGTCCACGCCGTCGATGGCGATGGATCCGGCCTGCGTCTCATAGAAGCGCATCAGCAGGTTCACCAGCGTGGTCTTGCCGGCGCCGGTGGGACCGACGATGGCCACGGTGTGGCCCTTCCTCACCTCGAGGTTCATGTCCTCGATCAGCGGCACATCCTCCACATACCGGAAGTCGAGCCCCCGGATGCTGACCTCGCCGCGCGGCTGCGCGATGGCCTGCGCGGGCTCCGCGTCCGGGACCTGGTCTGACTCGTCGAGCATTTCGAAGACGCGTTCGGCGCAGGCGACGGTGGACTGGATGATGTTGGCGATGTTCGCGGTCTGCACGATCGGCATCGTGAACGAGCGGGAATAGTTGATGAAGGCGGTGATGTCGCCGATCTTGAGCCGGCCCTTCGTGATCCACAGGCCGCCGACCACGCAGATGAGCACATAGCCGATGTTGCTGACGAAATTCATCATCGGGAACATGATGCCGGAGATGAACTGCGCCTTCCATCCGGAACGGTACAGCTCGTCGTTGCTTTCCTCGAACGTCCGGACCGAATCCTGTTCCTTCCCGAATGCCTTGACCACCTTGTGGCCGGTGTACATCTCCTCGACATGGCCCGACAGCTTGCCGAGCTCCTTCTGCTGGGAGGCGAAGTACTTCTGGGACTTCTTCGCGACCAGCATCGTCGTGAGGACGTACAGGGGCAGCGTCGCGATGACCAGCAGCGTCAGCACGGGGCTGATGGTGAGCATCATGAGGATGTAGCCCAGGATGGAAACGACGGAAGTGATCATCTGGGTAAGGCTTTGCTGCAGCGTTGTGGAGATGGTATCCACGTCGTTGGTCATGCGGCTGAGAATCTCGCCGTGCGTGCGTCCGTCGAAGTACGAAAGCGGCAGGCGCGTGAGCTTGTCGTCCACTTCCTTGCGCAGCTGGTAGACCGTCTGCTGCGCAACGCCGGACATCACCAGGCCCATCGCGAGCGAGAAGCCGGAGCTGACGAGGTACACGCCCAGGAGGATGCCGAAGATGAGCAGGATGTAGCTCATGTCGATTCTGCCGTTCGTTTCGCGGATGGCCAGGATGGCGTCCTTCACCTGGTCCTCGGTCATCGTGACCTGTGTGTCGGCCTGCTTGAGGTCATCACCGAAGAACCAGCCCTTGACGCTGTCATAAAGGGAGATGACGCCGGAAAACAGTCCCGCGCCCTTGTCGGATTCCTTTCCCGTTGCGGATGCATCCGTTTCGGTCGAACCGGCCGGGTCCGCAGCGGTGCTGCCCGAGAACTGCACCTTCATGTTGTCGGGCATGGTGGCGGACAGGTCGACGATGCCCTGCACGATATCGGCGCGCTCATTGGCGTCGGCGGTCTCGTCGAGCAGCGGCAGCGCCATGAACTCCTTCAGCTTCTGCAGTGTCGCCGCATCCGGCATGCCGGCGGCGGCATCCGCCCCGGTCTTCCCGGGCGCGTCACCGCCCGCCTGTGCGGTCATCGCGGCCATCTGCGCCTGTCTGACCTGCTCCATCTGCCCGTTGACCTTGTCGACGATCAGATGCTGCACATCGGACATCTTGTCGATGAGCATCTTCGCCATGAATGCATCCTGCATTTTGTTCATGGCCTTTGCCTGGATCTTCGGCGCGCCGATGGAGAACGAGGTGCTCAGCACGGCCAGGAGTATGACCATCACCAGATTGGTCCGGTGGGGTTTCAGATAGCCAAGCAGGCGCCGGAATGTTCCCTTGAAGTCTTTCGGCTTTTCCACGGGGCGTCCCATGCCGCCGGGGCCATGGTCGCCTCCCGGTCCGCCCGGGCCGCGACGCGGTCCCCGGCTCATCTGCTGGACTGGTGCCTTGTTTTCGTTCCGACTCATGCGATTTCCTCCTCGGAGAGCTGCGAAGAAACGATTTCACGATACACGCTGCAGCTTTCCAGCAATTCGCGGTGGGTGCCCATGCCGGCGATGGCGCCGTCGTCGAGGACGAGGATGCGGTCCGCATCCATGACCGTGCCGACGCGCTGGGCGATGATTAGGACGGTGGCATCGGCGGTTTCCTGCCTCAGGGCGGCGCGCAGTCTGGCGTCCGTCTTGAAGTCGAGTGCCGAGAAGCTGTCGTCGAACACATAGATCTCCGGCTTGCGGACCAGCGCCCGGGCGATGGCGAGCCGCTGCTTCTGCCCGCCGGATACGTTCTGGCCACCCTGGGCGATCACATGGTCGTATCCGCCTTCAATCGTGGCAAGAAACTCGGCCGCCTGCGCGATCTCGGCGGCATGCCGCACCTCCGCGTCGGTGGCGTCGGGCTTGCCGAACCGGATGTTGTCGGTGACGGTGCCGGAGAACAGAAGCGCCTTCTGGGGGACAAACCCGATCTTGTTCCGCAGTGTTTCCTGGGTCATCTCCCGGACATCCGTCCCGTCGATGAGCACGCATCCATCCTCCACGTCATAGAAACGGGGGATGAGGTTGACGAGGGTCGATTTGCCGGAACCGGTGCTGCCGATGATGGCCGTCACCTCGCCGGGCTTGGCGTGGAACGAGATGTTGCGGATGGCGGCCTGTTCCGCGCCGTGGTAGCGGAAGGACACATTGCGGAACTCCACATGTCCCTGCCGGTCGGCCGCGGCAGCGGGCCGCTTCGGATCGCGGATGTCGCTGTGCGTGTCGAGCACCTCGTTGATGCGCAGGGCGGCTGCCTGGGCGCGCGGCACCATGATGAACATCATGGTCATCATGATCATCGAGAAGAGGATCTGCATCGCATACTGGATGAAGGCCATCAGCGAACCGATCTGCATGTCGCCTGCGTCGATGCGGACAATGCCGAAATACAGGATCGCCAGCGTGGTCAGGTTCATCAGCAGCATGATCGCGGGCATCATGAACGCCATGATGCGATTGACGCGGATATAGTTCTGCGTCAGGTCCTCGTTTGCCTGCTCGAACCGCTCCCGTTCATGGGCGTCGCGGTTGAAGGCGCGGATGACGCGGATGCCGGTGAGCTTTTCGCGCACGACCAGGTTCATGCGGTCGATTTTCGTCTGCATGACCTTGAACAGGGGCATCGCCTTCGTGGCAAGCAGGACGATGACGCCCAGCAGCAGCGGCATTGCGGCGACCAGCACCCAGGTGAGCGCCTTGTCCTCCTGTACGGCCATGACGACACCGCCGATCATCATCATGGGGGACATGACCATCATCCGCAGCATCATGATCAGGACGTTCTGGACCTGCGTGATGTCGTTGGTGGTGCGGGTGATGAGCGTCGAGGTGCCGAGCTTGTCGAACTCGTGGAGCGAGTAGTCCGTCACCTGGCGAAAGACCTTCGAGCGCAGGTCGCGTCCAAAGCCCATGGCGGCCTTCGCGGACAGGAAGCTCGAAAGCACCGCGCACAGGGCGCCAAAGCCGGCCACGAGGAGCATCAGGGCGCCAAGTCGCCAGATGAGCTCCGTATTGCCCTTCATGACACCGTTGTTGATGATGTCGGACATGAGGGTCGGCAGGTACAGGTCGGTCTGGGTCTGCAGGAACACGAGCGCCAAAATGGCAATGATGCCCCATGTGTACGGCCTGAGATGTCGAAAGAGTTTCAGCATCGTGCGTTCCATCTCCTTTTCTTGTCGGGCGCCTCCTGACGGGAGGCGAAACCGGATGTCTATGTGAATGCGCCCTCGCGCATGGATGTCTTTGATCCGCACCGGCCTGCGGTTTGTCCGCCGGCGTGCGTCAACGCGGGGATCCGCCAGGCGTCCCGGCCTCCCCGGGGCGTTGCGGACATTCGTTTGCATGGTTTCGGATGTGGTCCTCGAAATAGAAGAAGACCTTGTCGAGCAGGCGGACGAGATGGTCGGTGTCCTCCTGCCCCAGATGGGCGGCAAGCTTGCGGAACATCTCATCCATGTGCGCCTCGAAGGCTTCATGCTGGCTCTTTCCGGCCTCGGTCAGAAAAACGAGAACGGAACGCCTGTCCCGGGGTGCCATGCGCCGTTCCACCCAACCGGCCTTCTCCAGGTTGTTGATGAACTGCGTGACAGTGGGCGGGGCGATCTTGAGCTGGTTGGCGATCTCGGTGATGCGGATGCCTTCGCCGGTCTCCACCTGATGGAACGCGACGACACCCATGACGGCCATCTCGCCGGATCGTCCCTCCCGTGTCGCCGCGGGCCTGCGCATCATGCGCTTGAAACGCCTGAAGGATGCCATCAGCTGTTGCGAAGACGTCGCAAAGGGCTCCTGATGCTGCGTCATGTCAGCCTCCTTGTCACAATGCCACCACGTGATACGGGTCAGGGGACCGGTTTGTCCACGCAGTTGGCAGCCATCATAAAAATTATTCGTCACCCTATCTTTTAGCATGACTATTATTTAGCATGGCTAATTATAAGGCGCGACAATCTCCCTGTCAACGGGCGCCTCATCCCAGGACGATGCCCATCCCGGACAGCGGCATGCAAACCGTTGCACGGCGGGTATTCCACGGTCGATTCGAAGCATCCGGCGCAAGGGGCCGTCACGATCCAACGCAAGACGGGCCGCATGAAAGACAAGATTCTCCGCAAGGAATGCAACATAAGACATGTGCTGATCTGGTATCCTGTGGTTGGTCTCACCGATGACAGGCGACATAAAACGTCTGTATCCCATCGAACGACAACCACGGAGAAAAGCGCCCCCACCCCCTGGAGGCAAGCATGAACCGTTTCCGGACCGTCCTCGCCTTCATCCGACGCCACTGGGTCTCCTACCTGGTCGGCATGCTGTGCATGCTCGTCGCCTCCTTCGTGCAGACCCTGTTCCCAAACCTCCTGGGCCGGACGATCGATGTCCTGGGCACCCCGGGCTTCGACGCAACACGTGTCTGGACAAACATCGGCTTCATCCTGCTGATCGCCGCGACCACATTCGCGTTCACCTTCCTGTGGCGGACGTTCGTCATCGGCAATGCCCGCAAGCTCGAATGCGACCTGCGCGCACAGCTGTTCAGCCACTTCCTGAAGCTGTCGCCGTCCTTCTACCACGACAGACGCACCGGCGACCTCATGGCCCACGCCATCAGCGACATCGGCGCCGTCCGCATGGCATTCGGCCCCGCCACGGCCATGTCGGTCAACAGCCTGGTGATCCTCATCGCCTCCATCGCCACCATGACCGCCACGGTGGACCGGCGGCTGACCGCACTGACCCTGCTGCCGTTCCCGTTCGTCATCTGGGCGATGCTGTCCGTCGGCAGGAAGGTCCGCGCCTCGTTCCTGCAGGTGCAGGCGTCGTTTGCGGACCTCTCCGGCAAGGTCGACGAGGGCATCCACGGCGTGCGCATCATCAAGGCCTACGTGCAGGAGGCGCCCACCCTCGCCGCATTCCGCGCCTCCAGCCGGAACATGGTCGAAGCCTCGATGCGCCAGGTCTCGGCCTCCTCCCTGCTCGGCCCGGTCATCGAGATCTGCTTCAGCCTCAGCTTCGCGCTCAACCTCATCCTGGGCGGGCGCATGGTGCTCGACGGACGCATCACGGTGGGCGCCTTCGTCGCCTTCAACACCTATCTCGCCATGATCATCGCGCCGGTGCTGAACATCGGACGCATCACAAACCTGTTCCAACGCGGCATCGCCTCGATGGACCGGCTCAACGGCGTCCTGCTTGTCAATCCGGAGATCGGGGATGACGCGGATGCACGGGAATACCCCATCAAAGGATCGATCGCCGCGGAGGCGCTTGCCTTTACATATCCGGGCGCTTCCGAGCCCGCCCTTGCGATCACGGCGCTGGATGTGCCTGCCGGAACAACCCTTGGCTTGATCGGGCCGACAGGCAGCGGCAAGACGACACTGGCAAGTCTGCTGCTGCGCGCATGGGATACCGTCCCCGGTACGCTGACCGTCGACGGACGACCGTTGACCTCCTATACGCTCGCGTCCCTGCGTGGCGGCATCGCTTTCGTTTCGCAGGAACCCTTCCTGTTTTCGGCCAGCATCCGGGAGAACATCGCCTGCTTCCGGGAAGCGATTCCCGAGGATGACATCCGCCTGGCCGCCGCCGACAGCTGCCTGCTCGAGACCATCGACACGATGCCGGACGGGCTGGACACGCTGCTGGGCGAACGGGGCGTGAACCTTTCGGGTGGCCAGAAGCAGCGGGTCGCCATTGCCCGCGCTCTGCTGCGCGACGCGCCGATCCTCATCCTCGACGATGCGCTGTCCGCCGTCGATACGGTCACCGAGGCCCGCATCCTCGAGGCCATCCGCAGGCGACGCCAGGGCAGGACCACGCTGATGATCTCCCATCGCATCTCCGCCGTTGCGGCATGCGACCGGATTCTGGTACTCGACCGCGGCCGGGTCGTGCAGGCGGGCTCCCATGAGGCACTGCTTGAGGAAGGAGGGCTGTATCGTGCCATCCATGCCGAACAGGAAGAAAGCCGGCACCGTTTCGTCAGGGGGTGAACGGACAAGAAGGGAAACGGCCTCGGAGAAGGGAAGCCTCCGGGCTCTCATCGCCCTGTCCGCGCCCCATTGGCCGAAGTTCACCCTCGCCATCGGCTGCATCCTGCTGATGAACGCAGCCGCCCTGGCCAAGCCCTGGCTGCTCAAGGTCGTCATCGACGATCTGCTCGTTGCGAAAAAGCCCCAGACACCCGCTTTCAACCTGGCGCTCATGGGCATCCTCTATGTCGGGGTCTCCCTGCTCGGCGGTCTGTTCACCTGGCTGCAGGTCAACCTGGTCAACCGGGCGGGGCAGTCGATCCTGCACGACCTGCGGTGCAGGGTGTTCGACACCATCCTGCACCTGCCGCTGCCATGGCTGGACCGGAACGCCTCCGGACGGCTCATCACACGCGCAACCAACGACATCGCCGAAATCGGCGAGTTCTATACGGATGTGACCGTCAACATGATGAAGGACATCCTGCTCATCGTCGGCATTCTCGCCGCGATGGTCGCCATGAGCCCGATCCTGTCCGCCATCTCGCTGGCCGTCATCCCCTTCATGGCCGCCATGGTGTGGCTGATCAAGAACCGCATCCGGCGCAACTTCTTCTCGATGAAGCACTTCATCGGCCGCATCAACGGCTTCACGGCGGAAAGCCTCGCGGGCATGGGCACCATCCAGGCCTTCCATGCCGAAAAGGAAAGAAACCGTGCCTTCACCGAACTCAATGACGCCTACTTCGGCACCACGCTCACGCAGGTGCGGCTCAACAGCTTCCTCAAGCCCGCCTCCGATGTGTTCCAGAACCTGGCGATCGCACTGCTGCTGGCCTACGGCATCGGCCAGGTATCCGACAACGCCCTGCCGATCGGCATCCTGTATGCCTTCACGAGCTACATCAAGCAGTTCTTCGGCCCCATCTCGGATCTGGCGGACAAGTACAACAGCATCCAGTCCGCCATCGTATCAGCCGAACGCGTCTTCTCGCTGCTCGATGAGGAACCGAACCTCGAGCGGCCGGCGGAAGGCCTGCCGATGCCCGAAGCCGAAGGCCGCGTGGAATTCCGTCACGTCTGGTTCGCCTACAACGAAGGGGAATGGGTGCTCAAGGATGTGAGTTTCACGGTGGAACCCGGGGAGACGGCCGCCTTCGTCGGTGAGACCGGAGCGGGCAAGACCACGATCATGAGCCTCGTCTGCGGCTTCTACGCACCGCAGCGGGGAGAAATCCTGCTCGATGGCGTGCCCGTGGACACGCTGCGCAAGGCGGACCTGCGCCGGCGCATCGCGACCGTGTTCCAGGACGTGTTCCTGTTCGCCGGCGATGTCCGCGGCAACATCACACTGCACGACGAAACCCCCGACTCGCTGCTGGAAACCGCGCTGCGCGCTTCTTGCGCGGATCGGCTGGTGGAACGCCTGCCAGGGGGACTCGATGCGCCGGTGACCGAACGGGGCAGCACGCTGTCCGCCGGGCAGCGGCAGCTGATCTCGTTCGCCCGCGCCATCGCGCACGATCCGGCCGTTCTCGTCATGGACGAGGCGACCGCCAACATCGACACGGGTACGGAGCGGCTCATCCAGCAGGCGCTGGCGCAGGTGACGGAGAACCGGACGACGCTCACCATCGCGCACCGGCTCTCGACCATCCGGCATGCGGACCGCATCTTCGTGATGCGTCATGGGGAGATTGTCGAATCGGGAAATCATGACACCCTGCTGCGTAAAAAAGGCTATTACCGGTCACTGCTGGAGGAATCGGAGGAGCCGGTGGCGTAATCCGCCACCCAGCGCACCGACCGATTGCGTCCAGCCCGCTTGGCCTGGTACAGTGCCTCATCCGCATGCCCGATCAGGGTGTCACAGGCATGCACCCCCTGAAGCGACGCTGCATCGACAGCGGCGATGCCGATGCTTGTCCGATAGGCAATCAGGTGGGCATCCCATTCCAGCCGATCCGCCTCCACGGAAGTCCGGATACGCTCAGCCGCCTGCAGCGCCGCTTCATCGGACGCACCCGGAAGGAAGGCGATGAACTCCTCGCCGCCATACCGGCCGACCAGATCCTGCGCGCGCAGATTGGCACGCAGGATGTCCGCCATGCGTCTGAGCACGGCGTCTCCCGCCAAATGGCCATACCGGTCGTTGATCTTCTTGAAGTGATCGAGGTCAAGCAGCAGAATGGCTCCGGATGGCACCACCCCCCGGCTTCCCGCGCAAACGGCCGCCATGCCCTCAAGGAATGATCCGCGGTTCTCGAGCCCGGTCAGCGAGTCGGTCCGGGCCATGTGCTCAAGGGAGCGCATGGCATCCGCCTGCTCCGTGATGTCGGAGATCATCAGCAGTATCCCCTGCATCTCGCCCCTGCCCCCCAGCTCCGTCACACGAATCTGCAGGTGCCGTCTATGTGAAGGCCCTTCCGCATCCGTTCCGGCAAGTTCGCAAGGGAAGGATGACATGTCCGCCATGCCATCCGGCCCGGCCGTGTCCCGTGATTGTTCGAACCACGAAAGGAAGGCCCCGACAAATGCAGGCACGGCTGCGAAGTCGCTGATGAAGGTTTCCCGGGCGCCCTCCACCCGCTCCGACTTTCTCAGGCCGGGGAACATGCCCTTGGCCGCACGGTTGAAATCAAGCAGCTCCAGATTCGCGCCCAGTACCACCACCCCGTCGCCAATCCAGTCGAACACACGGTCGCGGGCCAGCGGAATGAGGTTGAGCGCATTGTGCCGGAACAGCGCATAGGCGATGATGAGATAGGTGAACAGGGCGAAGAAGGGGCCGCTGTCCAAACCAAGCGGAAACCAGCCGAACAGGTTGACGGGCGCGACACATAACGGAAGCAGCGAGATCCATCCGAAGAAGCGGGAGTTGACCCGATACCCGCGCGATCCGGTCCTGGCGTTCGAGAGGTGGATCGCGATGGCGAGCAAACCGCAGACCACATAAAATCCCTGATAGACTAAATACCATGGTCCCTTGTCGAACTGCAGCACGGGAAAGTACCCGTTGTCCACCACACGCATGGCGCCGTAGTGGATCGGCACCCATCCGCTGAGATGGCGGAAGATCGTCGTCACCCCGGAAAAACCGCACAGGCAGGCCGCAAGAATCCGACGCGTCCGCTGTCGGGCGAACCACCCGGTCTTGGCACGGAAAACGGCGATCAGCAGCCAGCATGTGGGAATGAACGGGAGCCCCAGGTATTCGAACCGGCTCCAGATGTCAATGCCGGCAATCGTCCCCTGTTGGATTTCCATGGCATAGCCTGCCGTATAGAAGGCCGTGGCGGCACAGAGCGCGGCAAAAGGCGCTGCCCCCGGGACACGGTGCCGCCGCAGCGCATACACGCACAAGACGGCGATACCGGTCGTCATCACAAATAGGGCGAGGGTCAACAGGTTCTGGATTGCAATCGGCATGCGTCATCTCCCCGGTGAAGCGGCTACCATGGCAACCGGTATCCGTCGCATGGGCGGCCACAAATGATATTACCACAATCCAGCAGTCTCGTACGCATGCAGCGCCCACCCCTTTTCACGGGTGAATCCGTCACAATCATGCAGTTTCGTGTTCCCCCTCCTGCATATTCGTGATACGATAGTTGCAAATGCAACGCCGCGCCGGCACGGGAGGCTTTTGTCATGGCTGCACACCTGAAGATTCCGGAAGGATATGCCCCGTCACTCGATCTTCGCGAGACGGAGATCGCCATCAAGTTCATCAAGGACAATTTCGAGAAGCATCTTGCAAACGCGCTGCATCTCACCCGTGTGTCCGCCCCGCTGTTCGTACGGCCGGAAACAGGCCTCAACGACAACCTCAACGGCATCGAGCGCCCCGTCGGCTTCGACATGAAGCACATCGACGGCGACTCTGCCGAAATCGTGCAGTCGCTCGCCAAGTGGAAGCGCATGGCGCTGGGCCGCTACGGCTTCACGCCGGGAGAAGGCCTTTACACAGACATGAACGCCATCCGGCGCGACGAAGAGCCCGACAACCTGCATTCCATCTATGTCGACCAGTGGGACTGGGAAATGGTCATCACCCGCGAGCAACGGACGCTCGATGAGCTCAAGGCCGTCGTCCGCAGGATCTATGGCGTCTTTCTCGAGACACAGGAAGCCGTTTGCGCGAAGTATCCCCAACTGAAGCGTTTCCTGTCGGATGAGATCACCTTCATCACCACACAGGAGCTCGAGGACAAGTACCCCCACATGACCGAAAAGGAGCGTGAAACCACCTTCACGCGCGATCATGGCGCCATGTGTCTGATGCAGATCGGCGGAAAGATGCGCTCGGGCAAGATCCATGACGGCCGTGCGCCCGACTATGACGACTGGGCGCTCAACTGCGACATCGTCTTCTACTACCCGGTGCTCGCATGCGCCTTCGAGGTTTCGTCGATGGGCATCCGTGTCGACGCGGCATCGCTCGACCGCCAACTGACGCTTGCCGGGGCGGAAAGCCGCCGCCATCTGCCCTTCCACAAGGCGGTGCTCGAGGACCGGCTGCCGTTGACGCTCGGCGGCGGTCTCGGCCAGTCGCGCATCTGCATGTTCCTGCTGGGCAAGGCGCATGTCGGCGAGGTGCAGGCATCGGCCTGGCCAAGCGCGATGGAGCATGCCTGCCAGAAGGCTGGCATCATGCTGCTGTAAAGAAGCCATCCGATAACCGAAGGCTCCCCCGACCGGGGGAGCCTTTTCATGCATCAGACATTTCCCGCCATGGTCCGAATCATCAGTGGCATGACACGCACGAGATGCACGACCCATGAGGCATGACACGCACGACATGCATGAACAGGGAGGTTCCCCATGCGCAAGAAATGGCTGCCCCTGCTGCTGCTCGCGTTGCTGGCCACAGTGCTGTTGACAGCCTGCGCGCCGGGCGACGGGCACGCGACCCCTGACAATCCCGCCGGTTTCCTCTGGGGCGTCTGGCATGGCTGGATCGCGCCGGTATCCGTGATCATCGGATTCTTCAATCCGAACATCCGTGTCTATGAGGTGTACAACACCGGTCACTGGTACGACGTCGGCTTCTACATCGCCCTGATCGGCGGCTTTGGCGGCCTCGCGCTCACACGGAGGAAAAAGGTCGAGAAGCACGAGCACCACGCGCATCACCACGAAGATCGCTGAGACGACGTGGCGGAGCTGTGCGGACATGATCCCGCTACGGCGGTTGCACAAGCAGCGTCGGTATGATGCGGTATGCGGCCAGAAGCACGGCGTCGGCGCCATGCCTGCGATTCGCCGGACTCGTGGAGGGCAGCGGCATGCAGTCCATGCCGGTGGTGGCGCGCAGGAACCGCCGATACAGGCGTGTCGCCGTTCCGCCTGTCGTGAGAACCGCCTTGATCTCCGCCGCGTGGAAGATGACAGAAAGGTCGTTCGGCACCGGGTCGCGGATGGTGCCGTCCAGCGAGCCGTCGATGCGGCAGCTGGCCAGCACGTCCCACAGCGCGATGCCATGCCGCAGCGCCAGCGCCCGGCGGCCGGCGGCGTCCGGCGGCAGCGTATCACCGAGCACCTCGCACAGGATTGGCCAGAAGCGGTTTTGCGGATGCATGTAGTAAAAACCGGCGGCCCGTGACCGGACGGACGGCATCGTACCAAGGATCAGCACGCGGCTGTTCCGATCATAAACCGGCTCCAGCGGGTGAATCACCCGATCGTACCGCCCGGCGGCCGATTTACTGGATCGCCCCCCCATGCCGCAACCCTCCTTCCGTCGGCGTGCCGTCGTGCCGGAATTCACCATGCCTGCGTCCTGCCATGCCGGAGCGACGCCATGCCCGGATCATGCCTCCATTGTATGCCATCCGTCCTCCGGCCTGTCAACAACGGGCCTTGCTGCGCGCCTTCCGACACATGTGCCGGCAAGCGCCCCCCCTTTGCCGATTCCGCCTTGTCTGCCGCCAATTGCAATGATAAGGTGAAGAAGCAGACCATCCGTCATGATTGGAGCGTGCCCCGTGGAAATACCGACCAACCGGAACCTGCGCATTGCCGTCATATCCGACATCCACGGCAACCTCACGGCCTTCGACCGTGTGCTGGAAGATATTGCGGATCGCGGCATCAGCCACATCTTCTGTCTGGGCGATCTCATCGGCAAGGGCCCCCAGCCGGCCGAATGCGTGGACCGGGCGTTCGATGTCTGCGACGGCATTGTCAAGGGCAATTGGGACCATCTCGCAACCACCTGGAAGAATCGGGCCTTCATGCAGTGGCATCGCCGCCACCTGGGCGAGGCGCGCATCGACCGGCTGTACGCGCTGCCGGTGTATCTGGAGTTCCTGCTCTCGGGGCGGCTGGTGCGGCTGTGCCATGCCTCGCCGCACGACCTGTTCCACCGGGTGTTCCAGCACAGCGAGCCACATGAGCGGCTGCGCCTGTTCGCCCCGACCCCCACGCTCGACCGCACGGCCGACGTGCTGGGATATGCGGACATCCACAGCGCCTACACCGAATATCTCACAGGCGACAGCAATGGAAAGATCCTGTTCAACACCGGCAGCGTCGGCAATCCGCTCGAGGTGCCGCAGGCCTCGTACGCCATTGTCGAGGGCGTGTACGATTCACCGGACATGGCTCCCTTTTCCATCTCGCTCGTGCGCGTCCCCTATGACATCGAGGCGGCGGTCCGCGTGGCCGAAGCCAGCACGATGCCGCACCGCGAGGCGTACATCGAGGAGCTGCGCACCGGCCGGTACTGCGTGCGCGACCTGAGCTGAACGGACGGGCGCACATGCGCTGCACACACGGGGAGGAAGCCATGCCGCATGAAATCGAACGCAAATTCCGCGTCGTCTCCGACGCCTGGCGTGAGGGAACACGCCCGGTGCTCTACCGGCAGGGATATCTGCACAACGAACCCGGGCACATCGTGCGCGTGCGGGTGGTGGAACAATCCGCATATCTGACCGTCAAGGGCCGGAACGACGGCATCACACGTCTGGAGTTCGACTACCCCGTACCGCTGGCGGACGCCAACCAGATGCTCGATGCGTTCTGCGGCGGAGAAATCCTCGAGAAGTACCGTCATCACGTCGTGTATGGCGACCGGGTCTGGGAGATCGACGAGTTCCTCGGCAGGAACCGCGGGCTGATTGTCGCCGAACTCGAGCTTCCGGACGAGGACGCGCCCTTCGTACGACCCGCGTGGCTTGGCGAGGAGGTCAGTCACGATCCGCGGTACTACAACAACAACCTGCTGACGCATCCGTTCTGCCAGTGGTGAGGAGCGTTCAGGCCTGTCGCCCGCACCTGCCCGGTGACAGCCCCGCCATGCGCCGGCAGGCGCGACTCATTCGCGTGCCGGATCACGTCACCGGCGATGGGGGAGTCGCCCTTCGTTTCATGAGCCACTCGACCAGCAATCCGATGCCCCATCCCCAGAGGGGACCGAGCAGCATGCCCATGGCCACGAGCGATGCAACCGGCACCAGGTCGGTCTTTTGCGGCACACGCAGCAGCAATCGCGTGCCGGCCTCCAGCAATGGGACAAAAACGCCGAACAGCAGCACCAGCCAAACCAGGGGCGGGTGAACCGCCAAATCGATGGGGAAACCGAGCAAAGCGACGCCCAGTACGCCGAGCGACAGGAGCAGCGCGGCACCCTGCACGGGACGGCCCGCCCTTGCCAGCGGAATCAGAAAACTGCGCCAGACAGCCGCCGTCTGCGCCCCGCCGAGCAAAGCCCCAACCAGGTTGCGGCATGCGATGACACGAAAGGAAGCCTGCAAATCGATGGCGGTGTTGGTGCTCCGCTCCGCGTCGCGCTGCGTTTGCATGGTGCGGATCGCCACCGCATCCATGGGCCAGAGCAGCAGCACCAGCAGGGCATAGGGGATGGTTGCGGGCAAGGCGCCGCCGTCGATGGGCGTGCCCATCCCCCAGCGCCCCTGCCACCAGCCGACCGGGTCGATCACAGGCCATCCCGGTGCCGCCGTCAGGGTGGGCATGCGACCGGCCCATGCCGATGCCAGCAGGGCCAACGCGGCGAGGCAGGGAATCGTCAGCCCCTCTCGTTTCAACCCCTTCAACACGAGCCACACGAGCAGGCCAAGTGCCGGCATAACCAGCCACGGGAGGATGGGTCCATCCTCCGGCATGCCCCCACCGGAGGGACCGGCTGCGTGGGACCAGCGCCAGAGGTTGCCCAGCGCATCGCGCACACCCAGGATCCCCAGCAGCAACAG
>JAEXRM010000212.1 GCA_023440865.1 Bacillota bacterium
CGGCAGGCCGGCCGCGGCGTTCTTGAAGTCGCAGTTGCGGGTGAGGGCGATGATCGGCGAGCATTCGGTGAGGCCGTAGCCCTGCACGCAGGCGATGCCCAGATCCTGCAGGCCCTTGATGACGATGGGATCGATGGGGGCGCCGCCGCTGATCATCATGCGCAGGTGGCCGCCGAAGTTCTCGTGCACCTTGGCGAAGAGCTTGCGGCGCAGGTCGATGCCGACCAGGCGCAGGGCGTTGCTGAGCTTGATGCCGGTCTTGAGCTTCTTGAGCAGGGCCGGGTCCTTGGCGGCCTGATCCCAGATGCGACGGTACATCGCCTCGAGGATCAGCGGCACGCAGTTCATCATGGTGACCTGCGCTTCCTTCATGTTCTTGACGATGTGCCGCAGGCCCTCGCAGTAGGCGATGGTGCAGCCGCGGTACACCTGGCAGAGGAAGCCGCAGGTGCACTCGTAGGTGTGGTGCAGCGGCAGGACGGAAAGGAAAACGTCCTTTTCGTCGATGTAGAGCATCGCGCACATGTCCATGAGGTCCGAGCAGATGTTGCGGTGCGAGAGCATGACGGCCTTGGACTTGTCCGTGGTGCCGGAGGTGAACAGCAGGATCTGCATGACATCCGGGTCGATGACGGCGTCGAGGAAGGCGCGGTCGCCCTCGAGCATGCGGCGCTTGCCCAGATCGAGCAGGCCCCGCCAGGAAAGGACGCCGTCCGCATCCGCGGGCTCGTCCATGGAGATGAGGCGGCATCCCGGTTTCAGGACGTCTCCCAGGCTCTGCACGTCGCGTGCCTTGGCGCCGGAGAAGATAATGGCGTCGGCCTGGGCGCGCTGCACGAGCCCGCGGAGCTCGGTCTGCGGTATTTCGCGGTCCAGCGGGACGACGACGCCGGTGCCGTTGACCGTGGCGAGGTAGGACACGCCCCACTCATACCGGTTCTCGCCAATGACGGCGATGCGCCCGCCGGACAGGCCGAGTGACATCAGGGCCGTGCCGAGTGCGTCGACATCCTGCTTGAACTGGCGGAAGGAGACCGGAACATAGGGCCCGCCCTCGGTCTGCTTGACGAGGAATGCGGTCTTGTCGCCGTAGATCTCCGTACTGCCCGCGAGCATGGCCTTCAGGTCGGCGATCTGGCGGACTTCATACAACGGGATGTTCTTCATGCAGGCACCTCGCTCATTCAGTGTGGGTCCATCATATCATCAGTTTTCGACGTTTTCCACCGTCAAAACGCTTTGCCGTTCGGGGTTCCCGGGTATGGCCGTTTTGCGTGTGAAGCGTTATGCTGGAGAAGGATGGAGCGGCATGCGCAATGCGCGCGGCCTGCGGCACGAAACGGAAAGGATGGCGGACATGCAGGCGTTGGAAATCCGGCGGGATGACGGCATGGTGCTCAGGGGGTACCGCAAGGATCCGCAAGGGGCGGTGAAGGCCGCCGCATGCCTTGTGCACGGGATTGGCGAGCACGGTGCGCGGTACGGCGACATGACCGGGCATCTGTTGCGCAACGGCATCGCGATCCTGTCGCTGGATCTGCGCGGCCATGGTCTCTCGGACGGACGGCGCGGGCACGCCGCACCGCGCGCGTCGGTGCTCGGCGACGTGGACGCCATGCTGCTGCGGGCTCGCGAGTGCTGGCCCGGTGTTCCGGTTTGGTTGTACGGTCACAGCCTGGGGGGCAACATCGTGCTCTCCCACCGCCTGTTCGGCAGCACCAAGCCGATGGGAACCGTGGCGACATCGCCCTGGCTTCGGCTCGTCTCCATGCCCTCGCCCATCCTCGTTCCGATTGTGAAGCGGCTTTGCCGCATCGTTCCGTCCATGACGATCCGCAACGGACTGTCGCTGGACGGACTGTCCCACGACGAGGCGGTGATCCGCGCATATCGGGAGGATCCGCTCGTGCATCCGCATATCAGCCTGCAGGCGGCCTGTGATGCGATGGACATGGCGGAGGCCGTTCTTGCGCGGGCTTCCGAGGATGCGGGTCCGCTGTTGCTGATGCATGGCGGCGCAGATCCCATCTGTGCGGTCGAGGGAAGCCGGCAGCTGGCCGCTGGGGCCGGTTCCCGCTGCACATACCACGAATGGCCCGGCATGCGGCACGAGTTGCATCATGAAAGCATCTGGCCCGAGCTGGCGCAGGAAATCGCCGGCTGGATGCTTGCGGGCGGAGCGCGCCAGTCCGAATCCGTGAAGGCCTGACCGGGCGGCGGGCGTGCCGCATGGGCGCATGGCCGTGTGCACCGCTGACACACATGCGCCCTGCGCCGTGTGCGGTGCTGTTCGGGCGTGGGCATCCGGCTGGGCTCATTCGCTGGTTGCGGTTGCCCGATCCGGTGCGCCTGGCCGATGGAAGCCGGCCTGCAGGGCATGGGTCGGGCACGCCTGGATGCACACGCCGCAGCGGATGCAATCCGGGTGATTGGGATCGTCCTGCGGATGCAGGTCGAGTCCGCAGGCACGGGAACAGGCGCCGCAACGCGTGCAGGCGTTTGTGTCGACCTGCATGCGGTACAGGCTCAGGCGCTGGAACAATGCGTAGAAGGCGCCCAGCGGGCAGGCGAACCGGCAGAACGGACGCAGCATGAACAGCGAAGCGGTGACGGTTCCCGCCAGCAGGAACCCCTTCCAGCCGAACAGCCACCCGGCGGCGGCCCGCAGGGGCGCGTTCGCCGCCAGCAAAGGCAGCCCCGCCTGCAGGGTGCCGGCGGGGCACACCAGCTTGCAGAACCAGGGAACGCCCACGCCGAAGCGGTCGGCGATCGCAAATGGCAGCAGCAGCACCATGACGGCAAGCATGACATACTTGCCGTAACCGAGGATGCGGGCGACATTCGCCGGAAGCGACCGCTTGCGGACGGGAATGCGGTGCAGCAGATCCTGGAACCATCCGAACGGGCAGGCCCACCCGCACAGCAGGCGGCCCAACGAAAGGCCGACGAGCGCGAGAAAACCCGCAACGTAGCAGGAGACATGGAAGCGGCGGTCGGTCGCGACCGCCTGCAGGGCGCCGATCGGGCACGAACCGAGGGCGCCGGGACAGGAATAGCAGTTCAGGACTGGAACACACGCGCTCTTGGACGCGCCTGTCCAGATGCGGCCCTTGAGAAAGCCCGGCAGGTTGGCATTGGCGGCGAGCGCCGCGAGTGCCTGCACCACCGTTCTTCGGGCGGAGGAACGACGGCGTGCGTTCCGTCCGGGACGGGACAAGGTCCTGTTCATTGCGGTTGGTCCTTTCCGGCAGTGTCCCGCGGGCTCGTGCTACCCGATGCCGATGCACTCCAGGCACACCCGGATCCCCTTCATGAGCACAATGGCCGCTTCGCCACGCGACAGCCCGATCAGCAGCGAACCGGCCGCAAGCGGCACAAGCACGCCCCACAGGGTGGCGCGTGCCTTGGACGTTTTGCCGCGCGGATGCGTCATGCTCCGTTCCCTCCCGGATGATCCCGCAGGCGGGCCGCGGTCACGGTGCGAGCAGCCGCTTCACCATGGCCAGGTACTCGTCATACCCATTGCCGCCCACGACGGGGTCACCGACCACCTGACCGTCACGGTTGACAAATACCGTGGTCGGAATGTATTCGAACTGCGACAGGTACCCGTTCAGGTCCTCGCCCATCACCAGATGGGTGAAATCCGCCTTGGATTCCGAAGTGATTTGCCGGGCGAGGGCGAGCGTGTCGGCATCCCGGATGTCCACGACGATGCCGAGCACCGTCGCGTCGTGATTGGCTTCCAGCTCGCGCGCCAGTTTGCCCAGATCGGGCATTTCCTGGATGCACGGGCCACAGAAGGTGCCCCAGATGTTGACCATGGTCAGCGCGTGTCCGGCGAACACCGTCTGGTCGACCGGATTGCCGTTGATGTCCTGCAGCGCGAAGTCGGGAAATTGCTCAGCCGCCTTGCCGCCGCCGGCACCGCCGGGCATCATGCCGCACCCGGCCGACGCCGGCAGCATCACAAGCAGCATCAGGAGCAGGATTGTGGCCGGGAGACGCGACTTGCCGCGTGCATGTGACCTGTTCATATTGGCCTCCTTGGGGTGCATCGACTTGGGCCGACATGACAAATCGTACATCCATGCACAGGCAATACACCGTGACGGAATCACCAAAGCGGAATCAACCCCACTTCGAGCCCCAGAGCTTCATGGCCTTGATGATGGGGTGCAGGCTGCGTCCCTTCTCCGTCAGGGCGTACTCGACCGTGGGCGGAATGGTCGCATAGGCGGTGCGCGTGACCACACCCTTCTCCTCGAGTTCCTTCAACCGCTCGGAGAGGGTTTTCGGGCTGACGCCGACGAGTGACTTGCGCAGCTCGCCGAAGCGCTTCGTGCCGCACTGCAGGTCGCGGATGATCAGAAAGGTCCATTTGCCGCCAAGGACGTCGAGCGCTTTCTCGATGGAGCACTCGACATGGCAGGGAAGCGGCTCGCAGTCACAGCCCTCCAGGATGCGCGTGATGCGGCGGTGGGTTTCCTGCCCCTCCTCGAGGCCCGCTTCGTGCGGCGCGTCGACGGTCAGGTGCTTCTTTTCGGGCATGGGTTCGCCTCCTGGACATGCCTTGGGATATCGCACGGCATATCATGTTACTTCATGGTTATCCGGTTACCTGCAAGTAACCATGCAGACATGGTAACATGAAGTATGCGGTGACGCAAGCCCGGGTCGTTTCGCAGATGCGGGCGAAAGCTCAGGATGCGGCATCCGTCGTGTCGACCGGCTGCACGGGTTCCTCGCGGACGGCCGTTTTCGCACCACGGACCGTAAGAACCGTGAGGCTTCCGATGATGAGGGATGCGCCGATGAGCTGGCTCCAGGAGGGCATTTCGTGCAGCAGCACCATGCCCGTGAGGATCGTGACCACGGGAATGAGATTGAGAAATGCGGATGGCAGGATGGGGCCAAGCTTCTGCAGGCCGTACAGGTAGGCGACATAGGCGCCCGCCGAGCAGAATACGCCGAGGAACGCGAGGTGCAGCAGCGCCGTGGTCGAGGGGACATGCCACGCGCCGACCTCGCCCGCAAGAAAGGGCAGGTAGAGCGGCAGGCTGCAGAAGGACTGCACCGTGGTCATCTTCAGGCTGTTGTATTTTTTGCCGAGGCGGCGGCTCATGAAGGTGTAGATGATCCAGGAGACCATGGCGCAAAACACCAGCATGTTGCCCAGGAATGTCTTCGAGGACAAATCGGGCAGGCCCCGCTCGAAGAGCACGAGATAGACACCCCCGATGGAGACGAGCACCAGGGCCAGCGTCAGGAACGGGAGTCGCCTGCGTTCGGCGATGCTTTCCGTCAGCAGGGCGAAAACAGGAATCGCCGCCACGAGCATCGAGGCATTCGAGGCGGTTGTGAACTGCAGGCCGTTGTTTTCAAAGACAAAATACAGCACGATGCCAAACAGTGTGGCCACGAAAAATGTGAGAATTTCGCGCTTCGGCACGCGCAGCGATTCACCTGTCACGCGCGTCAGCACCAGCAGCGGCACCAGGGCCACGATCTGCCGGAAGAAGGCGATCGAGACCGGCGGCAGCTCCGTCAGGACGACCTTGGTGGAGACGAACGACACGCCCCAGACAAAAACGGCGAAGAGAACCGCAAGAAGCGGACCTGCTGCATGCTTTTTCATGCAGCCATCATATCATGAGTCCGGCCGCTGATGAAGCAGGGCGTAAAAATAACCTCGGTTGTGCCGATGCGGGCGGCAGCGGCTGCAGGCAGCCGGGAAAAGCGCCGACCGCAGGGCTCACGGCATGACCCGGTCTGTCATGCGCTTGAGCAGATCCACGGTCTCCGTCACCCGGCGGGCGTCGTTGAGGCGGACGAAGATGGAGTTGTCGATCAGCTGCACGTCTGGGCTGACGCGCCGGCAATTCGGTGAATCGCGCCACGCAGCCCGGAAGCTGGCACACCAGTCAGGCGACGGCTGGTTGCTGAGCTCGGCGCGGACCTGGTATCTCCCGCCGGGCCCTCCGGCGGACGGAATGCGTGTGACGGCGATGTGGTCGAGTTTCATGGAACATCCCCCCAGTCATGGGCCTGTTGTGGAGAAACATGGAAGGCAGCGGCTCAAACAACCGTTCCGATTTGGTGCGAACAGGCGCAGCGGAAAAGGAACAGTTGCCTTCCATTCACTCGTTACCCCGCGAACAGGCGACGAAAACGATCATACATGATAAAGTGCACAAAAATCAACCCGAAGCTCCCGCGGATTTGTAAAAAACCACAGACAAATGGTGCCGCTCCTGCGTCACACCGCGCTGTGCCGGTCGGTCCATCCCCTGGTCATGCCGTTCGGCGAAAAATCATGATATGATGATTCCGGGCGTGCAAGGCCGCTGCGCTGCATGTGCCGGACAACACCGGAGGATCCGCTTGTATGGTGTACAGCAACGAACCCATCCGTTTCATCAAGGAACGCCGGTTGAAACAGGATCCGATCATGCAGATCATCCATCTGTGCAACGGGCTTGTCTGGCTTGTGCTCATCGCATTCATGCTGGTGACGCATGCCGCCATGCCGCCGATCGAAACGGTCTTCGACCGGTTTCTCGGGGTGCAGCTGCGCGAATACTGGGATTACGGCATTCTGCGCATCGCGCAGATCATCCTTGCCGGACTCTTCCTGCTGAGCATGACTGGCATCGTGCTCAACACACGCCGGCTCAAGCGGGAGGGTGACCACATGCGCGTCTCGTTGTTCATCACCGCGTTCTTCTCGTTCGTCGGATCCATTGCGATGCTCTTCATCATGCCATAGGCTGAAACCCTGAAACGTGTGGCATGCAACAGAACCGGGACCGGGGGCCTCCCGCGGAGTCAGGGCAGCAGCAGCAGGCGGTTGAGCAGCACGGCGGCTTCGGCGCGGGTCAGACCCGAGGTGGCGTCGATGGTCGAGCCTGAGCGGCCGGAGATGAGGCCATTGCCGATCAGGACGATCAGGGCGCCCCTGTATGCGCCGGGAATGGCGTCCGCGTCCGTGTACTTCCCGAGGATCGATTCGTCCGCCTCCGCCAGGGTTCTGCCGGCCGCCAGGCATGCGTTCTGCGTGGCCAGCGCCATGCCGCCGCGCGTGATCGCAGCGTTCGGATACATGCGTCCCGCGGCATCCGGCGTGATGAGCCCGTACTCCCAGGCTGCGTACATCCATCCGGCATACCAGGCCGACGCGGGTATGTCCGAAACCGGACCGGCCGGTCGGCTTGCGGCCGGAAGACCCAGCGTGGTCAGCAGCATCTTCATGTACTCGGCCCTTGTCAGCACGCGGCCCGGCGAGAAACGGGCCGCGGAGGTACCCGCGACAATGCCCAGCGAGGCGAGCCGGTTGATGGCCGGTGCCGCCCATGCGTGACCGCCAAGATCCGTGAAGGTGGTGGCCATGGGTACGGTCACGGGGCCGACGGCGGCTTCGGGCGAGGTGGTGAAGGCGTTCCATGCGACAAGCGCATAGGAGGGCGTTGTGCCCGCGGCGACGGCTGTGTCGTCGTAACGCCGCGCGGTGCCCGGGAGTGTTGCGATCTGGCGGCGCGTCCCGGCCTCCGTGCGGTAAACGCGGTAACCCGATAGCGATTCGTCGGGCGCGTTCCAGGCGAGCGTCACCTGCCGGCTGCCCGCGTAGGCCACCTGCAGGCCCTGTGGCGCCTGCGGCTGGATGCCGGTGAAGCGGTAGACGCCGCTGTATACGGGCAGCCCCTGCACATCGGCCCGGATGCGGAAATCGCGGGTGCCCCGGTGTATCAGGAACCACTCGATCGAGCGGCTGCCGGCCGGGATCGCGGTGACATCCTCCCAGGCGTCGTTGACGCCGACGCGCGTCTCCAGCATGTAGGCGGCGTCAACGCCCCAATCGGGAAGCGGGTCGGCCCAGGCAAGCTTCAGCCGGCCCAGGTCAAGCTGTCCCTCGAAGGTTTCCGGCAGCGCCGGCTTGTCAAGGCGCCGCACCTCGGTTGCGGCAAACGCGGAGAAGACGGCATCACCCCGGACGGCGCGCACCTTCCACTGTGCCGAGCCTGATGCGGGGAGCGCCGTGTCCGTCCAATACTGCACGTTGCGTTCCGTCTCCCCCACCTTCGTCCAGGTGCCGCCGGCCTTCCGCCAGATCTCGAAGCCCGATTCCTGCGCGTAGACGTAGTCCCAGGTGATGACGACCCGGTCTTCCGCGGCGGGCGCGGCCCGGACATTGGCCGGTGTGGGCGCCGCCTCGGTTTTGATCGTGAGCGGATCGGAGGTGGCCGTGGAGTAGCCGCTCGGCGCGAGGATCACCAGATGCCAGGTGTAGGTGCTTCCCGGAAGGAGCCCCGTGTCGATGTAGCCGCTCTCGGAGGCGGTCGTGAGCAGGGGTTGCGGCACGCCGGCCGCATCGTTGCGCTCCAGTCGGACCGTACGTCCGGAAAGCGCCTCGTAGTCCCACTCCAGCCGGACCATCGTCGTGGAGAGCGCGTGACCGGTGAAGCCCACGTTGAAGGCGATGCCGGTGCGCACCTCCAGGCCCTGCCCGTAGGCGGGATAGTACGGTGAGAGCGAACCGTCGGCATACTGTGCCTGGATGCGGTAGTTGTAGACCGTGTCGGCGGAAAGGCCCTGATCGCGGTAAGCGGTGGCGCCCGCCTCCAGCAGCGCGACGAGCGACCATGCCGCATCGCCGGCCTTGCGGCGTTCGATCCGGGGCTGCGCTTCGCCCAGAACGGCGGGATCGACGGCGGGCCATGTCCAGGTGAGGTTGATCTGGTCCGGGAACACGGCCTGCGCCGACATCGCGGCCGGATACAGGAGCACGATGCGCGCTTCGGCCGACCAGTCCCCCGTGGCACCCGCATTCATGTGCCGGATGCGGTACCGGTAGACGTGTCCGTTGGCGACGGTGCTGTCCGCGAAGGACAGGGTGCCGGCCGCAAGGGTGGTCAGCAGGGAGAAGGTGCCGCCGTCCGTGCTCCGTTCGATCTGCGTGTAGGCGGCCTGGGTGGCGGCGGTCTTCCATGTCAGGTCGACGGTGCCGTATGCGGTGAGCTTCGCCGCAAGGGCGGTCGGCGCCCGCAGTTTCGTCCAGCCGGCGATGCCGTCGCCGGTCGGCCACCAGAGCGGCGCGCCGGGAAGGCCGACATCGAAGCGGACGCGGTATTCGTATTTCGACCCTTCGGAAAGCCCCGTGTCCGTAAAGGACG
>JAEXRM010000158.1 GCA_023440865.1 Bacillota bacterium
CCAGGAAACCGACGACGACCATGGTGTTGCCCAGGACCATCGATTTCTTGCGACCGATCTTCGCGCCAAGCCAGCCGCCCGGAATCGCCGCAATGAGGTAGGCGGCGCCGAGCGGTGCCAGCAGCCGCATCGCCTGTCCCTGGTCCACACCGAACTTCTGCGTGCAGAACAGTGTGAAGAAGGCGGTGATGCACTCCGCACCGCAGAACCAGAAGAAAACGCACAGCAGGATCAGCAGCAGGGACGCATCCGACAGGAACGCGGGCTTGTTCTTCAGGATGCCCTTCCTGACGGCATGGGCCTCGTCTTCTTCCCCCTCGAAGGGGACGGCCGGTTCCCGATAGGTCAGCAGCAGGACCACCAGCGCGGTCACCATGAGGGCCGACCCGGCGATGAAGGGCAGCGTCTTGCCGATCGAGAACAGGTATCCGCCCGCGACCATGGCCACAATGGTGCCCAGACCGCCCATGGCGTTGATGACGCCGTTGGCCTTGCTGCGCAGGGCCGGTGGCGTCATGTCGGGCATCAGCGCGACGGCGGGCGCGCGGTAGATGCTCATGGCGAAGTTCATGCCGATGACGGACAGCATCAGGAACGCCAGCGCGCCCGAAGGCCAGCCGATGGCGGCGGCGATGCGGTCATAAAACGGGATGATGGCGAAGAAAACGGCCGCCAGCGGAATGCCGATCACCACGAAAGGCATGCGCCGGCCGAAGCGGCCTGCCGCACGGTCGCTGAGCCGCCCGAACATGGGCTGGAAGATGATGCCGAAGATGTTGTCGACCGTCATGATGGCGCCGACGAGCATCTGGCTCTTGATGAGACCGCCGAGGAAGACAGGCACGTTGGTGTTGTAGATGGTCCACGCGAGGCTGACCGTGAAGAACGCCAGACCAATGGTGATGACCTTCCAGACATTGAGCTTCATGGATCCTCCCGCAGGCGGCCGCGTCGTTTCGGGATGCGTGGCTTCCCGGTTTCATCCTTTTCGGAACGCGACGTGTACGGGCATTATACCATATCGGGACCCCTTTTGTTTCACGACCGGCGGATCACGGGCCGGCACCCCGACCGCTCACCCCTTCTTCTCCGCGCGCGGCGTGCCGCAGGAGACGCAGAACCGCTCCTCCGGGCGCAGCGGATTGCCGCACTTGTGGCAATAGGCGGCGGACGCTTTTCCATTCTCCGGCGAAGGCGGCGCAACCGGTGCTGCGGGCGCCGACGATACCGGGGCGGCCGCTGCCGCTGTGGGCGCCGACGATACCGGGGCGGCCGCGGCCGCTGCGGGTGCCGGCAGGGCCGTCATCTCCTGCAGCAGGCCCAGCATGCGATCCCTGAGCTGGGATGCCGTATAGGTCTGGTGGTTGGCAAGAGTGGCGCCGGACGCATCGGTCTCCAGGCGCACAAAATGGTTCGCCAGTGCGGTGGGTGCCAGAAAGAAGCTCCCGTAAGCCTGTCTGCCGGCAGTGGAGACCGACAGGATCTCGAAACCGGCCGCAAACATCCAGGAGCGGAAAAACGCGGAGCCGATTGACCGCAGATTCCCGGAGAATGCCAGCATGCCCTCGCCGGTCTTCGGGTGGCCCACGAAGGCGGCCAGGCCCAGACGGACGAGGATCTGCGCATTGTCGGCCTTCAGCTCGGCCGGGTAGGTCTCCACGCCGGGTGTGAGTGCCAGAAACGCCGGCAGCAGCCAGCGGATGTCGCGCGAGCGGATGGCTGCCGAGAACGTCTCAAGATACTGCTTCAGCGAAATGACCGGCTCCGCGGCCGACACGTAGGCAAGCATGTTCTCATAGCTGACGCGCCGGAACGAATCGATGGCGTGCAGCACCATGAGGAACTCCCCGAGTGTGGTCTTCGGCGGCACGGGGTTGGGCACCGTATCGGCGTTCTTCCCGCCATATTGCGCCGTCCACCAGTCAACGAAGGTCGCAGCATCGGCGAAAAGCGCCACCAGCCGGTTTCCGTCGTCCGTTCCACCAAACAGGGCGAGCGGTTGGCCCTGAGCGGCCGCATGGCACAGCGTTGCCTCCTCGAATCCCATGGCGCCGCCACCGATGCGGATCCTCATGGTGTGGTCGGGCATTGAAAGAATGCCCAGCGCCTTACGCAATGCCGGATCGCCCGACAGGCGCCCGGCCTCGTCGGAGACGGGCTGCGCTGCGCGGCACAGGGGCTCCAGCACCGACTGGGCATGCGGCTTGAGATCGAACGTGCCTGTCACAAGCCCGGCCAGATCGGACGCCTTCATCTCGAAGAACCGGATGGGGGACTCACCGTGATTCGCCATACTCCGCCTCCACCTGTTGAATCAGCGCCGTCAGCGCCTCATCGTCCATGCCGCCGAACCCGTGTCCGCCCGCCTCGCTGCCGGCGTCTTCGGGCCATGCGTCATCCCCCGCCTCCAGCAGCAGGTCGGCCGTGTCGCCCGGCCACGCGTCATCCTCATCGGCAACCGTGGACCAGACCTCACCCCGCCGGATGTGCTGCTCCTGCCCGGTTCCCTCGAGCCTGAGGTACGGACAATCCTGCAATCCGCTGCGCAGCGTCATGGCCGCATCCCTCGGGGCGATCCACAACAGCTTGCCGCAGGCGATCCAGGGGGCCAGGTCAAAATCAGCCTCCGCCAAATCCACCGGAGCCAGCTCGGCAACAAGCCCCTGCTCCGCATCCTCATGAAAACAGACATCCAGCCCCCACTCGGCCACGCGCCCCACCTGGGCGGGATCTCGTTCCGAGAAGTAACAGATGCTCCAGCCGACATGCGCCCCGACCGGCACCTGGCACAGCACGGCGCGCGACCAGTCGTCCGCCAGCATGCGCGGCACGACAAAGGGCCTGTCGGGTCCGGGACTGGCGGTGAAGGGCATCACCGTACCCAGCGCATCTCGGTTGATGCGCATCGCGCCGGTGAACGCCACGAACGTATCAGGAAACACGTCGCCCGGTCGAACCGGCTCCTCCTCGTTCCACCACAGGCCGTCCACGCCCGCATTGTCGAACGGGCGGGCATACAGCTCCCCTGAAAAAGGGCTGCGCGACAGGGCCACCGAAGGCAGGGACTTCTCATACTGCTCCTCGAGCGTCTCCTTCTCGTCCGCCAGCGCCGCCATCTCGTCGTGAATCCGCACCCAGTCTTCCGTCGACAGCTGCGATGCGCCGGCAAGCGCCGGCGCTTCTTCCTGCGACATGCCCGTGCGGCGCCGGTCCTCCGCCGCCGCGGCGGCCGCCAGCTCCGGATCCTCCTCGCGCAACGTCTTCCAGTCGTCCACCGCATGGGACAGCGCAACCGCGTCCCGCTTCCCAACCAATGCCTCCTGCACCGCGGCATATCGCTCAAGCAACCGCCGGCGTGCATCCGGGCCCATGACCTGTGACATGCGTCCCCCTCGCCTTCCGGCTACTTGCGGATCTTGATCTGCCGTCCGCCCATGCGGGTGTGCGTGACCGTTCCGTCCGGATTGAACGTGTTCAGGCCTTCGGCGCCCCGCGCGTTGTTGATGATGCTCATCTTCCCCTTGCGTTCGAACCCGCCCGGTGTCTTGAACTTCGGCGACATGTGGTGTCCGTGCTCAATATCCCCGCCGTACACCCTGGCGCGGCGCATCGCCTCGTCCTTGACGGCTTCCGGGACCGCGTTGCCGTTGGCATCGGTGACATCGAATCCGTCGTTGTCGGAGCAGAACCGCTGCTTCGTGCCCTTCTTGTAGATGACGCCGTCGCGCAGCTCGCAGTCCTTGGGGATATCGTCCTTGAACCGGTTCCATGCCCGCCGCTGCTGCTTGTAGCGGTCGACGAGCTCGCGCTGCGTCTTCGGATGCAGCCGCTTGAAGACATCCTTGGGTGGCAGCTTGGGCTTGTACAGGCCGATGACGCCCTCGCTGTTGACCGGACCGCCCAGCAGCGGATCGAGGGAGTTCAGGCTCTTCATGTGCAGATTGGACGGCTTCGGCAGGCAGTTGCCCGTGGTGCGCAGGCCCTTGGAGTACATGCTGGTGGGCCGCATGTGGATCTGGACATCCATCTCGCTCGCCACGGTCCTGATGGCCTTCTGCGCCTTGTTCGTCATGCCCGAAAGCTTGGGGGCCTTTCCGGTGGGGGTGTAGGTGTACTTGGGTCCGCGCGGCACGGACTTCGGCGCGCCTGTCGGACGGGCAACCGGACCGGTCGTGTGCGGAGACAGCCCCCCCTTGACCGGTCCGGCCGACCCGGGCAGGAAGGTCTTCACCGCAGCCGTTCGCAGCGCCTGCGTCTTGGTGAGGCCGGATTTGAGGCCCTGCTGCAATGCGGTCTTGAAGGTTGTCGTCGCCACCTTGGCCTGACCGGCCGTGAGCAGGGTCATGCCCAGCTTCAGGGTTCCCACGAGGGAATGCCCGATGCGCTGATGGGCGGGAATGTTCGGATCGAGCGACTTGCCGTAGTCGTTCGCACCCACGGCTTCCTTGATGAACTCCCACGTCTTCTTCGGATCGGTGATCGTCTGCCAGATGCCGCTTGCCGCGCCCTTGGCGATCTCCTTCGTGGTCTGCCAGCTGCCGGCGAGGGTGTCGGTGATGATCTCCGGATGGTTCCAGATGTCCTTCACGCCGCTGACGATGTCGCCGATGCTGTTGCCGACGGTCTCCACAAATATGCGCGGGTTGATCAGATCGCGGCCGACGGAAATGACTTCGCCGCCGAAGCCGATGGCGGCATCCTTGGCCTTGACCGCGTCGTCCCAGGTGATGATGACGAACTCCCTGGCAATGGCCAGGCCTTCCTTCGCCGTGTCCTTGACGGCGGCCGCCGCCTTGCCGAGACCGTCCGAAACGTAGGAACCGGCCTTGGACAGCCCGTCCGCCACATAGGAGCCGGCCTTGGACAACCCGTCCGCCGCAGCGTTCGCCACCTTCGCCATCTTGCCCGTCATCCAGTTGAAGCCGGAACCGACGAAGGTGCCCAGGGCGCCGAAAAAACCTGACTTGGCGCCGTTGGCCAGCACCAGGCGTCCGCCGGGATCCCTGGCATAATCGAGGATGGTTCCGCCGACTTCGTCCGCTCCGCCATCATCTGCAAACGACCGGCCGAACAGGCGGAACCACAGCAGGTTGATGCCGACGAATACGAGGAGGACCGCAACCGCCCGGTTGACGCGCCCGCCGCGCAGGCTCAGGACACCCAGCGCCACCAGCAGGATCGAAAGCATGACGGATACCGTGCGCAGGTGCATCGGCGGCACGAGGGCAAGCACGACGGCGCCCAGCAGCATGCCCAGCGACAGCAGGCCGGAAACGCCGACATTGATTTCGCGGCGCGGTGTGCCGCGGCGGAAGATGCGCTGCAGGTCGAACCAGCCGCAGCGGGCGAACAGGCTGGTGAGATCGGTGTTCTGGGAAACGTAGCCGAAGAACTGCCCGACCGCGAGGGTGATGAACAAGGGCAGGCTGTTGACAACGATGCCCAACGCCACGGTCAACGCCATGGGGAACAGCACGGCGGGGAGCGTGAAGCGTTTTGCTTCGGCGATGCAGTACCCCGTCCAGTGGAACAGTTGGAACAGCTCGCGGAAAAAGCGCTTGAAGCCCTTGCTCCGGATCTGCCCGAACACAGTGGACAACAGCATGCCGCCAAGGAACACCCAGACGTTGAAGACGGCCTGGTTCGCCCCGACATTGAAAAAACCGTAAAGCGGGCTGTTCGGGTCATTGACGGGTCCCTGGCCAAAGCCCTCGTTGCGGACAGCGACATAATAGTAGTTGATGCCCATGACGGCAAAAAAGGCGCCTGCCGCCAACAGCAGCTTCCATACGAGGTGTTTGGCCAGCCCGAGGACCATTCCCTTGAGCATCATCCACAAGAGGATCGGGATGGAGTCGGGCACCTTGTCCGGGGAAGACTGTCGCGCCATGGCACACGCCTCCGGCCGTACGGGATGCGGACACGCGATGGGCGCTTGTTGCTGGGCACGGCATGAAGGTCGCATGG
Organism: Bacillota bacterium; assembly: GCA_023440865.1. Classification (GTDB taxonomy): domain Bacteria; phylum Bacillota; class Clostridia; order DSM-8532; family DSM-8532; genus JAEWSN01. The sequence goes on from JAEXRM010000158.1 coordinate 5,968, forward strand.
TCCGCTCGCTTCGATTCTATGCCTTGGCCCACACGGATGCAATCATCTCGTGGATGAATTTCCATGATGGCCCCAAAGCCTTCCTGCCACCGCATCATGCATCCTTCTGCAGCATTCTTCCGCAAAACCGCTCCAGCCACTCCCCCACTCTGGCCGCCATGAGCCTGTGCCCCGCCTGGTTCGGATGGATGCCGTCCGCGCAGAGAAAGATCCGGTAATCAGGCTCCCGCAGAAAGGCGCTGCGCACGTCGAGCACATGGATGCCCATCTCCGCCGCCACCTCCAGGATGGCCGCGTTGTAGCGCTCCTGCCACCAGTAGATCTTGTTCTTCGTTCCAAGCCACGCAAGGATGTTGGCCGCAGCCTCGGGATTGCTGCGGCTGACCCAGTCGAAATAGCGGTCGGCATCCAGCGGCGGCAGGGTCATCAGCACCGGCAGCGCCCCCCGGTCGGAGATACGCAGGATCAGCGTGCGCAACAGCGAACGGAACACCTCGAGATCGGTCTTCGGGCCGTGATGCGCCGCCGGATCGCGGGCGATGGCCTCCCAGTCGAAGTCGCAGTCGTTCCCGCCGTACTCGATGAGGACCATGTCCGGCCGCTGCTTCGGGTCGTCCGATTCGGCATCCCGCCCCGCCTTTGCCATGGCTCGACCGAGCGTCATGCCGAACCGGGCCCGGTTGAGGATGCTGCCCTTGAGGCACCTGCCCACGAGGGCGGCATAGTTGTCCGGTATGACACGGTACTTGCGCGCCTCCTCGTCCCAGACGACGCCTTTCGATATGGAATCGCCCTGCAGCATGACATGGTAATGCTTCCTGCGCCGCAGATGAAGGCGCATGTTCATGCGGTGGCGCCGGTTCAGCTTTCGGGGCTCGCGCGGTGATGCCTCCGGAACCGGATCGACCTGCGGAACTGCAGCGCCATCCACGCTTCCGGCACCCTCCCGGTCAGCCTTCCGGGGCATCGCATCCGCACCGGGCCGGGCATTCCTGGTGGACTCCCCTCCTGTTGCCGCCCCGTCAATTCGTCTTCTGGACATCCGCGCAACCCTCCCCTTCATACAAACCGGCCACAAGCGCCGCCATCTCCCGGTATCGGCCGGGTTCCTCAAGCAGCACGCCGCGCACCGCATTGCCTTCCACAAACGTCATCAGCAGGGCGGCTGCGGCTTCATGTGCAGGATGATCCGCACCAAACAGCTGCGTGAGCATGCCGTGAACGGAGAGCTTCCATTCCCGGTAGCGTTCCTTGTACCCGGCTCGAGTCGCCTCATCGCCGGAAAGGCTCTCATTGAGCAGCGAAAGGTGCAGCCGGCTGATCTGCCGTTCCTCCCCGACCTCTTCGAGCATGAGTGTGAGCAGTGCCTCGGGACCCAGCGTCGGCCCCTTCCGTCCGGCCATCTTCAGCAGGCGCCGGATCACCCCGTCGAAGTGGCGTCCCGTGATGTCGTACAGCAGCGCCTCCTTCGTCGCGTAATGGTAATACAGCGTGCCCTTGCTGATGCCCACGGCCTTGGCGATGTCCTTGAGCGAGGTCTCCTTGACGCCCTTTGCGGAGATGATCGCCTCCGCCACCTCGAGAATCTTGTCCTGGCTGATGCCGCTGGTCTTGGCCATCCTTGCGCGCGACGCCTGCGGTACGGAACCGGCGGCGCCGTCCCTCCCCCTTAGTCAGTCGGCCGGCCGACCGACTGCAGGGTTACTTTACCACAACGCGCTTTCCGCCCGCAAGACGTCACGGATGAGAATCTCGTGAGAAACGGCGCGGACGGGTGGTATAATGGGTAAAAGCCACGAGAGGTGCATGATGCCGCGACAGGGTCATGAAACATCGTCCATGCCTTCGCGGACGGATGGCGCGGGAACCGATCCACATGGATAACCCTGTCCTGAAGAAGGAGGGGTCATATATGGATGACCTCGGTGGCGACATCGACGATCTCCATCTCCGGGTCCGACTCCAGAAAATCCAGCACCGAGGACAACATGCTGTCGGCGTGCCCCGCTTCATTCGAGACGCAGCAGAAACCCAGACCCGCACGCCGCCACTGGTCCTGATGCGCCACCTCGGCCGCCGACACGTTGAACCGGTTCTGCACCTTGGCCAGCGCGCTCCTGACGATGCGCCGCTTGTCCTTCAGGCTCTCGGGACCATGAAGCATTGCTTGTACGGACAGGACACCCACGACCATAGGAACCTCCATCGGCGCGGAGATCCGATCCCGGCTTCCCTTCCGGGTTGCCGGCCGGCTCCGGCCCTTCACCCATGATACCGCCGGAATCGGCCTCCCGCAACGGCCATGCGTGATGCCGGCGCACCGCGACCGCGCCAACACAGGCAACCATCACAAGCCCGCCACAGCAGGCTGCTGCCGCGCGACACCGGCCTGCGAAAGGAGACATGATGCCGAAGATCCTCATCATCGACGACGAGCGCACCATCCTGGACAACCTCACCTTCATCCTCGAACTCGAGGATTATGAGGTGGTGACCGCCTCCAGCGGCACGGAGGGTGTCACACGATTCCGCGAGACGCCTGGCATCGACGCGGTGATCTCCGACATGCGCATGCCCGGCATGACAGGCATGGAGGTCGTCCGGGCCATCAAGGCGCTGAACCCGGACATGGGGGTCATCATCCTCACCGGCCACGGGGACATGGACAATGCGGTCATGTCCATGAAGGAGGGCGCGTTCGACTACCTGAACAAGCCCGTCAACGCCGACAAGCTGCTCATCACGCTTGAGAACGCCGTCCGGCGGCACAACCTCATGAACGAGAACCGGCGCCTGCAGGAGGACATTCTCAAGAAAAACAACTATCTGCAGGGCCTGCACGATTCCGCCCAGCAGATCCTCATGAACCTCATACCGGAGAGTCCGCCGCCGCAGTTTGAACGCGTGCGCACCGCATCGGTCTACAAGAGCTGCGACTCGGTCGGCGGAGACATGTACGACTGCTTCGAGCTCGGCGACAAGGTGTTCTTCTACATCTTCGACGTCTGCAGCCACGGCATCCTCGCCGCCGTCATCACGATGATCATCAAGTCGTTCTTCGACAATCTCAAGCGGCTCAACCAATATGTCGACGTCGCCCTGAACCTGCCGGATCTCATGGAAAGCCTGAACCGCGAGATGGTGCAGAACACGCCGTCAAACATGTACGCCACGCTGTTCTGCGGGTACATCGACCGCAGGGAGAACACAATCACCTGGCTTTCCGCAGGACACATAGACCAATACCTGCAGCACAACGGCACACTCATGCCGCTGGCCTCGACAGGCACCATGGTCGGACTGTTCGACTTCGCCCAGTTCGAAACGGCTTCCCTTCCCATTGCGTCCGGGGACAAGCTCTTCCTGTTCACGGACGGTCTGACCGAGGTATGGGAGGGTGACAGGATGGTGGGCTCCGACCATGTGCTTGCGCTGATCGGCCAGTACGAATCCCTGGACATCACGGAAACACTGGGCGAGTTGTACAACGACATCCTTGATCTTGCAGGCGGAAAGCCTCTGGATGACGATCTGACCATCGTCGGCTTCGAAATGCTCTGAAGGCGGTCGCGTGGCGCACCTGCACGTCGCTCCGCAGCCAACGCCATCATCCACAGTGAGGTGACCGCATGTCGAACAACCTGACCGAACAGCTGCTTGCCGGATTTCTGGACTGTCCGAGCGAATACGCCATCCTCGTTCTCGCACCGGATCACACGGTGCTGCGA
>JAEXRM010000068.1 GCA_023440865.1 Bacillota bacterium
GCCATGCACCGGCGCCGGTGCGGCGGACGAAGCGGCTTTCCGAAGTCCGAAGCCGGTTCCATCGGCGGAGGCATGGTTGTACGCGTGCTGTCGATGCTGGCGGCCGGTGTGCCGGCGCCTACACGGATGGTAGCAGAAACGACTCGCCATGAAAACGGAGAATCCGATCCAATCTTCCGACAGATCACGTTTTCCGGTTGAATCTTCCGATAGATTGCGTTTTCCGGCTGAATCTTCCAGTCGCACCCTTCCGCTTCCGTATCCTGCCGTTGGTGGCAACGACAGGTTTCGCACCGCCCCGGCTTCCGTGATATCATGGAAGCGACTTGCAGCAAGCCGCTTCCGCGGCATGGGCACAACCCCGGGACATCATCGGAACATCATGGACTCCCTGTGGAAAGGAATGCAACATGGCGATCAAATGGCGTGATCTGTACAGTGTCAACAATGAGGTGATCGACCGGCAGCACAAGCGGCTGTTCGAAATCGGGAACATGCTGCTGGACATTGTGTCGTCCCGCGACGAGCTCGACCACTACGACGAAATCCTGCGCATCATCGGCGAACTGAAGGAATATACGATCTATCACTTCGACTACGAGGAAGGCCTGATGGGCAAGGCCGGATATGCGGGCCTTGCGGCGCACAAGGCCGAGCACGCCGCCTTTGTGTCGGAGGTGGAACGCAAGCTGCGCGAGGACCTCGACGCCAATCAGAAGGAGTCCGTCCTGCAGCTGGTGATGGTCGTGACCGACTGGATCACCTCCCACATTCTCAAGACCGACATGCAGTACAAGACCCTGCTCGGCGATGCCGTGCGGGTGTGACCGTCCCGTCTGCCGCGTGACCGCTTCGTATGCCGCAAGACATGCGCGTCCGCCGCAAGACATCATCGTCCGCCGCAAGACATCATCGCCCGCCGCAAGACATCATCGCCCGCCACAAGGAGGAGAAGATGACGCCCATTCGCATCACCATCTGGAACGAATACCGACAGGAACGGCGCGACGAGCCCGTCCGCAAGGCATACCCCGAGGGCATTCACACCGCCATCGCCGGCGCGTTCGCCGATAAGCTCATCTGCGGGAACCCGGCTGACTTTGTCGTCCGCACGGCCACCCTCGACGAGCCGGAGCACGGCCTGACCAAGGAGGTGCTCGACGCGACCGACGTGCTGTTCTGGTGGGGTCACATCGCCCATGGCGAGGTGGCGGTTGAAATCGTCGACCGCATCCAGGAGCGCGTGCTCGGCGGCATGGGGCTGATCGTGCTCCACTCCGCGCATGCCAGCCGCATCTTCCAGCGCATGCTCGGCACCTCCTGCCGCCTGCGCTGGCGCGAGGCCAACGAGAAGGTGCGCCTGTTCAACATCCGGCCCGACCACGCCATCACGCAGGGCATCCCCGACACCTTCGAGCTGCCGGCCGAGGAAATGTACGGCGAACGGTTCGGCATCCCCGATCCGGACGAGCTGGTGTTCCTGGAATGGTTCGAGGGCGGCGATGTGTTCCGCGGCGGATGCTGTTTCCGGCGCGAAAAGGGGAAGATTTTCTACTTCCAGCCGGGGCACGAGACGTATCCGCAGTACTACAATCCGCTCATCCGGCGCATTCTCGTGAATGCGGCACGCTGGGCGGCCCCGCTCGCCGAGGTCCTGCCGGAGATCGACTGCCCGAACGCGCTGCCGTTTGAGAAGATCGCCGGCAAGGCATGAACACAATCAGATGAACACAATCAGAGGAGCACAATCAAATGAGCACAATCAGATGAACACATTCATATGAGCTCACTCAGAGAATCCCATTCCGGATGTCGTCCTGCAGCATCTGCATCGTGCGCATGGTGCGGGGTTTTGCCGCGTCGAACTTCTGCCAGTGTACGGCTTCTTCGGTGTACCATGTCATCGGTGCCCGCTCGTATGCGGGATAACCGATTTCAATGATGCAGATGGGCTGGACGTCATCGGGAATCGCCAGCAGCTTTCCCAGCCCCTCCTCGTCGAAGCCGCCGATGCATACGGATGCCAGTCCTTCCCCGACGCACGCAAGCATGAGGTTCTGGGCTGCCGCACCGCAATCGAACACCCAGCCCGTTCCCTCCCAGGGAATGTGCTTCGCGATGCCGCACACCACGATGGCAAGCGGCGCGTTGTACTGCCCCTGGCCGGTCGTCTCCTTCAGCGCGGCTAGAACCTGCGGATCGTCGACAACAATGAAGGCCCAGGGCTGCAGGTTGCATGCGGACGGTGCCGCCATGGCCGCCTTGAGCAACAGCTCCACCTGTTCGCGGGGTACGGGCTTGTCCAGAAACGCGCGAATGCTCCTGCGTGCAAGCATTGCTTCGTATACCTTGTGCTCGCTCATCATATCAAGATTCTCCTTTCATACGTCCTGCCGCGCCTGCCGCAGCAGGGACCATGCGCTCCACAGCAGGTAACATGCGACAACAAGGGATCCGGCGATGTCGATGATTTTCGTCGCCGGATGCAGCGGCGCCACCGCCACGGCAAGCAGGGCCGTCACCACGCACAGGTCGACGAACGCCTTGGCCCGGTACAGGCGCTGCTGCGTCCGCAGCACGGCATGCCCGGTCTTGTCCGCCAGCGAGCGGTACCGCAGCCAGAACGCCGTATTGGCGACCATGCCAAGACCCGCGATGGCAAGGCCCATGACCACGTTGCCGCCCGGCTGCCAGGTCGTGATGCGCATGCAGGTCAGCACCAGCATGACCGAACCGGCGCATGCCATGGCAATGGCCGTGCTCCGGTTCGACAGCCGTTCGAGAGCAGCCTGCCGCCCGGCGTCGACGGACGGGTCCCGATGGATGCGCCGATACACCCACCATGACAGGATGATGGCAAACAGCTCCGTCGTGCGCCGCACAAAATCGGCGATCTGCGTCACGGAAAGGCTCATGGCCATCGAGATGCCGGTCAGCACGGGACCGGGCGCGCTCATGAGGATGGAGACGAGCAGGGTCCGTTCGCCGGCACCCCCTTTTTCTCGCTTTCCGCCCATCACGCCACCCCCAGCTGGGCCAGCAGCCTGAGTGTCACGAACATCGCAAACGATGCGGCAAACGGCACTGTCAACGTATCGAGCCCATGCGGCGAGAACAGCTCCACGGTCGCGCAGACCAACCCGACCGGCACGGCGACCAGCAGGGACGGGAGCCAGTCCGCATGCTGCAGCTGCATCGTCGCGACAATGGCAATGAAGGAAACAAGGAACATGGCCAGCGTGCCTTCATAGGTCTTGCGGCCGTTGATGAACGGATGCGGGATGGGGTTCTTCCCGAAGGCCTTGCCCACAAGCGCCGCCGCCGCATCGCCGCACCCCCAGGCAAGCACGGCGACTAGGACGATCTTCTTGCCGCTTTCCCCCAAACCGCCCCAGTAGACGGTCATCAGCACGATGATCATGCCGCACACCAGCAGCATGCTGCGCTTGACTTCGCCCCGCCTGCGCTCGGAGAAGAAGCCGGTGTAGGCAGGATGCCTTTCCGCCAGGGTCAGCACCGGGTACAGGAGCAATGCAAACACGCCCGTCACGATCACCGCGGGCCACCATGCACGGAACAGGCTGACCAGAAGGTACAGCCCGATGATGCAGATCATGTGCAGGATCTTGCGGATCATTTCCGATTTCATGGGATGGTGGTCCTTTCCGGTGCCGGTGGACGGTTTCCCCGCCGGCATTGCTTCCGTGCAGCCCCTTGTTGTCGTCATCTGCGGGTGCCTCTCTTGCAGCACCGCTTCAGTGCAGCACGTCGATGTCGTAATGCGTGGAGTGGATGCCCGGAAACGCGCCGGGGTTCTTGCAATGCCACACCGCCGGCTGGTCATTCCAGTGCCCCTTGCCGTCGAGATCCGCATGCCCCACGGCGTGCAGCCGGCGGCGCAGTTCCCCGTCAAGGCGCGCCCGTTCGGCCGCATGCGCGGGCAGCTCCGCCAGGTTGCGCGTCTCGCGCGGATCCTCCGCCAGATCGAACAGCAGCGTCAGACCGCCGTTGAGGTGGTGCAGCAGCTTGTACCGTCCGTCCGTGATGAAATGGCGCGAGGTGCCGTCCGACATCTGACCGATGACATACTGCCGCCTGGCCTGTTCCGCCTGAACGCACAGGCCGAGCACGTCCTCCCCGTCGGTCGGAACGCCCCGCTCCGCCAGCGGGATGCCGGCGGCGCCCATGACGGTCGGCAGGATGTCCGCCAGCATCACCGGCGTGCCGCACCGCTGGCCGGGTTCAAGACCCGCCCGCCAGCAGGCATGCTCCCTGTGGGGCTTGACGACAAACGGCACGTGGGCGCTTCCCTCGAAGAAGGTCGACTTGCCGAAGCCGTGGTGGTCGCCGAACATCTCGCCGTGGTCGGACGTGAGCACGATCATTGTATCATCCCACAGGCCCATTTCGAACAGGCGCGCGAACAGGCGGCCCAGATTGGCGTCAATTTGCGTGATGAGCCCGTAGTAGGCGCGCATCGCGTCATCACGCACGTCGCGGGTGATGAAGTCATGGGGGTGGGCCCTGTCGTCCCAGATGCCCGCCGTCTTGTCGGCGCACTGCTCGGTCCAGTCGCCGATGACCGGCTCGGGAACCGGCTTTCCCCGGTACATCGAATGGTACGGCTCCGGCGGGTCGAGTGGCGGATGCGGCTTGGAGAAGCTCGTCCACAGGAAGAACGGCGCCGTGGGATCGCGGGTCTCAAGGAAGTCGACCGACTCGTCCACCACCCACGCGGTGAGCGTGTTCGACTCCTCCACCGTCGCCATGCCCGGATACATCTCGTTCTGGCCGATGCCGTGCCGCATCGGGCGGCCCAGATGCGGGTGCTTCTCCATGTAGCGGTAGTAGTCGCGCGGCAGGCGCATCGCATCGAACCCGTACCGGGCGCGTTCCGGCCAGAAATGCATCTTGCCGACCGCGCGCGTTTCATACCCGGCCTGCGAGAGCAGACCCGGCAGCGAGGTCCTCGGATCGACCGCCAGCGGGTCGCGGTCCTTGTAGAAGGGGTGCCCGTAAGTGGCGGCGCGCAGGCCGTTCATGATGGTCCAGCGGGCCGGGATGCAGGCGGGACAGTCCGAATACCCGTGCGTGAAGGCGATGCCGTTGCGCACCAGATGGTCCATGTGCGGCGTGCGGATCAGCGGATTGCCCAGCGAGCGGATGGTGTCGAACCGCTGCTGGTCGGTCGTGATGAGCAGAATGTTCGGACGGTTTCCGGTCTTCATGTCGCCACCTCTTTCCGTTCCATTCGATTCTGACTTCATGATGAAGATGCCATGTGCCTGTACGGTACGTCATGTACCTGTGCGGTACGCCTGCATCACACGCTGCGGCCGTGCCGATCGCCACGTGCCGCGGGCACCTCAGTTCCGTGCGTCCGGCCGGTGCGGCACGACATCGCCCGTCTCGAGGAAGAAGGTCAGCATGCGATCCTTCAGGGTTCGCAGCACCTCCGCCAACGCCGGATCGTCGATGCGGTTGTGAAGCTCGCCGGGATCCGTCGTCAGCTCGTACAGCTCGTCCGACTCGTACAGGCGCCGCACATACTTGTGCGTGGCGGTCCGGACCATGACGGCCTTCGTGTGCTCCGGCCCCTCCGACTGCTGCAGGCCCACCCGCGGCCAGTACAGGTTGTCCGGATCCTCGATGCCGTGCTCCATGCAGTGCCGCTCCCCGTGGATGCGCCCGCCCTCGCAGAACACCGCGTCCCGGTGCCGGTCCGTCTCTCCCGCCAGCAGCGGCAGCAGCGACCGGCCGAAATGGGTGTGAGCGGGTTCGATGCCGCACAACGCCTCCACCGTGGCCGGGAAATCCACCAGCTCCACCAGCGCGTCCCGCACGCCGGGCACCAGCGGAACACCGGACGGCGGCTTGACCAGGAACGGCACCCGCGTCAGGCAGTCCTCGAAGGTGTTCTGGGTCTTCTCGACCAGCCCGTAGTCACCGGTGAAGTCGCCATGGTCGCTGAAGACGAAGATGGCCGTGTCCGCATACAGTCCCCGCCGTTTCAGGGCATCGACTAGCAGGCCGAGCTGGAAATCGATGCGGCCGCACATCCCCAGGTACGTGGCCCGCAGCTCGCGGAACCGCTCCGGGGTCCAGCCCTGCAGCCGCTGCCGCCCGCGGATCCCCTTGAGAATGGCGGGTTTTCCCGTCCAGTCACCGGGTTCGGCCAGCACCTCGGGCACCCGGGCGCGGTCGATGGCCGAAAACCACGGGTCCTCCACCCCATACGGCGGGTGCGGGTACTCCAACGGCAGGTACAGGCACAAGGGCCGGTCATCCGGCGCCTGCGCGATGAAATCGGCCGCCGCCAGCACATGCGCCCAGTCCGAATCCTGCCGGTGCGCGGGAACCGGCAGGCCATCCGCCGAAACGCCCGGGGCGCCGACATCATCCAGCCGTCCGGCGTGGAAGGCATACCAGTTGTCTCCGTCCCGCGAGCCACGCCAATCATCGAACGCGTGCAGGTTCCGTGCCGCCGGTTCCGCCTTGTGGCGGATGTCGCAGAAGGCCGCAAAGCCCTCCTGCCCCGGCACCAGGTCGTTCTTCCCGCCCCACCAGACGGTGTAGCCGTTCTCACGGAGGGTCCGCAGCAGCACGGGCTCATGGGTGTGCAGCATGTGGTGCATCGTGCGATGGCCGGCCACATGCGGATACCAGCCGGTCATGAAGCTGCATCGGCTGGGCGTGCAGACCGGATTCTGGCAGAAGGCGTTCCGGAAGGAGACGCCGTCGGTCGTGGCAAGCCGGTCCAGATTGGGCGTGACCGACGCCGGATTGCCCAGATGGCACAGGGCGTCGGCACGGAACTGGTCCGGGTTGAAGATGAGCAGATGAGGAAGCTTGCGTGCCTGCATCGCATGTCCTTTCCGTTCATTGGGCATCGCGCCCTGGTTTCTTTTCCACGCCGGGCCCAGCCCCTCCGGCCCAGTCCCCCGCATGGCGGCACCGGCAGATCCGGCACCACCGCGGGAGCCGGGTTTGCCGGTCATCATCGCCAGATCAGGCAAACTCGCCGGGATGCCGGCGCATCAGCTCGGGCACGGCGTCGCCGCGACCGGTCTTCTCGAGGTACGCGCAGTATGCCTTCAGGTGCCCGCGCGCGTGGTAGGGTCCTCCCTCCCGCATCACGGTCCACAACGGATCCACGGCGTACGGCATGGAGGCCATCATGCCGTCGTGCCATTCCATCAGCCGGTACACGGCCTCCCGGCAGACGTCCTTCCGCTCCGCAGCCAGGTTGTGCTGCTCGTACGGATCCTCGGCCAGGTTGAACAGCATCTCCGTCGGGAACAGGTGATACCCGTCATGGTACGTGCGCATGTACAGCCAGTCCCCGAACCGCACGGCACGCTGGCAGACATGGGCGCACTGGCTGAGCACGAGGTATTCGCGCCCGCAGTCCGCCCCTTCGCGGATGGATGGCGCATAGCTCTCGCCGTCCCAGCTCTTCCCCCTCGGAAGCCCGAACAGGTCGGCGACCGTGGGAGCAAGGTCGAGGTTGTAGTGAAGCCCCGTGTCGACATGCCCCCGCTGCCCGCCCGGCCAGCGGATGATCATCGGAATGCGGCAGGTGACGGCGTCGGCCGTGCCGTGCTCGGCGTACATGCCCAGCTCCCCGAGGTTCTCGCCATGGTCCGCCGTGACGATGATCGCCAGGTCGTCGAGCACGCCCTGCCTGTCCAGCGCGTCCAGCAGCTGCGCGATGTGCCCGTCCATGTACCGGATGCCGCAATCGTACCCGTCGATCATGCGGCGCAGACCCGCCCGGTCGCGGACCTCGCCGGGATGCCGCGGCCACTGCGGAAACTCGGTGTTGTCGAACATGTTGATCTCGAGGGAGCCGTGCGGCCCCGGCAGGCGGTTGTGTGCCGCCACCACCTCGTCGGTGAGCCATGCGGGCAGTGGTTCGTGCTCGAACGGGTTCCCGAAATCGGCCGGGGCACGGTACGGGGTGTGCGGATCCCAGTAGTTCACATGCAGGAACCAGTTGTCGGATGTGGCGTTGCGCTCGATCCAATCCAGCGCGGCCGGGGTGATCTCCTCGGCCGACTCGCCGCCACCCTTGCCGGTGTTGTGCATCTCGTTGAAGCCGGCGTAGAACGTCCAGGACGAATGCCGCTCGGCGAAGGGGCTCACCGAAACCGTCCGCATGCCCGCCCGCCGGAACACGGCCGGCAAACTCTCGGATGCCAGGATGTCGCGGAAGTCGCGCGGCGAGCCCTCCAGCCGGATGTCGGCCGCGGTGCCGCCGTGGCCGACCGCACCGGTGTGGATGCCGAACCGGCCGCTCATGAGCGCGGCCCGCGAGGGCAGGCAGGGTGCGTCCGAGCAGTGGTACCGGTCGTACCGGACGCCCTCGGCCGCAATGCGGTCGATCGTGGGCGAGGTGTTGCGCGGGTAGCCGTAACAGCCGAGGTGGTCGGGGCGCAGTGTGTCGAGGTCGAGGAACAGGACGCGCATGACAGGGTACCTCCTTCGGGGTGGGTAGGCGGTGAGACAGCCCGATCCGGGGGTCTCGGGGCGAGTTCGGTGCGGGTTCGGTCGAGGCCGCGGATGAGGCCTCGGACGAGGCCTCGGATGAGGCATTGTCCGCCCCCACTCAGGAACGGTGGTTCGCGTACATCCTCGCCACTTGTTCCAGGCCGGGTGCGGCATGCTCGAAAAAGCGCCTGTAGGCGGAACAGAAACGGTTCAGGGCCGGCATCCCCTCCGTGAATGGCTCCCGGTCGCGGCGGCAGCCACCGCGGCACAGGCCCTGCCATGTGCAGGCGGCACAGGCGTCATCGATCGGCAGGGAATCGGCAATGAACCGCCGGACAACCTCGGACTGGCGAATCTGGTCGAAGTCATCTGTCAGCACGCTGCCGGCCCGCCACGCGTCGAGCACGTAGAAATCGCATGGATACACGCCGCCATCCGCCTCCACGACGAACTGGCAGCTGCAGCGGCCGGACATGCCGCAGGCTTCGGGCGGCGCACCGAGAAACTGCCCCGCCAGGTTGTCGAACCAGCGGATGCTGACGGGATCCCCGCGCAGCGCATCGGCCTTCCACAGATCGAACAGCGTGATGAGGAACGTGGCGTAGCGCTCCGCCGTCAGCGAGAAGGGCCGCCCGCCAGCCACCATGCCGGATGCCTCGCCGGGTGCGATAACGGCTCTCCTGCCGGGAGCCGTATCGGCTGCCTCGCCGGCTGTGTCGCCGTCTGCCTTGCCGTCTGCCTCGCCGAGCGGATCGAGGCAGGGAATGAACTGCAGGAACCCGAACCCTTCCTTCCGAAGGAAACGGTAGATCTTCTCCGCGTGCCGTGCCGACCAGCCGGTGACGACCGAGAGGACGTTGAAATCCGCCCGCGCTGAACGCAGGTGGCCGATGGCCGCCATGACCCGGTCGAAGGTGCCGCGTTCCCGCGTGTCGACGCGCACCGCATCATGCACATCGCGCGGTCCGTCAAGGGAAACGCCGACAAGGAAACGGTGCTCCGCCAGGAATTCCGCCCACTCCCGGTCGATGGCAAGGCCGTTGGTCTGGATCGCGTTGTGGATGGTCAGCTTGCGGTCGTTGTACTTGCGCTGCAGGGCGACGACGCGACGGAAGAACGGAAGCCCCGCCACGGTGGGTTCTCCGCCCTGGAAGGCGAACGAGCAGCTGCCGTCCGCCTGCGCGAGCGCCTTGCGGATGAGCGTATCCAGCACATCCTCCGGCATGATGCCGTGTGACGGGGTGGTCCGGTGCGCCGCGATGTCATGGTAGAAGCAGTAGCGGCAGTCGAGGTTGCACAGGCTGGATGCGGGCTTGATCAGCAGGCTCAGCGGCGGCATGGCGGTGCTCCTTTCCCGGCATCCCGTTCCAGGCCGACATGCAGGCCATAAACGTGCAGTGCGGCGCCCATGGCGATGGTCCAGGGGCCGAAATGCCCATCGAGCAGGAACGTGGCCGACCTGCCGGAACGTTTTCCCAGGCTTGCCCGAGCTGTTTGGATAGCGGATTCGCGGAAGATTTTCGCATACCGTATCAGTGGCCCGCCCAGTATGACGGCTTCCAGATCAGCCAGGCGGATGAGATTGGCAAGTCCCGCGCCCGCCGCATGCCCCGCCGCCTCCATCCGTTTGCGCACCGCTTCCGCTTCACGCTCCGCCTGCTCGATGTGCGCGCCGATCTTGGCTGCATTGCGCGGATGCGCCGATGCCGCGTGTTCTCCGTACAGCATCCGGGCAAATGCGGGAAAGGAGGCGTAGGTCGTGATGCAGCCACGGTTCCCGCAGTGACACGGTTCCCCGTGCAGATCGACGGTCATGTGTCCGAACACGTCCTCCTGGGCCTGTTTGAAGCGGACGACCTTGCCCTTGGAGGCGATGCCGGTCCGCACGCCCATGCCCATGTGAACGTAGGCGATGTTGCGGCCCTGCCCGCATCCGGCAATCGCTTCCGCCAGCACGGCCATGTTCGCGCCGTTGTCGATGTGGACGGGTAGACCCAGACGCTCTGAAAGCATGGCGCGGATGGGTACCTGCTGCCAGCTGTCATGAAAGAAGCCGAGGGTGAAAAGAATCATCCCCTGTTCCCGATCGATCACGCCGGACGTACCCAGACCGATACCCGGAATCTCGTTTTTTGACAAGCCAAGTCTGCCGAGTGCGCTTTGAAGGGTAATCGCGATGGCATCCACCGTACTCGCCGGGTCGTGAGAAGCAGTCATCGGGAACTGGATGGACTCGAGTGGCGACAGATCCGGCCGGCACAGCATCACGCGCACTTCCGTGCGTGACAGTTCAACGCCGGCCAGCAGCCCCTTGTCTCGACCGATGCCGTACCGCATGGGCTTGCGGCCACCAGCGGAGTCGGCCTCACCTACGGACATGATCAGGCCGTTCTTCTCGAGGCGGCCCGTGAGCCGGTGCATGGAGCTGGAGGAAAAACCGGTTAGTTCCTGCATCTGCTGGCGCGTGACAGGGCCATGGGTGCACAACAGCGCCAGCAGGGACCGCTCGTTGTCATCGAGCTGTTGGAGGAGAGCCGGATAAGTCGGCATGCAGGGCTCCCTTCGGAGGAAGGATAGGGTGGCGTGGTCACGAACAGATGGTGTGTCATCCCACCTCAGGGTATATTCTTTTTCCCATGTTGGCAACAAGTCAATCCTGCAGAGCCAGTTTGTCATGATTGAATGTTACGATTGCAAATGACGGGGTTGGTCGGGGTGCCGTTATACGCCAAGGCATTCCGCCCTGCAGAAGGCGATGAAGCAGGTTTCTACCATTCATCCATGATTCGTCATTTTTCGCGGTTGCCACATTATGTTGAAAGGGATACAACTGAAAGTAGCCATGTCGATGCTCACACAATCCTTTGTCCGACACGACCTACGCAGATACAGCCGTTAACTGATATTCCACGACAATTGCTCTTCATAGCCCATTTGGATGGTTTTTCTAGCGGCTGCACTGATCCAACACCAAGTTACTGTATATGCGACATTCTAGAAAAAGACGTTAGGTGCCATTGACGATTGTTAAAGGAGACATATATGGAAATTATGAATTACTCTGATGTAGTAAGTAAAATTAAGAAAGAAAATCGTGTCTTTAATTTGCTAATGGGAAACGGTTTCAGTGTCGCATATGACCCATCTATCTTTTCATATAATGCACTATATAAGTTTGTAGTTGATAATGATAGTGATGGAGTTAGTGAGTTGTTCGATATTTTCAAAACAACAAATTTCGAACTGATAATGCAACAGCTTGACATAACAAAGAAGATTGCTGCTAAATTTGGTGCAAGTAAAGAGGTTATCGCGAAAATTGGACATGCAGAGGACTTACTGAAGAATAATCTTGTGCAAGCCATAAAAGATTTACATCCCGAACATGTATTCAAAATCGCTGAAGAGAAGAGCTTGGGATGCGCTGACTTCTTTAAGCTGTTTCTTGACAAGAACGGAGAAATATTCACATCGAATTATGATGTGCTTATGTATTGGGTGTTAATGAGAAATGGTATCCCGGGGGTTTCGGACGGCTTCGGTCGTGAATATGACCCCGATGAGGAATTTGATGAAGGAGCAGATCTTACTTGGGGAAAAAATAGTGATATTCAAAACATACACTATCTTCACGGTGCTCTCCCGCTTTTTGACAACGGCCTTGATATTGTTAAAGAAACGTACACAAATAATGATTTTCTAGTGAACAGGATACGTAAAAGAATTGATGCAGGGCACTATCCTGTATTTGTTAGTGCCGGTACCGGAAAAGAAAAATTGAATCAGATACGACACAATCCCTACTTGGCATATTGCTACGATAGATTCTCAAAAATAGAAGGTTCTCTGGTAACCTTCGGCTTCAATTTTGGGGAATTTGATAATCATATAATACACGCAATAAACAATGCTGCAAAACTTCGTAAAAAAAAGAAGTTGTACTCTGTTTATATCGGCGTATATTCTGATGATGATATAGCACATATTGAGAAAATCAAGTCGAAATTCAAGAATATAAAGATACATGTCTTTGAAACAAAATCTGCAACGGTGTGGAAAAAGCTTGACTAAACGGCACCTAACATCGCCTCTTCAAAATGCCAAAACCGGTGCGCGTTGCGCGCCTCCGAAGCGGGAGCAGCCGCGGGTCCCGGTTTCGGCACTTCGCAGAGGCTAAGACGTTATATGATATTACTCCCTCCATACTTTATTGTGCTTTGAATTGAGAAGAGGTTATATGAACAGCATAAGAGAAAAAATGATATTAATGTCCGATAATTATCTTCTGGATATAGTACATAATCATCGTAAAGAATATGAAATTGAGGCAATAGAAATCATTACAGAGATTCTTTGCGCGAGAGGTTTATCTATTGAGCAGATTCAAGCATGGGAATATTCTACGACTAGCAGTCTAGAAGAGAAAGAACCAGAGAGTATTCCAATACTATTTGAAATGCAGGAGAGCATGGGTGGTTATCAAAGCATTTATGATATCCGAGATCGTAAAACTATTGAAAGGAATGAAAAAACAGCACGTCCGTGGATAAGATTTTGGGCAAGAAGCATTGACGTTATTCTGTGGGGACAAACCTTTGGAAGACTATTGGCATATGTTAACAAGAATTTCGAACTTCATCTCGACAGCTTATTGTGGGGTTGTCTTTACTCAGTCTTGATTACTGTTCCATGGATTTTTGCTGAAAGTGCAATGCTTTCAATATTTGGGTATACTTTCGGAAAATGGCTACTTCGAGTAAAAATTACGAGTTCAAAAGGAAACTCGATTTCATATGGTACTGCAATTAAACGTACATTTTTGGTCGCGTTGTTAGGGTCGGGTCTCGGAGTAAAACTGATCTCAGAAATTCTGAATATTGTCTCGTACTTCATGCTAAAGAATCATCAAATATCAAAATGGGATGAGATTGCATCAACTAAAGTTGAGCATGGCATAATCGGATGGAAAAGAACCATCGTTGCTGCATTGGTGATATTATGCCCACTTTTTCTTGTCATGAATGATGCGTATCATATTCTGTTTTAGGGGAGTAAAATCATATAACTACGTGTATTCAACAGCCCAAAACCGGTGCGCGTCGCGCGCCTTCGAAGATAGGCGCTGAGGTCCCGGTTTTGGGCCGTCGCATACACATTCACGTTAGAAGACAGCCTGAAAAACGCGCTAGGCTCCAACATGATCCATACCTGAGGTGTTTGTTGTCACATGTTATAAATCTCCACGGCAAGCAGAACAACTTTTGCATTAAGGAGTAAGGCATGATGGATATGACTTATAACGTATTGGTAAGTATATTAGGCTTAATCTGTGATATTTCCGGTTCACTTTTCTTGATTCTTGGCATTGCCGTTAAGAGTTTCGAGAGCATCAAGGAAGAAGGAGCAACAAAATGGGGTGAAAATCCAGATTTAGTCATATCGAATATAAAGACGAAGAGTAGTAATATTTCCGGACTAATGTTGTTAGTAATTGGCTTTATTATGCAGATATGTGGTTATATTTCTAGTCATGATATAGCATCATTGTTGTTCTTGATACTAATGGTCTTTTTTGTAGTGGTCCTTATTGTATTTGCTGTGTTGTTTTATCTGGTTAACTCGAAAAAATATGCCAAAGAATATGTTCGCCAATTCATAGATAGTCCAGATCATAATCCTAACGGAATTCTTCATGATTCAGTGTCAAATGCCTTCGCAAAAGCATTAAATGTGAAATTCCCGACAACATTCCTGCAATATGACAAGAAAATGCTTCTGAAGTTTACTGTTGGAATAATAACAAAAAGTGAATATGAAGAATATAGTAATAGAGGCAATAAAAATCCGGGAATTAATGCTTAAGTGCATTATTCTTTGCCACAGAGATATTGGTAATATTGACAGAACCTAACGGCCGTCTTCTAACATCGTGTATTCAACAGCCTAAAACCGGTGCGCGTCGCGCGCCTCCGAAGATGGGCGTTGAGGTCCCGGTTTCAGGCCGTCGCATACACATTCACGTTAAGCGAAAGCGAGATGAATATGAATTCTATTGAGCTGTATATTGAACTAAAACCTGGAATGAGCAGTAGAATAAAAAACATAGTGAGTAACGTTATTGGTGAAGATACCGCTCGAACAGCAGGGAGAATTAATTCATATGCATGTACGCATGCCTTAAGCGAGGGTGCTAAACAGATTGATCAAGAAATATCAAATGTGTTTAGTAAGATTTCTGGTGATTGTAAACGAATAAGAGATGTTAAAGCTTTTAAAGAATTGTTATATCAATTTATCTGCGAAGAATATGCAAAAATGAGTTCATACATATCGAGTGGCTCTGATGATGATTTCACAGAAAAGAATGGCATTGCTATTGTTGATGTAAATAGAAAGAAGGATTCGTGCGCCTCGCTAATTGTACTATACAATGCTGAGGTCAAGAGAAGAAAGGATAAGAAGAACGGCAAACAGTGGGAAATTGCCAAAATATTAATCGGTGCAATATTGGGCTCAATGCTAACAATCATTGTACAAAAATTATTAAGAATCATATAACAGCCTTCGCTTAACATCGTGTATACAACAGCCTGCAACCGGTGCGCGTCGCGCGCCTTCGAAGATGGACGCTGAGGTCCCGGTTTCAGGTCGTCGCATACACAAACACGTTATGTGAAGCAGTTGTAATTAGCTAGTAACTCATGGTGTCTGAGAAAGGGGGCTAATATGCAACAAGAGAGAACCACTGTACAGCAACTAATCACCTATTTACTAGATAAAGGTTACCCTGATAATAGTATTGTCCGAGATATTTACATTCCCGGTACTGCATATCAAGTTGATATGGCCATTATTGATCCTAAAACAAATTTGACGATGCTTTTATTAATGATAATTAGTCGTGATTCAGATAATGAAAAAAAGGAGGCCAAGCAAAGATTACTCCAGTATAGAAACTTATTACCTGACAAAACTGTTCCAAGTTTCATAGTAATCCCAAGTACAAACAATAAAGGTTTTGACGCAAAAAGCATCGACAATAGTTTTATAAGCCTGGATGACTATAAATCACTAAAAGCCGCGACTATAAACAGGAATGCAATGGTTCTTGAGCAGATAAAGAAGAAAACAATTGATTACTGTAACGTGTTAAGTTGGGTGTTCGCCGTGATCATTCTAGCTCTTCTGGTTATTAAGAAATTGGTTGTCATTGAACTCGATGTTGTTGATATGACACTAATCGGAGGGATTGTTGCTTTAGCCTTTTTTCCTTTCGTTAGTAAAGTGAAGTTTTTAGGAATTGAGCTTGAAAGAATAACAAAAGTTTATTAGGATAAGGGTTAATTCTTTGGCCAGCTTCACATAACATCACCTCAACAAAATGCCTAAACCGGTGCGCGTCGCGCGCCTCCGAAGCGGGAGCAGCCGCGGGTCCCGGTTTCGACACTTCGCAGAGGCTAAGACGTTAGCTGGAATTGTAACAAGTATGTTCAATCGCCGCGTCCTGCGGCGGGGTACACTCGTAAGCAGGACATTATTGTTTCACATTGTGTATTCGGGTGGAGAGGGATAAAGTGAAGAAAAAAGGTATAGTCTATTTATTAGTAATCCTAATTATTTCTTTAGGGGCAACAGTCAATACTGTTCAGATAAGTAAGTATATGCAAAGAGCGACTTTTACACAGGAAAAATGGTTTGCGGAACCAAACAACAGACATATGTTTGTAAAAGATATGATAAAAACACATGACTTAGCCAATATGACAAAAGAGGAAGTGATTGGTTTGTTAGGCGAATCAGACAATAAGATGAAGCTTCCTGGTTTAGCCATCGGGTCATCTATCAGAAACAAAACTATTGATATAAGCAGTCCAAATAGCATTTACTATTTCACAAAAACAGGAAAGCACCCAGAAGATTTTTATGGACTTTATATTATGTTTGATGATAATAGACAAGTTAGTGATTTCGCTATTATCCGCTTTACTACGTAACTTTTATCGAGTGTGTGGTGATGGTGGCGGCGTCCTGCCGTCACCGTAACAGCAAGCGTAATCGGTTACAACTCCAGCTAACATCGTCTCTTCAAAATGCTAAAACCGGTGCGCGTCGCGCGCCTTCGAAGCGGGAGCAGCCGCGGGTCCCGGTTTCGGCACTTCGCAGAGGCTAAGACGTTGGCTGTCATGGCAACATTGCTTTCCTTAATTGAAATGCCGAAGGAGAACGATGTGGAGTATACGTTGTGTAATGTACCAAGAATAACTCTATCATTTGATGGTGACGTGATTGAGTGCTCAGCAGCGTATCGCTTCTCCGAACCGACGAGGTCGTTTCGCTTCTATAAAGTGCTCCCTATCGTCAAGACACGATCTTATGCATGATCCAAGCACTCCTTCTCCAAGACTTTCTCAGGGTGTAACGATATCTGCGATATCACGTATCAGTTGCTTGGTACACAGAGGCTTACTGTAGCAGAAACGCATACGGGTGGATCACATGAACGCCCATGAACTGATGATCAAGACCAATCACTACCTGATACAAGGCGGTTCCTTCACGGACGCCCAGCAGAACTCCATCGTCAGGCACCTGCTGTCCGCACGCGCGACGGAAGTCCAGGCAAGCAGGTACCATGCGGCCGTCAGGTGCCCGAACAACGTTGACCGGTGGGGCCATCGGCTGTATCCTTCGCTGTTCATTCCACCGTACAAAGACGGTCACAAGCTCAAGACGATCCTGGGCCAAACGCCCAGGACGCATCTGCTATCCAGCAACATGCATGAGTTGGAGATCGTCCGGCTGCTTGCCGTGCTTGCGCCACAGCATCCGGCTGTTCCCGGCATGGTGGCGGAAGTGCTCGCGCGCCTTGAGACCACTTGCTTTGGAAACAAGGACGATGGCGTGGGCGAATGCTTCGACGCATCGCTGGTCGTCCTGCGTTTCCTTGCGACAGCGGCCCCGCGGGAACACAGGTGGATCCGGGAACGGATCGACAACTACAACAGGCACCAGGCGGAGAAGAAACGTCCGTGGCATTCCACCTGGTATTACTGGCTCTGCCTGTCCGAGCTTCCCTACGAGTTGGTCAGGAACGAGGTCGCCAGCCACCTCCCCGAGATCATGCCATGGTTGACGACAAAAAGCGCCGCGATGAACAGTGAAAACGACCGGACCATCCATCCCGTGCTGCTCTGCATCGCGCGCAATCTGGTCGCCAATATGCCGGAGCACGCACACATCCGGACCATTCAACCAACCCTTTGCGACCGGGATGGCCGTCTGTACCTCAGAATCGATCAAACAAGCCCTCTCCCCCTTGCTTGACTTGTGTTGCTGCACACTCAGCACAGCCATCCTTTTTATCGAAGGCTGTGGTATAATCGCTACATTATGTAACACGAGCCAACAGCCGAGGCCAAAACGGAGCAGCCACATCGACCCGGGCAGACGAAGCAGCAAAGCAGCCGAAGAAAACCTTTTGCATGCTGTGGCATTTGTTCTGACCGCGGAAACAATGGGAGATGAACACGATGGACGGGATGGAAAAACAGAGAGAGTGGACTTTTGCAAAACACCTCGTGCTCAGCCTGATCACGGTCATCATGATCGAGCTCCTCTTCCTTCTTGTCTCCGCACTGGTTCCACTGTTGCCAATCGCCCTCTCCTCGGGGAATGGATCTTCCATCGGCGTCATCGGCGGTGCGGATGGCCCGACCGCCATATTCGTCTCATCGGCGCCTTCCGGATTCGTACAAATGGCGACCTTTGGTGTATGCTCGCTCATTGTGCTGCTGTGCCTGTATGCTCCCCTGCGGAAAACAATCCGCAACCGCGCAGGCAGATAGGTGAAAGGGGCGTTCATGAAACAGAACGTGAGGATCTCGTGTCTTCTGTTTGCGACTGGCGCGCTGTCTGTCGCAGCAGGCGCACTGTATCTCTTCAATGTCTTTGGACCGTCTGAGCGCGAGGTTGCCATGTGGGGACTGATCGAAAGCCTGGCCGGCATGCTAGTCATGCTCTCGCCACTGCTCATCAGAGCCATGGCAAAAAAAGTTTGGCCTGTCCAGGGCCTCCTTGTGGCAAACCTGCTGATGCAAATATTGCCGGCGATTTTGTGGTTTCAGTTTGATGGTCGGGGGATATCTGACGGAATGCCGCCGAGCCCATTCATTGCCAGCTGGGCGTATGCCTTGCCACACATCGTGATCGCGCTGATGTGTGTGGCATGCTTCGCAAGCATGATCCCACGCACACGCGTTGAACAGGAGAGCATATGAATCTGCTTGATCTACGACTTGATTGCGCACGCAAGCAAAAGAAGGGGATGCACTTCATCCTTGGCTCAATCATGATTTGGGGGATGGTCGCTGTCATCCACATGACGCCGCTGCCCATCATGACCAGGAACCTGCTGACATTCTGCGCCACCGCCCCGTTGGTGCCGATCGCATACATGATCTCCCGCATCATCAAGGTGGAGTTCAGCGACAGGAGGAATCCGCTCAATCAGCTGGGCATCCTTTTTTCGGTCAATCAGCTTCTCTATCTGCTGATCGCCATGTGGGTGTATCCAACGGTTCCCGACAAAATGGTCATGGTGCTCGCCATGATCTTCGGGGCACATCTGCTGCCTTTCGCCTGGCTGTACGTGTCCAGGGCTTATGCGATCATGTCCGTGCTGATTTCCGTCAGCGCGCTCACCATGGGGATGTTCTTCGCCCCGTATGTGCTGGCGCTCGTCATGATGGGATTCGAGGTCCTATTCAGCCTGCTGCTGTCACGCGAGTACAAACGGATTGAACGCATGCATTCGTGATGAGTCTTGTCGCATG
This sequence comes from Bacillota bacterium, assembly GCA_023440865.1. Taxonomy (GTDB): domain Bacteria; phylum Bacillota; class Clostridia; order DSM-8532; family DSM-8532; genus JAEWSN01. The sequence continues at coordinate 19,323 of JAEXRM010000068.1, forward strand.
CCGATACAGGCACCATGGCGTCGCTGCAGCACGCACGCTTGAGAACGGAGAACGCCAGATGCTGGATCTGTCCTGGGAACGCACCATTCCGATACAAAGCATGCAGCTCGACGCGATTGCCGCCATCATGGCCGCCTTCGACAAGTCGATCGAGGTCACGGGCTGGTCCGCTGTGCGCATTGGATGCAAAAACAGCAACTTTGCCGTTTACACGAACAAAGGAATGTTCCTGTTGCGAATGACGGACAAGCAAGGCTTCAACAACGAGGCCGCCGTCCACGAGCTGGTCAAGTCCAGGGTGCGTGTTCCCGCCCTCCTGTATCAGGCCATATGGAACCATGCAGGCGTCTTTCTCTATGAATTCGTCCAAGGCGTTTCCCTGCAGCGCCGCATCATCAGAGAAAACCGGTGTGCCCCAAACCTGCTTCAGCAGGTGGCGGAAGCCGCGGCCATCATCCACAGCATACCGGAACATGACACGGCGCACCTCGCAAAGCTGGATGTGCCTCCCTATGCGGTTTGGTACCAGGTATTCCTTGAACACCCGACGACAAAGCGAAAAATGGGTGACCAGCTGCTGGCGCGGACACATCGGCTGGTTTCGGACAAAGCAGCGTTCCTGTCCGTGGTGGACAGCCATCAGACGCTCATCCACAACGACTTTCGACCAGCGAACATGCTCGTGGACCGGCATGACCGGGTGTGGTTCGTTGACTGGGAGGGCGCGTGGCGGGGGCATTCCCTGGCGGATATCGGCCAATTTTTCCGATACCGCGCGTTTTTTCAGGATGCAGCTTGCCAAGCGTTCGCGCAGGCATACAATGCAGTCTCCGGCATACCGCTCCCGCAAGACTGGCTCGACCTGTCGCTGTTCCGCGATCTCGTAAACCTGCTGCAGCTGCTGTCGATCAACCAGGTCGCACCGCAGCGCGACGCCGACCTGCTGCGCATACTGGAAGGGACCTTGCAGCACTTCGGCTATTGAAGCACGACAGATTGGTTCGCGACTGGAGGTGCCCACATTGGCGATACTGGCATGGGACTTCGACAACACGTTGGCCTACCGTGACGGCATGTGGACAAGAACGCTGTTCGAGCTGCTGCGCGATCATGGGTTCGCCCGCATCACCGAAGAGGACATCCGGCCGCATTTTGCCAAGGGCTTCCCGTGGCACAGATACGGGGAAGCCCACCGGGACTACTTTCTCGGCAGAACGTGGTGGGAATACACCGGCACGATCATCGGAAACGCCATGCTGGCGCTGGGTGTCGATGCTGCCGACGTCGCGGAACTGACAGCTGGGTTTCGGAGGTCCTACCTGGATCTCACGAAATGGCATTTGTTCGACGATACGCGCACCGCACTCGGAACGGCGCTCGGGAAAGGGCATGTGAACTGCATCGTATCGAACCATGTGCCGGAGCTGAAGGTGTTGGTCGATGGGCTGGGCATTTCGGCATACTTCGCCAGGATCATCTCCTCCGCCGAGGCCGGGTACGAAAAGCCGAATCCGCGCATCTTTGACACCCTGCAGGAGATACGCGACGGCGAGTCACAGGTGTTCATGATCGGCGACAGCTACGCCGCGGACATCGAGGGCGCCATCGCGGCGGGCATCGAGGGCATCCTTGTCAGGTCGGAGAACAAGCATGCGTATCCGCGGCATGCAAGCGACCTCAGCGGCATTTGGCAATACATCGACTGACAGCTTGTGCTTTCGCGGCATGACGGCTTTGACTGACCCCGCTTGTGCTTTCGCAGCATGACGGCTTTGGCCGCACTGCGGCAGGGCAAACAACCAGCCCCCTACTCCTTCACCGCGCGAAAGCTCAGATAGGCCTGCCCATCCGTCTTCATCCGGGTGAATACACCGCCGTGATAGACGATGATGTAAGCCCTTTTGTCGTTCGCGGCATCGGTGTCGGCCGTCCAGTAGTAGATGACCTTCGAATGCACATCCCACAGGGGCGTCTCCTTGTCGGGTGTCTTCCCGTACGTCGCCCTGCGCGTTTCCGGATCCCAGACCCCGCCCGCATTGCGCCCGTGGAGCGCCATGGACCGGACCGCCTCCTCCACCGTCGGCAGCCGCCAGATGTCCTGCGCGGTCTGCATGATCTCGGTTCCATCCTCGGACAGGAACCGGCAGACGCGCTGCGCCTCGGCCCAATCGGTCCCCTTGTCGGGCCATCCGGGACCGCGCGGTGCCCAGGTCAGGGTGACGCCGTTTCCGATGACCGTCCTCGCGCCGAAATCCCCGTCGTCGACCCGGCGTGACACCTTGACGCCCTGCGGCACCGAAACGACCAGGATGATGGCCAGCGGAATGACCGGCAGCAGCCGGAACGCCAGTTTTCTCGGCCTGGGGTCGCCCAGGAAGTACAGGACGCCCAGCCCGACGATCGGGAGCACGATGAGCAGACCGACCACCTGGAAGCTGGCCCCGGAAAAAAACCACGCGCAGAACGCGGCCAGCAGGACATGCGCAGCAAGGCCGATCCGCTTCCAGCGCAACGAGACCATTCCGAGCGCAACAAAGACGAAGGTCACAATCAGGTACTGGAAGAACAGCATGAACAGGTTTTCCCAGATCGACTCGGCGTACCAGCCCTCATGGAAATTCTCCATGATGCCCCAATAGGCCCACATGCCCGAAAACGCGATCGTGATGCCCACACCGAGCCAACCGATGATATGCCTGCCATTCTTCTTCTTTTCCACGCTCCCCACCCGCTTCCGCAGACAAGCGACCCTTTTCTTTGATATAAATTGGATGGCGCCGTCGCAGGCTCATCCGTGTACAATGGATATACCATTTCCTGGCGGCCGATACGCAATACGACCGAAATGCAACCTGAGCGCTACGCAACATGACCAATCCGCATCTTCGAGGTGGACATGAAAGAACAGCCCATCGCCCAGACGACCGCAACACCCGCCGCCAAGACCGGTTCCGGCAGAAAATTCTCCATCCAGCGACTGGTTCCCGCGTTCATCCTCCTCACGATGGGCGGATTGTGCGGCATCTCCATCGGCCGGCTCATCAAGATGATGGAAAGAACGGGCGCCAACCCCGGCGAGCTGCTGACGACCTGCGGCCTGCTGCTGCTTGGTCTCTATGCCGCCTTATTCGGGCAGATCGTCCTGCACGAGGCGGGGCACATGATCGCGGGCTGGTTTTCCGGCTACACGTTCACCTCCTTCCGCGTCGGTTCCCTGATGTGCGTGCGGCAATCCGGCCGGCTGCGGCTGCGGCGCCTGTCGCTCGCGGGCACCGGCGGGCAATGCCTGATGAATCCGCCGGAATACAGGGGCGGCAGAATCCCTGTCACCTTGTACAACCTGGGCGGCTCGCTCGCGAACCTGCTGACGGCTCCCGTCTTCTGGTGGCTGTCACGCCTCGCGGCCGGCTCCCCCCGCCTTGCCATGGTGCTGGAGATGTTCGCGCTGATCGGTCTGGGATTCGCGTTGATCAACGGCATCCCGCTCCGGCTTGCCGCCGTCGACAACGACGGGCGCAACATCATCACGCTCCGGCAGGACCCGAAGGGCATGTACGCGTTCTGGCTGCAGATGCGGATCAACGCCATGCTGGCTGAGGGGCACCGGCAGAAGGATCTGCCGGCGGAATGGTTCACCATGCCGGATGACGCCGACCTGCACAACAGCATGGTCGCCGCCCGGGCCGTCCTGTCCGTCGGCAGGATGATCGACCGCCACGACTTCACGCAGGCGGAACAGGCCATCGGCGCGCTCCTCGGAAGAGACAGCGCGATGGCCGGCATCCACCGGCTGCTGCTGGTCGGCGAATCGATCTATCTGGAGCTCATCGGACAAGGCCGCCAGGAACGGATCGACGCGTTGCGCAGCAAGGAGTTCGAGAAGTTCGCGAAGGCCATGCGGACGTATCCGACCATCCTGCGCGTGCAATACGGGTTGGCGCTGCTCGTCGAGCAAGATGGGGCAAAGGCGGCGACGATCCGCAAGGAGATCGACAAGGTGCTGGCCTCGTACCCATACCCCGGCGAGGCGGAGGCGGAGCGGGAACTGCTCGCACAGCTTGATGGGAAGGCAGAAACGGCGCGTATAACGGAAGAAGCCGCAAACTGAAGCGTATTCGGCAGGACCGGCTGGACAGGAGGTTGCGACCATGGAAATCCGCCACATCCACACCGACAAGAAGCAATACCTCGACCTGCTGCTGCTCGCGGACGAGCAGGAGGACATGATCGACCGATACCTCGAGCGCGGCGACATGTATGCCCTGTTCGACGGCGCAGGCAACGACGAGGTGCGCGGCATCTGCGTGGTCACGGATGAAGGGGGCGGCACGTTCGAAATCAAGAACATCGCGACCGCGCCCGCCCATCAGGGCAAGGGATATGCCAAGGCGCTCATCCGGCATGTGCTCCACACCTACCGGAACAGGGGCAAGTGCCTGCTCGTCGGCACGGGCGACACACCACGGATCGTGACGATCTACGAGCACTGCGGCTTCGTTCTGTCGCACCGCCTTCCGAACTTCTTCACGGACAACTACGATCACGTCATCATCGAGGACGGTGTCCAACTGGTCGACATGGTGTACCTCAAGCAGCCGCTTGTGCCCGATCAGGCATGATGCCGGTGGCCGGAACCGGATGCCGGCCGGAACCGGATGCAGGCCGGAACCGGATGCAGGCCGGAGTGGGTTGCCAACCGGAAATGGCCGGCATCAACGTCCGATTCAATCATCCGGTATCCGGAACGGTTCGATGACCCGGAGGCCGATGCCGCACGAAAGGGCAGGTGACCAATGAACCGCATTCGTGACTTCCTCTACCTCCACCTCACACGTGATCCGTTGCGGATCGACGGCTACGGGCTGGAGTTCGCCGACTTCATGGCCGCCGTGCTTGACCGGATGGATCACATGCTGGTGCTGCGCGGGGAGGGAGACTTCATCGGTTCGTTTTCCCGCAATCTGTCGCGCACACGGCTTTCGGGCGATGAATTGCATGGCATTGCCGGTGAATGCGTCTACAACTACGGCGATTTCTCCTGGTTCGACTTCACCTCCGTCTCCGCGCTGGAAAGCCTGACGCCCCCGGAGCTCGCGGAGATCTACTACCTCGAGAACAAGTGGACACCGCTCTCCTCCCCCATGCTCGACCGCATCGGCAACCGTTTCTTCTACCTTGCCCATGACGACGGCTGGCACAACCGTTGTTACTTCCGCCATGAACAGGATCTGCGGGATGTGCTGTCGCGGAACATCGTGGCCCGGCTCGAGAAGCTCATGCACCTGCGGAAGCCCCGCATGATCAATCCGGCCTGCCTTTCCACCTTGCTGGATGTGGCGGCCGGCGGCGCGATTGTCGACATGAAAAGAACAAGAAAAGAGAAGAACCGTCTGCTGGTGCCGGTCTTCGCCGTTGGCCCGTATCATGACATGGATGCGGTGTATGAGGCGCGCGAGCGGCTTGGGGATTCTGCGTCGGTGATGGAACTTGTTGTGCGTGCATGATATGCGCCGGCATATCGGCCATCGCAGGTCGCGAGACCGACGATCACAAGCCGGCGTACCGGCCATCGCAGGCCGCCAGGCCGAATGAGGCAAGGTTCCCGATCACGCCGCAGTCATGGAAAGGATACGAAACATGGATGCCACATTTCAGAACAAGGCCGCCTGGGAATACGATGCCTACACCTTCTGGGTCAGACAGGAAGGTACGCCGGCGGAGCTGGCGAAACGCATGACGACCAATCCGCAGGCGATGCTCAAACGGCATGCCGGATATCTGGGCGATGTAAAAGGCAAGCGCATGGCGAACCTCTGCGGCTCATGCGGGAAGAAGGCCGTTCCGCTCGCCCTGCTGGGCGCACGTGTCACGGTGTTCGACATTTCGGAGGAGAACCGGCGCTATGCGTGTGAAACCGCCCAGGCCGCTGGCGCAGCCATCGACTACGTGGTGGGCGATGTCATGGAAATCGATGTGGACGCGTATCGCGGCGCATTCGACATGCTGTATATGGAAGGCGGCATCCTGCATTACTTCCATGACCTTGACCGGTTCATGGCCATCCTTCATGTGCTTGCGACTCCTGGCGCCTTGCTTGTCCTCAGCGATTTCCACCCCATCCACAAGGTGATCGACGTCAATGGCCTCGGCGGATGTCCCGGCGATTATTTCACATCCGACATCCTGGAGGTGGAAATGCCCCATGCGAAGTTCCACCCGGAGGAAGTACGACGTGGATTCCCGAAATGCCACATCCGAAGGCATACGCTCAGCGAAATCCTGAACGCCGTCATCCGCAGCGGGTTCACGATGCGGCAGTTCGACGAGCATCCCGGGTGGACGAATCCGAAGATGCCGGGGGAGTTTACCCTTGTCGCCGAGGCCTGAAAGGAGACACATGACACCCATCGACCAACGGAACAAGCTGGACGAAGATCCCTTCGCATACCAAGTCTTCAAGGACGGCCGGGTGCAGATCTCCTGGAACCGCAGGCCGGTGATGATCCTCAAGGGAGATAAGGCCGCCGACCTGTGCAAAAAGCTTGAACAGGCAGAGGGCAAGGATGTCCAGTTGATTCTTGCCAAGGTGACCGGCAATTTCAAGCACGGCAACGAGAAACAGGCCCGAAAGGCTTGACGGAAACACCTATCCGAAAGAACTGGCACCAACGCCTATCCGAAAGACCTGACCGAAAGGCCGGGCCGGGAGGTTCCGCATGAATCCGATCGCGATCAACAGCATCACCGTCGACTGCCTGGATCCTCGTTCCCTTGCCGATTTCTACATGCGTTTTCTGGGATGGCACCTGCGTCATGAGTCCGCTGACTTCGTGTCCATCCACACGCCATCCTCGCCCGTCACCATCGGGTTCCAGCGAAACGAGGACTACCTGCCGCCCGCATGGCCGGGAGAAAAGGGAGAACCGCAGATGATGGTCCACATCGACTTCAAGGCGAACGACCGCGAGGAAATGACCTCGCTCGTCGCAAATGCGCTCCGGTGTGGCGCCACCTTGGCCGAACCCCAGTATTCCGACCAATGGACGGTCCTGATCGATCCGGCCGGCCACCCCTTCTGCATCGACACCCTGTGACCGGCTTGCGGTGCGGGTCATGCCGTCCGCACCGCGACATGCCGCCAGAAAGGAGTACCCATGCGCATCCGGGAAGCCGTTCCGGCCGACGCAGCCGCCCTGATGGACCTGTACCGGAACCATCTCACCCCGCATCCGCCGGAAAACGAGCCCGCCCTCTCCGCGTGGGAAACCATGCTGGCCGGTTTCGAGGCGGATCCCGGATACCACCTGCTCGTCTGCGAAGTGGACGGACGCATCGCCTGTTCGGTCACGGTGATTGTCATCCGCAATCTCACGCACGGCCTTCGCCCCTATGCGGTCGTCGAGAATGTGGTGACCCATGCCGGGTTCCGGAAGCAGGGGCTTGCCTCCCGGCTGCTGGAGGCTGCCGTGGCAATCGCCCGGGAAGCCGGCTGCTACAAGGTCATGCTGATGACGGGCTCCAAGGAGGAAAGCACGCTGCAATTCTATCGGAACAACGGGTTCCGCACGGATCTGAAGACGGCGTTTCTCCTGCCGCTCCCGTAACGATGACCGTTCGTCCTGCCGCCGCGGCATCGGCCCCCATCCGATCACGATCACCATCGATTCCATACCCGCAGGATCCCGTATGGATGAACAACAGAAGCAAACCGTGTGACACAGCGGAGGCCCCCATGGAACTGATCCGAAGCGACAGCATCAAGGTCCTGTCAAACCCCGGCTGCGATTCCCGGCAGCTGCTCTACCCCGGCAACTCGCAGAGCGAACGCGTCACCCTCACCGAGGTGCAGGTCGCACCGGGCGCCTCCCAACCCCGGCATGCACATGAGGCTTCCGAGCAGATCTGGTACGCGCTCCGCGGCACCGGCCTGCTGCTGCTGGCCGACGGACGGGAGGAAACCTTCACCGTTGGCGATGTGGTCCGGTTTGTCGACGGCGACATTCATGGGCTGCGCAACGATACGAAGGAGCCGTTCGTCTACCTGTCCGTGACCGCACCACCCATCCATTTCGGGTATGCGTATCGGAACGAGCGATAATCGGAATGAGCGATAAACGGAAAAGCGAAAGGGGAACGCCGTCATGACCAAGATCGCCATCATCGGTGCCGGAAGCATCGTGTTCTGCAAGACCCTCATCCTCGACGTATTGGCCACGCCCGGCATGGAGGACGTCCGGTTCTCGCTGATGGCGCCCAGCACCCGCCGCACCGCCCAGGTGGCGGACTACATCGGCCGGGTGATTCGAGAGAACCATCTCTCCGCGCAGGTGGAGGTCACCACAGACCGGCGGCAGGCGCTGCAGGGTGCCCAATTCGTCATCGCGACGCTGCAGATCGGCGGAAACGAGGCCTATGCGCTCGACATCGGCATCCCGCTGCGGTACGGCGTCGACCAGTGCATCGGCGACTCCATGGGCCCCGGCGGCATCTTCCGGGCAGCCCGCACCATTCCTGTGATGGACGCCCTGGCGCGCGACATGCGCGACTGCTGCCCGGACGCGCTGCTGCTCAACTACGTCAACCCCATGGCCATGGTCTGCAATGCCCTGCAGGACGCCGGCATCAACAGCGTGGGCCTGTGCCACGGCGTGCAAACCACCCTCGATCTCATCGCCGGGTATGCCGGCGTTCCCAAGCAGGAGATCGACTTCCTCTGCGCCGGCATCAACCACATGGCCTGGTTCCTGCGACTGTCCCACGGCGGGCGCGACCTGTATCCGATGCTGCGGGACCGCATCGAGGATCCCGCCTACTACGCCAATGAGAAGGTGCGCGGCGAGGTGTTCCGCCACACCGGCTTCCTGATGACCGAGTCCACGGGCCATCTGTCCGAATACCTGCCCTGGTTCCGGAAGAACCAACAGGAACGCGACACCTACTGCGATGAACCGGCGTTCGGCGGGGAAACCGGTGCGGCCCTGAAGTTCGGCCTTGCGGTGGATCGCAAGTACGGGAGCCGCATGCTGCTGGAGGACGAACCCGCCGCGCTGCCTGCGCGCAGTGTCGAGTATGGCTCGTACATCATCGAGGCGCTCACGCTGAACCGCCCCTTCCGGTTCAACGGGAACCTGCGCAACGACGGTCTCATCGACAATCTGCCCCAGGACGGCTGTGTGGAGGTGCCCGTTCTCGCGGACGGCACGGGGCTTCATCCGCAGCCCGTCGGGCGGTTGCCCGCGGTGTGTGCGGCGATGAACGCGTCAAACATGCTTATGCAGCGCATGGCCACGGACGCCGCGCGCTCCGGCGATCCGGAGCTGCTGGCGCAGGCGGTGTCGATGGATCCGCTGACCGCGGCGGTGCTCGATCTCAAGGGGATCCGCGACATGACCGCCGATCTGCTCGAAGCCCAGCGGCGCTGGCTGCCGCAGTTCGGAGATCGGACGGTTCGCCGGCTGCCGGCCATCGCCATACCGGAGAACCTGGCGCGCGTCTCCGTGCCGGTGGATCCGGCACTCGCGATTCTCGCGCGGTTCGGCGAGCTGGGGACAGAACCGGGTACATGAGAACGTCACATGAACAGGAGGCTCATGCATGCTGGACAAGTCGCTTCCCTATCGCAACATCATCATGAAGCGGTACCGGGGAACCGCCGTGCCGACCCATCCGCTGCCGGCCGGCTATGCGTTCCGTTCCTACCGATCAGGGGATGAGACAGCCTGGGCGGAGATCATGGTTTCCGTCGGGGAGTTCGACACCCGGGAGGAGGCCCTGAAGGAGTATCGGGACGTGTATCTGCCGCATCCGGAGGAACTGGCGTGCCGGTCACTCTTCCTTGTGACGGAGCACGGGGAACCGGTCGGTACCCTGACGAACTGGTGGAACGATTCCGCGGGCGGGCGGGAGCCCTCCGTGCATTGGGTGGGCGTCCGTCCGGACCATCAGGGGCGCGGGCTGGGGAAGGCGCTGGTATTCGAAGGCCTGGCCCGCATGATCGCACTCGAGGGAGACCGCGACTTCTTCCTGCACACGCAGACCTGGAGCCACAAGGCGGTCAACCTGTATCTGGCCGCCGGCTACCGGTTCGTCCGGGGCGAAGCGTTCGGTGACTACACGAACGAAACCGGGCTGGCGTTGGACGTGATCCGCGACCACATCCGTCCCCGGTTCCGGCACCTGCTGCTTCCGGATGCGGAATGACCGGTACAAGAACGGCTGTGGCCTGCGGAGTGTTCCCGCATCGGCGGACGAACGGTCATTCCTTTGGGAAAGGTTGGCTATACCCTTTCTGCGGCATTGCGTTCCGATGCCGGAAAGCCTATAACGGAAACAGGAGGGCATGCATGCTGCATGCGCCGTCCGGATGCACATATGGGCTTTTTCAGAAAGGCAGGTCGGCAGATTACGCAGGATAGCACGCTTCTTCACCGGTATGGGTATCGTCCGGAGGCATATGCCCCGACGCCCGAGGAACCGCACGCCTCTTCCCTGCTCCTCCCCGGCCGGGTGACAGAGCTGCGCCGCGAACAATACACGGTCATGACCGACCACGGTGAAGTGACCGCCGTGCTCAAGGGTTCATTCCTGCACGGTGCCGACGATCTCGACGGATACCCCTGCGTGGGCGATTTCGTACGGATCCGCCACAACGACAGCGGCGTATCCTGGATCACGGAGCTGCTGCCACGCCTGTCGAAGTTCTCACGCGCCAACTATTCCGGCCATGCCGCCGGATATGTGAAGACCATCCGCGAGCAGGTGGTGGCGGCCAATTTCGACTATGTTTTCATCCTCTCGTCGCTTAACCTGGACTTCAATGTGCACCGCATCCTGCGATATGTGACGCAGGCGCTTGGCAGCGGCGGCTCGCCGGTCGTGCTGCTGACAAAGGCCGATCTGCTCGGACGGACGACAATCGATGAAACGGGCGCCGGTTCGACATTCGATGATGTCGCCGACCGGGATTCATCCGTTGTAACGGGCATCCAGGCTTCAGCCGAAGCGGATGCCCAGACCCTGCGCCTCTCCGACGCGGTGGCCGCCGTATCGCGCAGCGCGCCCGGCGTACCGGTTCATGCGATCTCCAGTCTCACCGGTTATGGACTTGAGGCGCTCGACGGTTACCTGCAGCCAGGCAAGACTGCCGTCTTTCTCGGCATGTCCGGCGTGGGCAAGTCTTCTCTTCTCAATGTCCTCATGCAACGCGAGGTCATGACGGTCAAGGGCATCCGCACCGACGACAGCCGGGGACGGCATACCACAACGCACCGACAGCTGTTCATGCTGCCTTCCGGCGCCATGGTCATCGACACGCCCGGCATGCGCGAACTCGGACTGTTCGACGCCGAAGTGGGCATCCAGGCCGGTTTCACCGATGTGGAAGCGCTTTTCGATGCCTGCAGGTTCCGGGACTGCGGCCACAACCGCGAACCGGGCTGCGCTGTGCGCGCCGCCCTGGCCGACGGCAGCCTTTCGGGGAAACGTTGGGAACAGTACCAGGCCCAGCGCGGCGAAAACCGCTTCGTGGAAGACCGTACCGGCTACCTGCGCGACAAGCGCGCCTGGCAGAAATCCATCGCCATGCGCAGCAAGCAGATGGGCGTCAAGCAGGGAAAGCACAAAACGTGACCCGTCCGCAACCCGCATATGAGGGCATTGGCATCTCCATGCCCCATCTCCCGCCACAGCGCGCGCACATTCATTGAGGAGGAACCCCTGATGCTCAAGCAGATCGCACCCTACTTGGAGAATCCCACACTCGACGCTCCCAGCACCCACCCCTTCTGGGATGACCCGCACATCGCCAAGGGCATGCTGGAGGCTCACCTGAACCCGGATTGGGACGCCGCCTCCCGCAAGCATGATTTCCTGGATGCGTCGGTCAGATGGATCGCCCAAGTCGCGCCGACGACGCAGCACCGTGATCTGCTGGATCTGGGATGTGGTCCCGGTTTGTACGCGGAGCGGTTCCAGCAGGCAGGTTATACAGTGACGGGCGTCGACCTGTCGACGGGTTCCATCGCGTATGCCCGCGAACAGACGCAGAAAAACGGCAGCGGCATCACATACCGGTGTGAAAACTACCTCCAGTTGCCTGACACCGAGGCATACGACCTCGTCACGCTGATCTACTGCGATTATCCGGCACTGTCGAACGAGCATCGCCCTGCCCTCCTGGAGAAGGTGTTCCGGGCACTTCGCCCAGGCGGCAAGTTCATACTCGACGTTTTCACACCCGCCGCACGCAAGCCGGAGAGCCGCACCTGGTCACACAGCGCCGGTCCGGGCTTCTGGACGGATGCTCCGCACCTGTGCCTGGATTCGGACGTGCACTACGAGAACGGCATGACAGAACTATGGCAACACATCATCGTCACCGAGGCGGAGCTACGCTGCTATCATATCTGGAACCACCTGTTCACGAAGGAATCATTGCTGGCGGAAATCCTGCCGGCCGGCTTCCGGGAGGCGGCGGTGTACGGCGACGTCGCCGGCAAGCCGTTTGATGCGGCAGGAGACACACTATGCGGCGTTTTCACGAAATGAACAACCCGGTGAAGCGGTAATGCCCATCCGATACGAACACGTCGTCACGGTAGGCATAGCCGATACCGGCCCGTTGCACATGGACGCAGCAGACATCAATATTCGCGCGTGTCAGGTCGATCAGGATAAATCACGGCGCGGGTGCCAGCGGCGACGTCTTCTGAGATGCGCCAAGGATAGAAAGAAGACGTGACTCATCGCAGATGTACGTGCTCGACGAAAAGCCGACCTGGCTACGGGTCGGCTTCTTTATGCCGACCATCGTGGTTCGTTTTGGGGAGTTGAAAAGACCAGTAGTAGGTGGAAGTGTCTCTACAACCTGCGTTCCCGTATTGAACGGATCAACAGCCGATTGTGTCGAGGTTACAGTTTCAAGGTTCATCCCGTCAGATGCATCAATTGGTAGAAATAACCGTATTGCAGATGATTCCTTACAGACAACAGTTGACAGAATGCGATATTTGGGGTATTGTGGCATATATAATTATATATGGAGGTTTTGGGTATGCGTAAAAATCTCATATGTCTGCTTGTCGTTGTTTGTCTGTTTTTATGTACGCTATCGCCAGCATATGCAGCCGAGTTGCCACCGAACTCCTCGTTCTCAGTCGGATATGCTTCAGCCAACTCTCCTGTGATCGAATCCATACTAAGGAACTACGTAAAAATCCAAAAAGATGGGACTCTGCGTTTATCTGCTCCTTTGAAAGTCATAAACAGAATCGGTAATGAGAACTATAGAAAGTATCTCGCGGGAGTAGAAACAATCAATTCGATGATACGAACTGGTTATCTCAAAAGTGACAAAAGCCTTCATATCACACCAACAAAAAAGTATGTGGCGTCTTTAGAGAATTGTGTTGTCGAGGGAAACACGGTACGGCTTGTTACTCAAGAACAAGATGCTTCCACATATGTCAGAAGCATGAATTTTGCTAAAGGAGAAACGAAAATCGTATTTACCTGGTATGGATTCGACTTGTATCTTGACAGTGTCCTTTCCGATCAGGTAGCAGCCGGTATATCCATTTCGTCTGCTGTGTCAAGTTTGGTTCCTGTTCCAGCATTGGCTTTAGCAGTCGCTGTTGCAATAAGTGGAGTGGCCTATTGGGTTTCTTCAAGCAATCAAGGGAATGGAACAATTATTACGATATATGCGAGTCTCGCTACACCTTGGCTGCCCCCCACAATTGTATGGGTAGGGCCACAGCCTTTGATCGCTTAATCCAATAATTAAAGGCCATACCAAATACTGATCGCTTAGGGTTATGATTCAACCACAGCGCAACTCCAGACGCAATCTATTATGTGTACACAATCATTGATTACTTCTGCCACAGACGACCTAAACACAACTGCTGCCAGAGGCGTAAAGGATGGCTGTTCAATCATAATCAGTAGATCCTTTGAACAGCCAGAGTGAGAATGAGGCTCTTGAGGGAAGTATGAATGAACTCACATATCGCATTATTCATTACTTGTTTATCAGCATCGCACTCATTGTCAGTTCAGTACCAATCAATACAAGGATAAAGATGGGGAAATACTACTTCATATCAAGAGCCATACTTCTATGCATCGCTATCGTTGTCGAGCTCATCAGAATATCAATATACGAGTGAGCGTTGGTTTGTTCTGGTACAAAGCGTCTTATTCTCTCGCTCGTTCGGTGTCTACAATGTCAAAACCGCCTCATTGCAACCTTGTCAAGTTGGTTGTGGAAACTCGAAAGCGTGGGAGGTCGCCCGGTCCATAAGTGTCTAGGCGACCTCCCGATACAATCTCGCCCATCCTAGGGACAAAAGCAGTTTTCGCCCTTTCATGTGATATTCATAAGGTTCGCAAAGGGGCCAAAGAATCCCGACAGGCCGCAGCCATGCTCAGTCGAGCCGCTTCCTGAACCGCAGCATCGCCACGGCGAGGATCAGCAGCGTGAAGCCGCCAAGCATCGCCGTCTCCTTCCACAGGAACCGCATGCCGACGCCCTTGAGCACGATGCCGCGCAGAATCTGCAGGAAGTAGGTCAGCGGAATGCCGTACCCCAGCGCCGCGATGAACGGCGGCATGGCTTCCCGCGGAAAGATGAAGCCCGAGAGCAGGATACTCGGCAGGAGTATCAGGATCATGCCCAGCATGGCCTGCAGCTGCGTCCGCGAGAAGGTGGAGATGAGCATGCCCATCGCCAGCGAGCAGAACACGAACAGGAAGCCGAGCACCAGCAGCAGTGGCAGGCTGCCCGCCACCGGAATGCCGAACCAGAACATGCAGATCGCCAGGGCGAACAGGAAGCCCGCATACCCGATCACGATGTAGGGAATCAGCTTGCCGACGATGAGCTCCGAGGAGCGGATGGGCGTGACGATCAGCTGCTCGATGGTGCTGCGTTCCTTCTCGCGCACCAGCGCGAACGCGGTGAGCGCCAGCGTCACATTCTGCAGGATGAGGCCCACCAGCGCCGGAATGGTGAACCGCACGCTCTCCATCTCCGGGTTGAACCACACCTTCGCGGTCACCCGCACGGACGGCGATTTCATCCCGGCGGCCCCCTGGCGGGCGAGTTGGGTTTCCATCAACTCGCGCGTTGCCATCTCCGATACCATGATGCCGCTGGTGTAGGCGGTGCGCGCCGTCGTCGGATCGGTGCCGTCGACGATCAGCTGTGGTGCGGCGGTCTCCCCGCGCTGTATCTTCCGCGCGAAGTCCGGCGGAATCAGCAGCCCGATCTTCACCGAGCCTTCGTTCACCGCGTTCCGGATCTGCTGCTCGTTGTCCACATACCCGTCGATGCGGAAGTAGTCCGAAGCCGCAAAATGCTCGACGAAAGCCCGGCTTTCCGCGGTGCGGCTCAGGTCGAGCACGGCGGTCGGCACCTGGTCGACCTCCGTGTTCACCGCATACCCGAACAGGAACATCATGACGATGGGCATCATGAACGGCAGGGCCATGCTGAACCGGTCGCGCCGCACCTGGATGAACTCCTTCTTCACAATGGCCTTGAAGCGCTTGAAGGAGAACAGCGCCCGGCCGTATGTCCGTTCACTCATGGATGAACCTCATTTCCTGGAACGTGCCGGCCACGGCACGGCCGGTGACCTGCTCCACACGCCGGATGAACACGTCCTCAAGGTTGCGCGCCCCCGCCTGCGCGGCAATAAGCCGCGCGGGCGTGTCGTGGTCGACGATGCGCCCGTCGAGGATGAAGCTGACGGTGTCGCAGCTTTCGGCCTCGTCCATGTAGTGCGTCGTGACGAGGATGGTAATGCCCTGTCGCGCCAGCGCATGGATGATCTCCCAGAACACGCGGCGGGACACGGGATCCACACCGGCCGTCGGCTCGTCGAGTATCAGCAGCTCGGGCTTGTGGATGAGCGCGCACCCCAGCGCCAGACGCTGCTTCCAGCCCCCTGACAGGGTTCCCGCGAGTTTTCTTTCCTTGCCCTCGAGGTTGGCCATCGCGACCAGATCACGCTTCCGGCGGTCGCGCACGTCCTTCGGCAACCCGTAGACGCCCGCGTAGAAGTCGAGGTTCTCCTCGACCGTCAGGTCCTCGTACAGCGAGAACCGCTGCGACATGTAGCCAAGGGAATGACGGACGGCCTCGGTGTGCTTCACCACGTCCAGCCCCATGATGCGCGCCGCGCCCGACGTGGGCTTGAGGACGCCGCAGAGCATGCGGATGGTGGTGGACTTGCCCGAACCGTTCGGGCCGAGGAAGCCGAAGATGAAGCCTTTGGGAATCGAGAAGCTGATGCCGTCGACGGCCGTGAATGCGCCGAACCGCTTGACCAGGTTCTCGACCTCGATGGCCGGAACCGGCGGCATTGATTCGGACTGCAGGGGCATGCCGGGAACCAATTGCGCCATCTCGGCGTTTAGGGACATGCCGGGAACCGCCTGTGTTGTCCCGGACTTCCGTGTCATGCCGGGAACCGCCTGCGCTGTCTCGGGTGTCTGCGTCATGCCGGCATCGGCTGCCGGCTTCCTGGATGTGCGCCTCATGTCATCACACCCCTCACTGCCCTTCGAAGGCGCCGGGAATGACCGCCTCCACCGACATGCCGGGCTTGAGCCCGGTCTCCGTCCCCTTGACCCGCACGGTGAACCGGAACACGGTGGATTCCTTCGAGGCCGTCGTTTCCGTATTCCGGGGCGTGAACTCCGCCACGTCCGAGATCCAATCGATCTCCCCCTCCACGGTGCCGCCCTTGATCGCCGTCGCCGTCAGGGACAGCTTCTGTCCCAGCGAAATGGCCGCAAGATGCTTCTGCGGGATGTACAGCCGCACGGTCAGGTCGGACAGGTCCGAAACCGTACCGATGGCGGCTCCCTGGTTCACCACCTCGCCCACATCGATCGAAACAAGCGTCACCATGCCGTCACGCGGCGCCTTGAGCTGATATTTCGCAAGCACCGCCTCCCCTTGCGCCAAGGCCGCCTTGCTTTGGGCGAGATCCGCCTCCGCCATGTCGATCGTGGTGTCGGGCGAGCCGTTCTCCGCTAGCGCCAGTTGGGCCAGCGCGGCGTCATACTGTGCCTTGGCGGCGTCCACGGCGTCCGCGCCCGCACCCGTCTTCACCTGGTCGCGTTGCGCCTTGGCGGTCACAAGCTGGTCCCGGGCGGTCTTCAATGACACCTGCGCGGCGTCGCGCTTGTAGCGGGCGTCCTTCCACGCGGAATCCGACAGCTCACCCTTTGCGTGCAGCGCGTCGGCATCGGTCCAGGCGGATGCGGCGTAGTCGGCCTGGACGACGGCGGACTCGACCGCCGTTTGGGCAACGGCGACCTGCGCGTCGGCCGTGCGGAGCTGCTCGGGCGTGCCGCCCTTCTTCGCCTGTTCGTACTGCGCCTTCGCGGCCTGTGCCGTCTGCCTGGCCTGCTCGACTTGTTCGGTGCGGGTTCCCGCCTTCAATTCGGCCAGACGGGCTTCCTTGGCCGTCACCGCGGCTTCCAGCTGGGCGACGGACAGGCGTTGCACCGTGTCGTCGAGCTGCGCCATGATGGCGCCCTGCGTGACGTTCCGGCCTTCAAACACCGTCAGCTCCGCGACGCGGCCGGCCACCTCCGTCACGATGTCCGAGGCTTCCGCCTCGACCGTGCCACCGAGCATGAGCGGTTCCGGCTGGCCGCAGCCCGCGGTTCCGGATGCAAGCAGCAACAGAATCGCCAGCAGGGAGGCCGGCCTGCGAACGAGGCCGGCGCGGCGCAATACGGGAAGGCGGCTGCCTTGCGAAAGCGTGTTGCCCTTCGGCTGGG